>JADCEX010000053.1 GCA_020249825.1 Roseomonas sp.
AGCGGGCCTGATCTTCGCCGAACCAGAAGCCATGGGCGGGGATACCCTCCGGCGTTGAGGTGAGCTTCGCACCGATACCGCTACCCATCGCCATTTCCGCCACGGCCACCAGCAGCCCGCCATCGGCGCAGTCATGGCTCGCCAGCACTTGGCCCGCCAGGATGCGCGCGCGGGCAAAATCGCCATTGCGGCGTTCTGCCGCCAGATCAACCGGTGGTGGCGCGCCTTCTTCACGGCCCGCGATTTCGCGCAGCCAGAGCGATTGGCCGAGCCAGCCCTGGCTTTCACCAATCAGCACCAGATCGCCCTTGGCCGGCATGGCCAAGCCCACCGCCTGCGCGGCCTTTTCCAGCACGCCAACCCCGCCAATCGCGGGTGTGGGCAAAATCGCGCGGCCTTCGGTTTCATTGTAAAGCGACACATTGCCCGAGACGACCGGGAAATCCAGCGCAATACACGCCGCCGCCATGCCGCGCACGGCATAGGCGAATTGCCCCATGATTTCGGGCTTTTCCGGATTGCCGAAATTCATATTGTCGGTGATCGCAAGCGGCAAAGCACCAACGGCGGTAATGTTCCGCCAGGCTTCCGCTACCGCCTGTTTGCCACCTTCCTCGGGGTCCGCCAGGCAATAGCGCGGCGTGCAATCTGTGGTCATGGCAAGTGCGCGGTCATGGTCTTCAATCCTGACCACGGCCGCATCGGCACCACCCGGGCGCTGCACCGTCTGCCCATTCACCAGGCTGTCATATTGGTCCCAAATCCAGCGGCGGGAGCAAAGATCAGGGCAAGCGATAAGCGTCATCAAGGCCGGCGCAATCCCAGCCGGATCAGGAATGGCGGAAGCGGCCAGCCCTGGCTGCTTCGGCGTTTCTGCGATCGGGCGGCGATAGAGTGGCGCTTCGGATTCCAAAGGCGCCAGCGCAATATCGGCTTCCAGCACGCCCTTATGGCGGATCACGATGCGCCCGGTATCGGTCAGCTTGCCGATCACCGCGAAATCCAATTCCCATTTGCGGAAAATCGCCTCAGCCTCGGCCTCTCGGCCCGGCTTCAGGATCATCAGCATGCGTTCCTGGCTTTCTGAGAGCATCATCTCATAAGCCGACATGCCTTCTTCGCGCTGCGGCACGGCATCCATTTCAAGTTCAATGCCCATGCCGCCCTTGCCGGCCATCTCCACGCTGGAACTGGTGAGCCCCGCAGCGCCCATATCCTGAATGGCAACGATGGCATCAGTTGCCATCAATTCCATGCAGGCTTCGATCAGCAGCTTTTCGGCGAAGGGGTCGCCGATTTGCACCGTCGGGCGCTTTTCTTCCGAATCGGCGCTGAATTCCGCACTCGCCATGGTGGCGCCATGGATGCCATCGCGCCCGGTCTTGGAACCGACATAAACCACGGGATTGCCTATGCCTGTTGCCTTGGCAGTGAAAATACGATCAGCGCGCGCAATGCCAACCGTCATGGCATTCACCAAGGGGTTGCCGTTGTAGCGTGGGTGGAAATTCACCTCTCCGCCCACGGTCGGCACGCCCACGCAATTGCCGTAACCGCCAATACCGCGCACCACACCATCAATGATGCGCTTCATGCGCGGCGCATCCGGCGCGCCGAAACGCAGCGCATTCAAATTGGCAATCGGCCGTGCGCCCATGGTGAAGACATCGCGCAAAATGCCGCCCACCCCAGTCGCCGCACCATTATAGGGTTCGATGTAAGACGGGTGGTTGTGGCTTTCCATTTTGAAAACCGCCGCCAAGCCCTCGCCAATATCAATCACACCGGCATTCTCACCCGGCCCCTGGATCACCCAAGGCGCCTTGGTCGGCAATTCCTTCAGCCACACGCGCGATGATTTATAGGAGCAATGCTCCGACCACATCACGCTGAACAGCCCAAGCTCCGCCAGGCGCGGCGCGCGGCCGAGAATGGCCAAGACCCTTTCATACTCATCGGGCTTCAGGCCGAATTCGGCAGCAAGCTGGGCAGCGCGTTCGGGGGGGAGAAGGGGGGCGGCAGCGGTCATGATGGGAAACTGATGGCCCGACCAGGGGCGCTTGTGAAGTGAGAAAACAAAAGGGGGCGTCGCCGTCGTGCCCGGACCCCGCCAGGATTTTAGCCAATACCCTCCATGCCGGCGATGGCGAGGATCGTGGCAAGGCTGGAACGCATACCGCGCAGCGCTTCCATGGGTTCCACATCCAGCCATTCATCCAAGGAATGCGCCCGGCCGCCGCGCCCGCCCGCGCCAATCTTCAAGGCGGGAATGCCAAGCGACATCGGGATATTCGCATCCGTCGAAGACCATTCAAAGCTTGGGCGATAACCCTCCGCCGTCACCGCCGCCGCGGCCAAGGCGCGGATCGGATGACCCGCCGGCGTCTCCCCCGCCGGGCGATCACCCACGGGCGTGATCTCCGCCGTGATCGCGCCATTCGCGGTGGAACGTGCGGCATTCTCACCCGCCACCGCCAAATCCACCATCTCCAGAAAGGCATGATCCAGCTTGGCAAGCTCGGCGGCCGAGGCGGAACGCAAATCCACCTCAATCACCACACGATCAGCGATGGCATTGATGGAAGTCCCGCCCGAGACCACACTCACGCAATGCGTGGTGGGCGGGCTTTCGGGCACCTGCACCGCGGCAAGGCTGCGCGCGGCTTCCGCCATGGCATACATCGGATTCACCAGACCGAAAGCGGCATAGGAATGCCCGCCCGGTCCCTGGAAGGTCACGCGATAGCGCTTGGACCCCACCCCGCCGCTGACAATGCCTTCCACCTGCGGGCTATCCACGGTCAGAAAACCACGAATGCGCGCATGATGCCGGCCCTTGGTGAAAAGATGGCGAATGCCGCGCAAATCGCCCAAGCCTTCTTCCCCGACATCCCCAACAAAAAGCAGATCATGCCGCGTGCGAATGCCCGCCGCATCAAGCGCACGCAAAAAGCCGAGATTGACCGCGAGCGACCAGGTATCGTCACTCACCCCCGGTGCGAAAAGCCTGGTGCCTTCGCGCCGCACACGCACATCGGTGCCGGCGGGAAAGACAGTGTCCAGATGCGCCGCCACCACAAGGATCTCGCCATTGCCGAACCCACGGCGGAGCCCCATCACATTGCCGATCTCATCCTGCTCCACCTCCTCCAACCCATGATCGCGCAGCATGGCAAGATAGGCGTGTGCGCGTTCTTCTTCGGCAAAAGGTGGGGCGGGGATTTGCGTGAGCGTGATGCAATCTGCCACCATGCGCGCGTGATCCGCCGCAAGCTTGGCAGAGGCAGCGGCAAAGCGCGCATCGGCGCGAATGGCGGCAATCATCTCATCCGGGGTCATCACATTCTCCTTACGCGCGGCGCCAGCGCATCACGCCAGCGGCATCCGGTTCAGCCACGGCTTCACCCATCACCTGCAAGCGGCGCAAATGGGCGAGTGTTTCACCAAGCCCAAAACCCAGGTTACGTAAATCAAGCGGGCGGCGAAACAGCACCGGCAGCAGATCATGCGCGCTGCTATCCGCCATGGCATCTAACAATAGCGAAAGCCGTTCCGCATGATGCGCGGCAAGCCAATCAAGCCGCGCATGGAGCCCGTGGAAGGGCTCCCCATGCGAAGGCAGCACAAGGGTATCTTCAGGCAGCACACGAAAGCGATCCAGCGATGCCAGAAATGCGCCGAGCGGATCCGCCGCGGGCTCACCGGCATGGAGCCCGATATAGGGCGAAATACGCGGCAGGATCTGATCGGCGGCGATCAATATGCGCGCTTCGGCATTGAACAGGCAGGCCATATCCGGCGCATGGCCCTGGCCGGTGATGACCTGCCAAGGCTGCCCGCCAATCATCAGGCTTTGCCCATCGGCGATGGCTTCAAAAACACGCGGCAAGGGAGAGACGGATTTCACATAAAGCGGGCCACGCCCGCGGATAAAATCAGCATATTCAGCCGGCGCGCCGGCGGCTTCGGCGAAGCGCGCCTGATGTTCCACCATCTCCACGCCTGTGTCGAAGAATAGCGCGCGGGCCTGCAGCCATTCGATCTTGGTCATCAGCGGGCAAAGTCCGTGATGTTCGGCAAGCCAGCCCATCAGCCCGGCATGATCGGGGTGGAAATGCGTCACCAGCAGGCGCCGCAAGGGGCGCCCGGCAAAGGCTTCCCCGGCCAAGGCTTCGCGCCACAAATCGCGGGAGGTGTCATTGGCGATGGAACAATCAATCGCGAGCCAACCCAGCCCATCTTCCAAAAGCCAGACATTCACATGGCTCGGCGGGAAGGGCAGTGGAAAGCGCAGCCAGCGCAGGCCGGGCCTAAGCGTCGCGGCCTGACCAGGCGGGGGGATATCGGGGATCATAATCCACCCTGGCGCGGAAGGTGGCGGGAGACAAGCACGACAATCCGAACCGCTTGACGCGAAAATGCGGCGGTCCTTCGCGGCCTTATTGGTTTGCCCCGCCAGTTATTCTCCGGGAAAGGCAGCGGTTGAACGCCTGTTAACCATTTTCCCGAGGCAGGGCGCCATAAAGGGCATCTGACGAACCCCTTCGAAGCCCCCGATCCCATGCCTGGTGCACTACATGAAGCAGCCATCCCGAGCCACCTCCAGAAAAATTGCCGAGGCGATCGCACTGCTCCAACGGAGCGAATTCGCTGCCGCCCGCGCTGCCTTTGGGGCAATACTGAAACTCGACCCTCGTAATTTTGATGCCTTGCATTTCGCGGGAATCGCTGCCGCACAAATGGGGCACCTTGAAGAGGGCGAGGCCCTCATCCGTCGGGCCTTACAGATCAATCCGCGCCATGCCGGCGCCCAGGGTAATCACGGTAGTGCGCTGATCCGGCTTGGCCGCCATGAAGAAGCCCTGGTCAGCCTGGACCGTGCCTTGGCGATTGACCCAAAAGCCGCCAATGCGCATCACAATCGGGGCTTCGCCCTGATGAAGTGTAAGCGCTTTGATGATGCCGTGGCGGCCTTTGATAGAGCCATCGAATTGAAGCCCGATTTCGCCGACGCGCATACTGATCGTGGCAATGCCTTGATGGATCAATACAGGCTTGACGAAGCACTGGCCGCCTATGAAAAAGCGCTCAGCCTAAATCCTAAATCCACTGGCAATATGACAAACTTGGTGTCGGTCTTGTGTGAGCTGCAACGCCACACCGAAGCCCTCACCATGGCCGAGGCGGCGCTTGATCTTGAACCCCAGAATCCCAGTTCACTGATCGCGCGCACCCAGGCGCTCCTCGCGCTTGGCCGCCCCGAGGAAGGCCTGAGCACGATTGAAGAAGTCATCCGGTCCCACCCTAAATCTGTGAATGCGCATTTATGGCACGCGAATACGCTCAATTTGCTGGCTGAGCCCGAGGCTGCGCTGGTCGCGGCGGAGCAGGCCCGGGCGCTCGCCCCCAAGGATCCTGGCGTGCTCAATTGTTATGGTTCCGCACTTGGCAGTCTGGGTCGGCTTGATGAAGCCATGATGTCCTATGAGGCGGCACTGAAAATCAAGCCCGATGACCGGGAAACCTCATGGAATCGCGCCTTGGCTTTGCTCTTGCTTGGGCGGTTCGAGGAAGGGTGGCTGGCCTACGAGTATCGCAATCTGCGCCGAAAAACCCTGGCGGCACGCAAATACCCTCAGCCGCTTTGGTGGGGCCAGGAACCGCTTAAGGATCGGCACCTTTACGTCTATTGGGAACAGGGGCTTGGCGATACAATCCAATTCGCGCGTTATGTGCTGCTTGCCGCAGCCGCGGGTGCCAAGGTGACTTTTTCCCTGCAAGATCCGTTGCTGCGCCTATTCGAGGGGTTCGATTCGGCCATCACCATGATCGGCCAGAATGAAGCGCCAACAGAATTCGATCTGCATTGCCCGCTGATGACGCTGCCGCTGGCCTTTGGCACCAGGCTTGAAACCATTCCCGCCTTTGAAAGCGGCTACTTGAGCGTACCACCTGCCGATGTTGCACGTTGGGATCAGCGCCTACCGCGCGGCCGCCGACGCATTGGCCTAGTCTGGAGTGGTAGCCGAATCCATGGAAATGACGCCAATCGTTCCATTCGCCTCGCGCGGCTTTCGCCCTTGCTGCAAACAGGTGATATCTGGGTATCCCTTCAAAAGGAAATACGCGATGCGGATCGCGCCGCGCTTGCGGGTTCCGGCCTTTTGGACGTGAGTGCCGAGCTTGGCGATTTCGCTGATACGGCGGCGCTTATCTCCTCGCTCGATCTGGTGATTTCGGTGGATACCTCAGTCGCGCATCTGGCCGGCGCGCTTGGCAAGCCCACCTGGATCATGTTGCCCTTCGCACCCGATTTCCGCTGGCTTTTGGACCGCGAGGATTCTCCCTGGTACCCCAAAATGCGCCTGTTTCGCCAAAGTCGCGCGGGCGATTGGGATGGCGTTATTGCGCGCATCGGTGAAGCACTTCGCGCGTAAGGGCTTTGGCGGCAGACAAGCGCGCCCAAGCGATGCAAGATGCGGCAAGCACGTCACCAAGGGGGAAATGCCATGTCATCCGGCAGCTATGACCGCGCCAGCTTCAAGGGCCTGACTTTCCAGGATGCCGTGCCACGCTTCCAATCCGGCCAGGACAACCCGCGCGCCTATCTGGAACGCTGCCTTGAGGCCATCGCGGCAAAGGATGGCGTGGTGCGTGCCTTTGTCGTGCTGAATGAAACGGGTGCGCGCGCCGCCGCCGATGCCTCCGCCGCGCGCTACAAGGCGGGCCGCGCGCTCTCAGTCATTGATGGCATGCCAATCGGCATCAAGGATCTGATCGAAACCATAGATATGCCAACGCAAATGGGCTGCGGTGCCTTCGCCGGCAATTTCCCGAAGCGCGACAGCATCATGGTGCGCGCTTTGCGCGATGCCGGCGCGGTGATCATCGGCAAGACGGTCACGGCGGAATTGGGCATGGCGCATCCGGGGCCCACCACCAACCCCTTCGATCCGCGCCGCACGCCGGGCGGTTCATCCTCAGGCTCCGCCGCCGCCGTTGCGGCCAATATGATCCCCGCAGCGATTGGCACGCAGGTGGGCGGGTCCATCATTCGCCCCGCTTCCTATTGCGGCAATATCGCGCTTAAGCCCACGCAAGGTGCGATCAATCGGGGGGAGAGGCAATCGCTCAGCCAATCCACCGCCGGCGTTCATGCCAATAGCCTCAAAGATATGTGGGCGGTTGCGATTGAAATCGCGCGCCGGGCGGGCGGAGACCCCGGAGCGCCGGGGCTATTCGGCCCGCCCAGCGCGCCCGCGCCAGTGAAGCCCGCGCGGCTGATTGTGATGGAAACCGAAGGCTGGGCGGATTTGGATGCGGCCTCCATCGCGGCCTTTGAAGGCTTGCTCGCAAAACTCCGCGCGGCAGGGGTGGAGATCTGGCGCCGCGCGGACCATCCGCTGATCGAAGGTTTTGAGCGCGCGCTGGCCCACGCAAAAGCCATCACCGCCGATATCTGCGCCTTTGAACAGCGCGCCGGCTTGCAGCATTTGGCGGAAACGGCAGCGGATCGCGTGAGCCCGCGGCTATTCACGCGCTTACAGCATGGCACCAAGGTTGATCTTGAAACCTATCGCGCCCGGCTTTTGGAGCGGGACGAGCTGCGCCGGCGCCTGGTATCGCTCGCACCCTTGGCGGATGGGTTGATTGCGCTGTCATCACCCGGCCCCGCGCCGGTGTGGCTGGGTGATCAGCCAGGCCAGCCGATTGCGCCGCGCCCGACCGGGGATATCAGCTTCAATGCGGGAACATCCGCACTTGGCTGCCCGGCGGTGACTGTGCCGCTTTTAGCAGTGGAAGGCATGCCGCTCGGCGTGCAGATCATTGGCCAATGGCATGAGGATGCGCGGGCAACCGCGATCGGGGCTTGGGTGGCGGGCGTCGCCTAAGCCAGCAGCACTTCCACGCCAAGCGCAGCGGCCGCGTTGTGCAAGGCGCGGTCCATGGAAGCCAGCGGCAAGCGCCGGCGCTGCGCCAATTCCAGATAGGTCGCGTCATAGACCGAAAGCGTGAAGCGCTCCGCCAGCCGCAGCGTCGCTTCCCAGGATTTATCGGCGGTTTCATCGTCAAGCGTAATCGGCAAGGCGCGCAGCAAGCCGGCAAGCTCTGTCCGTTTTTGCGCATCAAGTCGGCGCCGCCGTTCCGCCACCAGCAGGCCATTCAGCGCTTCCAGCGGCCAAAGCAGCGGCGCCATGGCGCCGGTTGCCACCACGCGGTCCAGCAGCGCCATGATGGGGGGCGACTGTTCATCCTCAAAGCACCAGGCAAGTGCGACGGAATTATCGAGCACGAAGCTCACTTGCGGCCTTCTTCGACCAATTCCTTGATGGGGATGCCGGCAAGCTTCGCCCCGCGGCTCGCGGCGCGCAGCGCCTCGGCGGTTTGGCGCGCCTTTTCCTGATCAAAGCTAGGCAGCACCGGGACCAGTTTCGCCACCGGGACCCCCCGGCGCGTGATGGTCACTTCCTGGCCACGAACCACTTGATCAACCAGGGCGCTGAGCCGGTTTTTGGCATCGAAAAGAGGGATATTCATTCACTGATCCATCTGGCTAGATAGCTATCTAGCCAGATGATGCGTCATTTGTCCAGCACATAAGCGCGCGCCTAATCCAACAAAACGCCCCTAAACACCGCGAGCCGCCGGGCCGTCAGCCCAAGCCCATCCTCAAGCAAACCCGGCTCAGACCCGAAGGGCGCTACCGCCGCTTCCAGCGCAGCGGCCAGCAGCGCCGGGTGCGTGTCCAATATCGCGTCCTTGGCTTCCTGCGGTGCCTCATCGGGCAGGGGGTGATCGCGGCGCCAGAAGCGGTCCGTCGCCACGTAATCCGCCAGGATTTGCTCCCGCGAAACGCCAAGTGCGGTCAGGATCAGCGCGGCGCCAAGTCCGGTACGGTCCTTCCCCGCCGAGCAATGAAACAGCAGCGGTCGGCGTTCATCTTCCAGGATCAGGTCAATAAGCCTGCGATAAACCGGCAATTGCTCGGTCGCGTAATTCAGATACGCCACGCCCAAAAGCCGCGTGGTCTCGGCCCGCGTTGCAGCGCCATTGGCGAGCAGATCCCGCAAGGAAGCGCCGATGCGCGGTTCAATCGGCAGCGGCACCGCCCGCGCCCCTTGCGGCAGGCGGGAGGGGGCGGCAGCGGCTTCACGCGTGCCGCGCAAATCGCAAACGGTACTAAGCCCCGTCGCTTCCAGCGCCACCAAATCCTGATCGGTCAGCCGGTGCAGCGCGTCGGACCGGAACAGCACGCCATGGCGCAAAGCCCGGCCCTGATGGCCGCGCCAGCCCCCCAAATCCCGGAGGTTGGAGGCACCTTCAAGCGGCAGAAGCCGGGGCAAATGCTGGATCATAGGCGATTTATGCCAGAAAGCGTGGCGCTGGCCATGCGGCGGGATTGTTTCACAGACAACAAAACTGATTTAGAAGGCGCGCGGCATTTGCCGCCTTTGGGAATAAAAAATGGGCACGGCCCTGGAAATTCTGATCATCCTGCTGCTGGTTCTGCTGAATGGTGCCTTTGCCATGTCGGAATTGGCGATTGTGTCTTCGCGCCGGTCCCGGCTGATGGCCATGCAAAAGCGTGGCGTGCGGGGCGCGGATACGGCGCTGGCGCTGGCTGAAGACCCGCAGCGCTTCCTGCCGACCGTGCAGGTGGGCATCACCATGGTTGGCATCATCGCCGGCGCCTTTGGTGGCGCGCGGCTGGCCGGCACCGTTGCCGCCGGCCTCGAAATGCTGCCCTTCCCCGTGCCTTTCGTGCAGGAAGTGGCGTTTGCGCTGGTGGTGCTGGCGATCACCTATCTCAGCCTGATCCTGGGCGAATTGGTGCCCAAGCAATTGGCGCTGCGGGAGCCCGAGAAGATCGCCATTCTGGTCGCGCGCCCCCTGGCGCTGCTGGCGCGCTTCACCGCGCCCATGGTCTGGCTTTTGGGCGCATCCTCCGCCCTTGTGCTGCGCTTTTTCGGCCCCGCCCGCCTTTCCGATCAGGCGGTGACAGAAGAAGAAGTCAAGGCCGTGGTGGCAGAAGGTGCTCAGGCCGGCGCGCTTGAAACCGAAGAACGCCACATGATCGAACGCGTGCTGCGGCTCGGCGATAAGCCCGTGCGCGCGCTGATGACACCCCGCAATGACATCGCCTGGCTTGACCGTAATGAGCCGTTGGAAAACCTGCCTGAGAGGCTCCGCGCCGCGCATGTCACGCGCTTCATTGTGGCGGATGGGCGTGTGGATAATGTGGTGGGCGTGGTGGCCGCCAAGGATTTGCTGGACCAGCTTTTGGCCGGTGGGCCGATGTCGCTTGATGCGGCCCTGCGTCAGCCCTTGGTGCTGCCCGATACGCTCACCGCGCTTGATGCGCTGGAACGCCTGCGCGGCGACCCGCTGGGCATGGCGCTGGTGATGGATGAATACGGGTCCTTTGAAGGCATGGTGACCGCGTCTGACCTGCTGGAGGCGATCATCGGCGAATTGGGCCCGACCGAGCCCATGCCATCCGAAGCGGCGGTGCTGCGCTTTGATGGCTCCCTTTTGCTGGATGGCAGCATGCCATCCGATGAATTGCGCGCGCGGCTTGACCTGCCCGAAATGCCGGGTGCCGGCACCTATCACACCGTCGCCGGGCTGATGCTGGCCCTGCTGCGCCGTGTCCCGCGTGAGGGGGACCGCATCGTCTGGGCCGGCTGGCGCTTTGAAATTGTGGATATGGATGGCAGGCGCGTGGATAAGGTGCTGGCCAACCGGGAAGATGCGGGCGGCGATGGCGGCGGGTGAGGAATTTTCTTGTCCGGATGAAATCCGTACGTTATAGAGCCTCTCTGAAGGAGTGCCGCCATGTCCCTAACCCTAGCTCCCGCTGTCACCGCCCCTGAAGGCGGCCGCATCGAATTCCGCCTGCCGGCTGAGGATAAGGCTATGCTCGCCCGCGCGGCAGCACTGCAGAATATGGACCTGACTGCCTTCATCCTGGGCAAATTAATGCCTGAAGCCCGCGCCGTGATCGAGAACGCCGAACGCCAAGCGCTTTCTGAACGCGATAGCCTGCGCGTTTTGGCCCTGCTCGAGAACCCGCCTGCGCCCTATGAGAAGCTCCGCCGTGCCGGCCAGGTTGCTCGTAACATCACGTGAGCACCCCGTGGCGGGAGCAGCCGCTTTCCCGCAGCCATGACCGCAAGAGTTTTGATTGCGGCGAGCCTGCGCTGAATGAATTTCTGGCGCGCTACGCCAGGCAAAGCCATGCAAGCGGCGGGGCCAAGACCTTTGTGGTGGTGGACCCGGCTATGCCGCAGAAAATCCTCGGGTTTTACAGCCTGAGCGTTGGCGCACTTGCCTATGCCCGCACGCCCGCGCTGCTGACGCGCGGCCTGGGGCGCCATGAGGTTCCAGTGTTTCGTCTCGGGCGTTTGGCGGTGGCGCGGGAATGGCAGGGGCAGGGCATGGGCGGCGCGCTGCTGATTGCCGCCGGGCGGCGCTGTCTGGCGGTGGCGCAGGAAGTGGGCGGGGTCGCGCTGCTGATAGACGCAAAATCGGACCGCGCCGCGCAATGGTATGAGAGCTTCGGCGCGTGCCGCCTGGAAGATGCGCCGCTATCGCTGGTGCTGCCGCTCGGCACTATCGCGCAAGCAATGGAGGGGGTGTGATCCCTTCGGCGACGCGCCTTACCTCACACCGAACCCTTGCGCTCCACCACCAAAATACGCGCCGCACCAATCGGATGCGCCACATGTTCATCACCGACATCCGCCACAAAAACATCCGTCGGCCCAAGCCGCACCGAATGTTCCTGGCCATTCAGCCGATATTTCATTTCAACCGCGCCATCGAGCACGACGAAAACCTCGGCGCCGTCATTGACGTGCCAGATATAGGGCTGGTCGGTCCAATGCAGCCGCACCGTCGCACCTTCAATTTCCGCGAAATCACGTGCCCCCCAGGCGCGGGTGGCGGTGAAGCTGCGATTATCCTGATAAATGTCGGGCATGGGTTTCTCCTGATGCGGCGTGAAGCGCCCTATTGCCCCGCCGATTTCGCAATCGGCGCAATGAATTGCGGCTCCGTATCCCAGGGGAACAGGATCCAGGTATCCTGGCTCACTTCCGTAATGAATGTATCCACCATCGGCTTGCCGGCGGGCTTGGCATAGACGGTTGCGAAATGCGCCTTCGGCAGCAAAGCGCGCACCACCCGCGCCGTGGTGCCGGTATCCACCAGATCATCCAGCAAAAGCCAGCCCTCACCATCGCCCGCCGCCTGAGGCAGCTTCACGACCTTGGGTTCGCCCTTGGTTTCCTCATCGTAAGTGAGGACAGAGACGGTTTCGATCAACCGGCAATCCAATTCCCGCGCCACTACCGCGGCGGGGATCAGGCCACCACGCGTAATCGCCACCACGCCGCGCCAGGGGCCGCGTTCCAAAAGCCGCCAGGCCAAGGCCTTGGCATCGCGATGCAATTGGTCCCAGGAAACCGTGTAATATTTCTGCGCCATCAAAACATCCTTCCGCCATTTGGCACGCGTTGATCGGGGCCAAGCAGCACAACCGCGCCTGCCGGATCGGGCATCCCCAGCACCAGAACCTCACTCATGAACCCCGCAATGCGGCGCGGGGCGAAGTTTACCACAGCGGCCACCTGCCGCCCCACTAGCGCTTCGGGCGTGTAATACACGGTCAATTGCGCCGAGGATCGCTTGACGCCGATCTCAGCCCCGAAATCAATACTCAGCTTGATGGCGGGCTTGCGCGCCTCCGGAAAGGGCTCGGCGGTCAGGATGGTGCCGACCCGGATATCAATCC
>JADCEX010000054.1 GCA_020249825.1 Roseomonas sp.
CGCAGCGGCCTTCTTCGCCGCCGGCTTCTTGGCAGCGGCCTTCTTCGCAGCCGGCTTCTTCGCAGCAGGCTTGCGCTTCGCCGGCGCCTTCTTCTTCGCCGCGGCCATGGCCATCGCCTGGGCGCGCGGGTTTTCTTCGGTTTCGGTAGTCTCGATGATATCAGTCATCAGAGGATGAATCTCCATGTGTTCCTGTTGAAGGCGTTCATGGGAAGGTCGCGCTTGGCGCGACAAATTCCCAATTCCAACCCGGGGTACAGCAGGTGGGGTCGGTGATGGCGGCGACGCGCGGATCCCGATGCGCGGACCGACAGGACTGAAAGTCTCCGCGAAACGCAGCCGCCAACAGCATCACGGCGCGCGGCATGCCGGCGCGGCGTGTTCCCCCTGGCCTCTCTCCCGCCCCTTGCACACGCCATCACGGCGGCCTGGGGTGGTGTGGAACCCTGATCGCATGAAGCGAAGGGCCCCTTGAGTCTGCGGTCCATGGACCGTCCTTCCCTGCTGCGGCAATTCTGCCTTGCCGATCGCAGCACCTTCCCGCTTTACCACGCCTGTTTCAGGTTTTGCACCTGATGTGAGGAGCGATGTTTCGCAGCGTTGAGGCAGTGCGAATCGCGCAAAAGAATCGCGCGCAAAGCACGCTATCTGCATCACCATGAGTCGTGTCAACAAAATCCGTCACATCTTGCAAAAAAAAATGCGCGCATCGCATCACGATGCGCGCAGTGTGACATGCATGTCGCGGTTTCTTGGCCCGCGACGCGGCTTCACCATTTCTGAAAAAATGATGAACACATCTGCAAACTATCGCGCTGAAAGCGGCGGCACCGGGCGCTGTTCCGGCCCCGTATACCAGGATAGCGGACGGATCAGCCGATTATCCGCGCCCTGTTCAATCACATGCGCCGACCAGCCGGTGATGCGGGACGCGACGAAGATCGGCGTGAAAAGCGGGATTTCAAAACCCATCAGGTAATAGGCAGGGCCTGCCGGGAAATCGAGATTCGGGTGGATGTTCTTCTTCTCCAGCATCTCACCGGCCAGGATGCGGCTGATCTCCATCCAGGTCTTGTCGCCCACAACTTCGGCCATTTTTTCGGCATATTTGCGCATGGTGGGCACGCGGCTATCGCCCGTTTTGTAGACGCGATGGCCAAAGCCCATCACCAGCGCCTTGTGGTCGAAGCGGCTTTGGATCCATTCGCGGGCCAGCTTCGGGTCGCCGATTTCCTTCAGCATATGCATCACCGCCTCATTGGCGCCGCCATGCAGCGGGCCCTTGAGCGAGGCGATGCCCGCCGTGATCGCGCCATGCATATCGGCGCCTGAGGAGGTCACCAGCCGCGCCGTATAGGTGGAGGCGTTGAAGGTATGCTCCGCATAGAGGATCATGGAAACATCGAAGGATTTCAGCACTTCAGGCTGCGGCACCTTGCCCAGGATCAGGCTGAAGACATTCTCGGCAAAGCTATGCACGGGGTTCGGCGCCACCACCGGCAGGCCGCGGGAAGCACGATAAGCCGCCGCAATCGCCGTCGGGATCTTGGCGAAAAGCCGCTTCGCCTTGCGATATTGCGCCGTCTGCGAGACATCGCCCGCTTCCGGGTCTTCCATCCCCATGAAGGACACGGCGGTGCGGATGGCATCCATCGGGTGCGCATCCTTGGGGAATTCGCGGATCACGCGATGCAGCGCGGGGCTGATCTCTCGCTCGGCCGCGGTCTCGGCCTTGAAATCGGCAAGCTGCTTGGCATTGGGCAACTCGCCTTCCCAGAGCAGATAGGCCACTTCCTCAAAGCTGCAATTCTCGGCCAAATCCTGCACCGCATAGCCGCGATAGGTCAGGCTATTCGTCTCCGGCATCACCTTCGATACAGCAGAGACATCGGCATAAACGCCGACCAGGCCCTTGTAGATTTCGGGTTTCGTGGTTTCGTTCATCGGGTTTCTTCCCTTGCTAACCTGGCTTTGGGCCGGCGCTTGTGTCGCCGGCCCAGCCTTCCTCAATCACCAGTTCAGAAGATGCCGGGCTTGCTGTCCAGCAGGCCACCAGCCGGCAGCGCCACATTCAGCGCACTCAATTCGCCCGCCTTCAGCTTCGTCAGATCCTGCACCACTTCCAGGAAGCGGTTGGACTCGCGGGTTGAGATGATGCCATCCGTGATGGTCTGGAATTTGCGGATGTAATCCGCCCGACCAAAGGGCCTGGCGCCATTCGGGTGGGCATTGGCCACACCAAGCTCATCGACAAGCTTCGACCCATCCTTGAACAGGATTTCCACGCGCCCGCCGAAGGAAAGCTCGTTGGGGTCGCGGGAATGGTATTTGCGGGTCCATTCCGCATCTTCGCGGGTTTCGATCTTGTGCCAGAGCCTGACGGTATCAGCCCGGCCCGCCCGCTTCGGCGCATAGCTATCCACATGATGCCAGCGCCCATCCTGCAGCGCGACGGCGAAGATATACATGATGGAATGGTCCAGCGTCTCACGGCTCGCCTTCGGGTCCATCTTCTGCGGGTCATTGGCCCCGGTGCCGATCACGTAATGGGTGTGGTGGCTGGTATGGATGATGATTTTCTCAATCGCTTCCATATCCGCGATCTGTTCGCGCATGCGGAAAGCGAGGTCAATCAGGGCCTGGGATTGGTATTCGGCCGAGTGTTCCTTGGTGTAGGAATCAAGGATCGAGCGCTTCGGTTCGCCCGCTTCCGGCAGCGGCACCTCATAATAGACCGGGCCATAGACATCCTTGCGGTTGGACCGCCCGGACAGCACCCAGGCAATCACGCTGTCTTCGCCTTCATAAATCGGCGAAGGCGCACCCTCGCCGCGCATGCAGCGATCCACCGCTTCCACGGCAAGCTTGCCGGCATGGGCGGGCGCATAGGCCTTCCAGGATGAAATTTCGCCCTTGCGGCTTTGGCGGAAGGAGATCGAGGTATGCAAAGCCTGCTGGATGGATTGGAACACCACTTCCTGCTTCAGGCCAAGCAGCGTGCCGATGCCGGCCGCGGCCGCGGGGCAAAGATGGGCGATATGGTCCACCTTGTGTTCATGCAGGCAAATTGCGCGCACCAGATCAATATGCAGCTCATAGCCGGTGGCCAGGCCGCGGATCAGATCGCGCCCGGATTTCCCCATGGCCTGCGCCACCGCAAGCACTGGCGGGATATTGTCGCCAGGGTGGGAGTAATCGGCGGCGAGGAAAGTGTCGTGCATGTCCAATTCGCGCACGGCGGTGCCATTGGCCCAGGCAGCCCATTCCGGGGAAACCGTGATGGCCGACTTCACGCCGAATACCTGCGCGCCGCCCGCCTTCTTCGCATGGCCAAGCGCCATACCGCGTGCGGAGACCACAGGGCGGCGATTAATGGCGGCGATGGCGACGGATGCGTTGTCGAGGATCCGGTTGATCATCATCTCCTGCACCGGCTTTTCGACCGCGACCTTATCCACGGCGACGCCGGCCATTTTCCAGGCCAGTTGGTCTTCGCGCTTCAATAGCGCCTTGGATGGGTGAACCTTTA
>JADCEX010000055.1 GCA_020249825.1 Roseomonas sp.
GGCGGCGCATCAATCACCCATCCGAAGCCCTCACCATCGGCATGCCGGTGAAGGTGCAGGTGATCCGCTTCAATCAGGACACGCAGCGCATCAGCCTTGGCATGAAGCAGCTGATGTCCGATCCGTGGGATGGTGTGGCGCTCAAGTATCCGGTCGGTGCGAAATTCTCTGGCCGTGTCACCAACATCACCGATTACGGCGCCTTCGTGGAACTCGAAGCCGGTGTTGAAGGCCTGGTCCATGTGTCCGAAATGTCCTGGACCAAGAAGAACGCGCATCCCGGCAAGATCGTTTCCACCTCAGAACAGGTGGATGTGATCATCCTGGATGTGGATGAACCGAAGCGCCGCATTTCCTTGGGCCTCAAGCAGGCGCAGGGCAATCCGTGGGAGTTGTTTGTGGAAGCGCATCCGGTGGGTTCCACCATCGAAGGCGAGATTCGCAACATCACCGAATTCGGCCTGTTCATCGGTGTTGGCGCGGAAATCGACGGCATGGTGCATATGTCCGACATTTCCTGGGACGAAGCCGGCGAAGCGGCGATGCAGCACTACAGCAAGGGCCAGATGGTCAAGGCGAAGGTGCTGGATGTGGATGTGGAAAAGGAACGCATCTCACTTGGCATCAAGCAGCTTCAGGCTGACCCCGCCGCCGAGGTGCTGGACCGTGTGCGCAAGGGTGATGTTGTCACCTGCGTCGTCACCAAGGTTGAGCAGAACGGCATTGAAGTGAAGGTGGATGATGTGCTGACAGGCTTCATCCGCCGCGCCGAATTGGCCCGCGACCGTGGCGACCAGCGCCCCGACAAATTCGCCATTGGCGAAAAGGTGGATGCGAAGGTCACTGCGGTGGATCGTGCGGCGCGTCGCCTCACGCTCACCATCAAGGGCAAGGAAGTGGAAGAAGAACGCGAAGCCATGCGCGAATATGGCTCCGCCGATTCCGGCGCCTCGCTCGGCGATATTCTGGGCGCGGCCATCCGCCGCCGCCGGGAAATGACCGGGGAAGAATAATTCCTGGGTCACTTTTGGAAGCCTACCAACCCCGGGGTGGTGACACCCCGGGGTTTTTTCATATCTCTCTCTTGCCCTGACGCCCGGCGCGCGCCACAACCAGTCCATGTCACTTGAAGCTGATCTCCTTGCCGAAAGGTGCCGCCTGTCGCGCCGCGTCAGTCTATGGCGCACGCTGGCCGTGCTGGGCGTCATCGCCGCGCTCGCGGTGATTTTTGGCCGGGGCGATATGGGCGGGCTTGCCTCGGGCGACCATATACTGCGGCTCCGCATCGAAGGCGTCATCATGGAAGATCGCCGCCTTCTGGAAGTGATCGAAGAAGCCCGCCGCGACACCTCCGCCCGCGCCATGCTTTTGGTGATAGACAGTCCCGGCGGCAGCATGTCGGGTGGCGAGGCCCTGCATGGCGCGCTCAAGCGTTTTGCGGAGAAGAAACCGCTGGTCGCGCTGATGGGCGGCACGGCGGCCTCGGCGGGCTATATGATCGCCATGCCCGCGCAGCATGTGCTGGCGCGGGAAGCGACCGTCACAGGCTCCATCGGCGTCCTGCTGCAAAGCTTTGATGTTTCCGAATTGATGGCCCGGCTTGGCGTGCGCCCTGACATCCTGGCGACCGGCCCCTTCAAGGCGCAGCCCAACCCTTTCCAGCCGCTCACGGACCAGGGCCGGGCGGAAATGATGCGGGTTCTGGAAGATTTGCACGGCCAATTCATCGGAATTGTCGCCAATGGCCGCCGCATGGATGAAGCGCTTGTGCGCCCACTCGCCGATGGCAGGGTCTTTACCGGGCGTCAGGCACTGCCCCTTGGCCTTATTGACGCCATTGGCGGAGAGGCTGAGGCCCGCGCCTGGCTCGCCGCCCAGAAGAACGTGCCAGAGGCGCTCCCGGTACGCGACCTGGAACCGCGCGACCGGTTTGATAAGTTTCTTAACCGGTTTGCAGGTAGCCTTGTGAAAACGCTTTTGACAGAATGGTTTGGCGTTGACGCCCCACGGGCCGTCTGGCAAATTTCCAGATAGGGCAGGTTCCGTTCAGTCAAGGCAAGGCACGCGGCTTTGCGGGCTCGTCCCGACAGGTGAGGCTTTAGCGCGCCGAAATTGATACGCGCGCAATACAAAAACGCTGAGGGAGAAAACCCGGCATGACGAGATCGGAACTGATCGCGCAACTCGCGGCAAGCAACCCGCATTTGCGCCAGGGCGATGTGGAAGCGATTGTGGCGACCATTTTCGGTGAAATCACCGCCGCCTTGGCGCGCGGTGATCGCGTGGAATTGCGCGGCTTTGGCGCCTTTTCGACAAAATCGCGCGAAGGCCGCACCGGGCGCAATCCGCGCACCGGGGAAAGCGTGCCGGTTGAGCCGAAATCCGTGCCCTATTTCAAGCCCGGCAAGGAATTGCGCGAACGCATCAATGCGAAGAAGGCGCCGCCACCCGCGAAGCGCGCCGCGCGCCGCGCGTGACGCGTTGAAGCCGCCCAGCGGTTTCCCACCACCAGGATACTGGCGGATTCCTGACGATATGCTGATGGCGCATGGCATGCCTTGCGCGATTAAGCCTTGACGCGAAGACGCCGCCGGGGATTGTGTGGCCAAGCTGATCGCTCAAGGCCTTGCAATGCGCTGGTTCATCTTCCTGCCCCTCGCCATCCTGGTGGTGCTCTTCATGCTCTCGAACCCGCAGAGCATCGAATTGCGCCTTTGGCCCTTTGATCTTGCCTGGACAGCCTCGGCCTCCATCGCCGTGCTCTCCATCGCCGCTGTCGCCTTCATGCTGGGTGCCCTCATCGCCTGGGCGGCTGCCCTGCCGGCACGCCGGCGGGGCCGCGCTGCCGAACGCCGCGTAGTGACCCTTGAAGCCGAGGTGAAAGCGCTCAACGCCGCCAAGCAAGCCCCCGACGAAAAGGCGCTGACCAAAGCATGATCGCCCGCCCCCAAAGCGGCGCCGCCCGCATCATCCCCGCCCTTGATTCGGGCGATGCGGCGCGTGCGCAATCCCTAGCTGAAACCCTCGCCCCCCATTGCGGCGTGCTGAAGGTGGGGCTGGAACTTTTCACCGCTGCCGGCCCCACCATTGTCAGCGCCATGGCGCGGCATCGCCCGGTGTTTCTCGACCTCAAGCTGCATGACATCCCAAACACCGTGGCCGGCGCTGTGCGGTCACTGCTGCCGCTACGCCCGGCCATGATGACACTGCATGCCGCCGGCGGTGCCGCCATGATCGCCGCCGCGCGGGCCGAGGCCGAGAAAGCCGGCGCCAATCGCCCCATGCTGCTGGCGGTGACCGTGCTGACCAGCATAGACGCCGCAACCCTGGCCAGCACGGGTGTGGCCGCAAGCCCCGCCGATCAGGTGCTGCGCCTGGCCCGCCTTGCAATCGCCGCCGGGGCGGATGGCCTGGTATGCAGCCCGCAGGAAGCGGGCGTACTTCGCGCCGCGCTTGGCCCTGCCCCCTTCCTGGTCGTGCCAGGTGTGCGCCCGGCTGGCAGCGCTGCCGGCGATCAGGCCCGCACCGCGACACCGGCGGAAGCCGTGGCGGCGGGCGCCGATTGGATTGTGCTGGGCCGGCCCATTACCGGCGCGGCGGACCCGGCAGCAGCAGCAGCCTCCATCGCGGCAGGGCTTTAGGCGTGCTGGTCAAGATTTGCGGCATCAAGGACGCTGCCGCCCTGGAAGCCGCGTGCAAGGCCGGCGCGGATATGGTGGGGTTTGTCTTCTTCCCGCCATCCCCGCGCGCCGTGACAGCCGCTGATGCCGGTATCCTCACGCGGTCCTACCGGGATGGCCCGAAGCGCGTCGGGCTGTTTGTGGACCCGGATGATGCCATGCTCGCCGCGACACTCGCCCAAGTGCCGCTCGATATCCTGCAATTGCATGGGGAAGAAACCCCAAGCCGGGCGGGCGAAATCCGTGCCCGTTTCGGCAAGCCGGTGATGAAGGCGCTTGGCATTGGCAGCAAGGCCGATCTTATCCGCCTGCACGATTATGCCGATCAGGTGGATTACTTCCTGCTGGATGCCCGCCCGCCGCGCGGTTCTGCGCTGCCCGGCGGCAATGCGCAGGCTTTCGATTGGGCGCTGATGCAGGGCGAAGAACCGCCGCGCCCCTGGCTGCTCGCGGGCGGGCTGACGCCGGCCAATGTCGCCCGGGCCATCGCGGCTTCCGGTGCCAAGGGTGTGGATGTGTCTTCCGGCGTTGAAAAGGCGCGCGGCGTCAAGAACCCCGCCGCCATCGCTGCCTTCATCGCCAATGCCAAAGCCGCCCGCGCGTGACGGCAAGCGAAGAAAGCGAAGCCGCCGAAAAAGCCAAGATGCGCCGCGTGCTGGCGATTTTCGGCCCGGCGGTCTTCGCCGGCGCCTTTGCGACACGCGTCACGGACCCGACGGTCGCCGAAATCGCCGGCGAATTCAGCGTGACAGCCGCCGAGGCCGCCTTGCTCGGCACCGCCTATACCCTGCCCTTTGCCTTGGTGCAGCCAATCCTGGGGCCGGTTGCGGATTCCATTGGCAAGCGGCGGATTGTGATGATCTGTGTCGCATTGCTGGGCGTCATGCTGCTTGCCGCCGCGGTTTCGGCCAGCTTTGGCTGGCTGATGGCGTTTCGTGCCGCTTCCGGCATGGCGGCGGGGGGGATGATGCCGCTGACACTCGCCATCATGGGGGATGCGGTATCGCTGAAATACCGCCAGGTGGCGCTATCGCGCATTCTGATCTTCGGCATTAGCGGGCAGATCGCGGGCGGCGTGGTGGCGGGGCCGATCGCCGCAGTGGCGGGCTGGCGCGGCGTGCTGGTGGTTTGCGCCGTCGCCGCTTTCGTCGGGCTTGTCGCCCTGATCCTGGCCGCCCGAGGCGCCCCGCGCGAAACCATGACGCGATATGACCCCATGGTGGCGCTGCAACGCTATCGCGGCATTATCGCCAACCCCGCCGCGCTACCCTTATTCGCCGCCGTTGCGGTGGAAGGCGGCCTGGTTTTTGGCGTCTTCCCCTTCATCGCGCCGCTGCTGATCGAACGCGCCATTGGCAGCACCATGGAAGCAGGCTTTGCCATTGGCGCCTTTGGTCTGGGCGGGCTGTTGTTTGCTGCCCTTGTCGCGCCCCTGCTGGCGCGTTTCGGCCAGGGGGGCGTCATCCGCATGGGTGGTGCGACGGGCGCCCTGGCGCTGATCGGCTTTGCCCTGGCGCCTTCCCTGCTGGTGGCGACGCTGGCGGGCTTGGGCCTTGGGCTTGGCTTTTACATGATACACAACGCCATCCAGACCCGCGCGACCGAGCTTGCCCCCCAGGCGCGGGCCAGCGCCATGTCCTTGCATGCCTTTGCCTTTTTCGGCGGCCAATCTCTTGGGCCGATCTTTTATGGGCTGGGGGCGATGGTCTTTGGCCTGCCGGTGACCTTGGGGCTGGCGGGTGCTGCGATCATGGTGCTGGCGCTGCTTTTGGCGCGGCGCTGAGGCAGCGTTTCGGCGCCCGATTCGCGACCCTGGAAGCATGCATCCTTGGGGAGCCTGAACACAAAACGAACAGCCTCACCGTGCCCGCGAAAGCTTAATCCATATTTTTCAGGGCATTACAGGTATAAACTGGAACAAAAAAGAAACGCGCGACTCGGGGCGAATCAGGCAATACAACTACCAACATATAGTGGCAGGGCTTTGGCCCCGGGCACAAGCGCGTTCGCTTCCCGTGCCGGGCGCAACATGGGGGCACCGGCATTGCCGCGGCCCCGCCGATATGGCCCAATGGGCATCACCTTCCAGCAACAGGACCTCCCCCCATGCCCAAGGCCTTCTTCATGGTGCGCGCCGTGGTCGCGGACCCCGCCGACCGCCCCGCCTTCGACACCTGGTATGAAAAGGAACACCTGCCCGATGCGCTGGCCGCCTTTGGCGTCGCCCATGCCTGGCGCTGCTGGAGCAGGACGGACCCCTCACTCCATTTCGCCTTCTACGAATTCCCAAGCCTGGAAGCGGCCCAGGCGCTGCCCGGTTCACCCGCGCTTTCGGCCATGATCGCGGAGTTTGACCGGGTTTGGGGCAGCCGGGTCACGCGATCCCGCGAAATCCTAGAATTCGCCGGCGAGTTGCGCCGGTAGCGCCAATCAGCGCTTGCTGAGCGCCTCCGCCAGCCGCCCGCTGGCTTCGCGGATGCGTGCCTCGGATTGCGCGAAACAGAGGCGCAAATGGCTTTCCCCGCCCGCGCCAAAGGCCGCGCCCGGGGCGATACCAACACGCGCCGAATGCAGCAGGGATT
Source organism: Roseomonas sp. (assembly GCA_020249825.1). Taxonomy (GTDB): domain Bacteria; phylum Pseudomonadota; class Alphaproteobacteria; order Acetobacterales; family Acetobacteraceae; genus Neoroseomonas. The sequence continues at coordinate 6,263 of JADCEX010000055.1, forward strand.
TCGCAAGTGCCAGGCTATCCGTGCAGCCTTCCACCTTCAGGAACAGATACATCGCCCCATCCGGGCGCGGTGCCGTGATGCCGGGGATGCTGGACAGCGCCGCATGGGCGATATCGCGCGCCTTCAAATACCGCGCACGGGTTTCCGCAATGAAGCCATCACCCTGATCCAGCGCCACCACGCCGGCATGCTGGATGAAGGTGGGCGCTGAGGACATGTTGAATTCATTGAGCTTGCCGATGGCGTCCATCAGCGCCGGCGGTGCCACAATCCACCCCAAGCGCCAGCCCGTCATGGCCCAGGATTTGGAGAAGGAATTGACCGAGACCACACGATCCTGTTCATCCGCAATTTCCAGGAAGGACGGCGCGGCATCGCCGGCGAAATAGAGCCTTTCATAGACATCATCGGCCAGAATCCAGGTGCCGGTCTGGCGGCATTTTTCCAGGATGGCGCGCTGCTCTTCACCGGTCAGCGTCCAGCCCGTGGGATTGCCGGGGCTGTTGAGGAATAGCAGCTTGGTCTCAGGCGTGATGGCCGCCAGCAATTCATCCAAATCCGCCCGCCAGATACCGTTCATGAGCCGGAGCGGCATATCGCTGACTTCCGCGCCCATCACGCGCGCAATGCCATCCATATTGGGCCAGGCGGGGGTTGGGATGACCACACGATCACCTGGCGAAAGCAGCGCCTGCGCCACCAGCATCAGCGCATTGACGCCAGATGCGGTGACGGCCACGCGCGCCGTGCTGACGGGCCGATTATTGCGCTTGAGGTAAGCCGCGATGGCTTCACGGAGCGGCGGGATACCTGGATTGGGCGCGTAGAAGGTTTTGCCTTCATCCAGCGCCAGCTTCGCCGCTTCCCGCACGAAATCCGGCGTGACCGTATCCGGTTCCCCAAACCAGAGGGGAATGACATCTTGCATATAGCGCCCGGCTTCCGAGACCTCTCGGATCAGAGAGCCGGGGATTTCAGCAAGGGCGGGGCGGGGGGTGGGTTCGAAGCGCATGGGGCGCGTTTAGCGCGGGGCGTGCGGGTTGGACAGGGTGGGATTTAGCCCGCATTATTCACCAAGAGTTGGCGGGTGTGGTATATCTTTTTGAAATATCGTATGATTTTGCTGTTGAATCTCAAAACCCACGCATTCAAAGGCCACACCC
>JADCEX010000056.1 GCA_020249825.1 Roseomonas sp.
ATGTCTCCCCCGCCCAGGTGCGGCGCTTTGGTTTGCGCACCGGCGATACGGTGGAAGGCCAGCTCAGGGCGCCCAAGGATGGGGAGCGGTATTTCTCCCTGCTCAAGGTCAATGCGATCAATTTCGAAGACCCGGAAAGCCTGCGCCACCGGATCAATTTTGATAACCTGACGCCGCTTTATCCGAACCGTCGCCTCAAGATGGAAAATCCTGAGGTTGAAAGCGTCGCCAAGGGTCCGACCAAGGATAATACGCATCGCGTCATTGATTTGATCTCCCCGATCGGCATGGGCCAGCGCGCCTTGATTGTGGCGCCGCCCCGCACGGGTAAGACCGTGATGCTGCAGAACATCGCCAAATCCATCACGGCGAATAATCCCGAAGTCTTCCTGATGGTGCTGCTGATTGACGAACGGCCCGAGGAAGTGACCGACATGGCCCGCACTGTGCGTGGTGAGGTTGTGGCCAGCACCTTTGACGAACCGGCGACGCGCCATGTGCAAGTGACCGAAATGGTGCTGGAAAAAGCCAAGCGCCTGGTGGAACACAAGCGCGATGTGGTGATTTTGCTGGACAGCATCACGCGCCTGGGCCGCGCCTATAACTCCGTAGTACCGTCATCGGGCAAGGTGCTGACGGGTGGTGTGGATGCCAATGCGCTGCAACGCCCGAAGCGGTTTTTTGGTGCCGCGCGCAATATCGAAGAAGGTGGGTCGTTGACCATTATCGCAACGGCCTTGATTGATACCGGCAGCCGCATGGATGAAGTGATTTTCGAAGAATTCAAAGGCACCGGCAATTGCGAAATCGTGCTGGATCGAAAGCTGTCCGATAAGCGCACCTTCCCCGCGATTGACATCACCAAATCTGGCACGCGCAAGGAAGAATTGCTGGTGGATCGCGGCACGCTTTCCAAGATGTGGGTGCTGCGGCGCATTCTGAACCCGATGGGCACACAGGATGCGATGGAATTCCTGCTGGACAAGCTGAAATACAGCAAGACCAATCAGGATTTCTTCGACGCGATGAATACCTGATCCAGGGGGCGTCGTGGTCATTCTGCTGACAGGTGGGATGGGCTTCATCGGATCGGCGGTGGTGCGGCATCTGCTCGCGACCACCGATGCGATGGTGGTCAATATAGACAAGCTGACCTATGCGGCGAGCCCTGAGAGCCTTGGCGATTGGCTGAAATCGCCGCGCCATCACCATCTGGCGCTGGATATCTGCGATGCGGCGGCGATGCGTGATGTCTTCACGCGCTTCAAGCCGGCGCGCGTCATGCATCTGGCCGCCGAATCCCATGTGGATCGTTCGATTGATGGGCCGGCCGAATTCATTCGTACCAATGTGGTTGGCACGCAAGTTTTGCTGGAAGCGGCACGCGAATATTGGCAAGGGCTGGAAGGCAGTGCCAAGGCTGATTTCCGCTTCCATCATGTCTCCACCGATGAGGTATTTGGTTCGCTCGAAAGCGCTGATGATGCGCCATTTGATGAGCATACGCGCTATGATCCACGCAGCCCTTATTCCGCTTCCAAGGCAGCGTCGGACCATTTGGTGAGCGCCTGGCAGCATACTTATGGCTTTCCATCCTTCGTATCAAACACCACGAATAATTACGGGCCGTGGCAGTTTCCGGAAAAGCTCATCCCGCTTGTCACGTTGAATGCGCTGGACGGCCAGCCTTTGCCGGTTTACGGTGATGGGTCGAATATCCGCGATTGGATCCATGTGCAGGATCACGCGGAAGCCCTGGCGCTGGCGCTGATGCGCGGCGTGCCGGGGGCCACTTACTGCATCGGCCCGCGTCAGGAACGGACCAATCTGCAGGTGGTGCAGGCGATTTGCCGCACGCTGGACCGGTTGCGCCCTGATCCTGCTGGCCCGCGAGAGCGCCTGATCACCTATGTCAAAGATCGCCCTGGCCATGATTTCCGCTACGCGATGGACCCAAGCGGCGCGGAAGCCGCGCTTGGCTGGAAAGCGCGCTATGATTTTGAGGCCGGGCTTGAGCAGACCATTCGCTGGTATCTGGACAATGAAGCCTGGTGGCGGCCCATTCGCGAAAAGCGCTATGCCGGGCAAAGGCTTGGGGGGGTGAAGGCATGAAGGGCATTCTTCTTGCCGGCGGATCCGGGACGCGTTTGCACCCGATGACCTTGGCGGCGTCTAAGCAATTGCTGCCGGTCTATGACAAGCCGATGGTCTATTACCCGCTGGGCACGCTGATGCTGGCAGGCATCAAGGATATCCTGCTGATCTCAACGCCGGCCGATCTGCCGCAATTCCGGCGCTTGCTGGGCGATGGCGCGCAATTTGGCATTCGCATCAGCTATGCTGAACAGCCAAGCCCGGATGGCATTGCGCAAGCTTTCCATATCGGCGCGGCGTGGATTGGTGGCGAAGCCTGCGCCTTGGCGCTCGGCGATAACATCATCTATGGCCATGGGCTGGTCGAAAGCCTGAAGGCGGCCGCAGCCAATGCGCAGAATGGTTTGGCTTCGGTGTTTGGCTATCGCGTGGCCGACCCGGAACGCTATGGTGTCGCGGAATTTGATGCCAGCGGGCGCGTGCTGTCCATCGAAGAAAAACCCGCCAAACCTAAATCCGATTGGGCGGTGATTGGGCTTTATTTCTACGACAAGCGCGTGACGCAAATGGCGCGGGATTTGAAACCCTCCGCGCGCGGTGAATTGGAAGTTACTGACCTCAACAAGGTCTATCTTGCCGATGGTAGCCTGCGCGCCGAGCAATTGGGCCGTGGTTGCGCCTGGCTTGATGCCGGCACGCCGGCTTCATTGCTGCAAGCCGCACTTTTTGTGCAGACGGTGCAGGAACGCCAAGGGCTGCAAGTCGGCTGCCCTGAGGAAATCGCCTTCCGAATGGGCTTCATTGATGCGGCGGCGCTGCGCGCCCAGGCAGATCGGCTGGGCAAGACAGCTTACGGGGTCTATTTGCTTGATCTGGCGGAGGGACGGCTTGCGTGAAGATCGAACGGCTTGCCATTCCCGATCTGATTCTGATTGAACCAAAACGCTTTGGTGATGAGCGCGGGTTTTTCAGCGAGGTCTGGTCGCGCCAGGCCTTGGCAGCGCACGGCATCACGGCAGATTTCGTGCAGGATAATCATTCCCTGTCGCGTCAAAAGGGTGTGGTGCGCGGCCTGCATTTTCAGCGGCCACCCACAGCCCAGGCCAAGCTGGTGCGCGTGGTGCGTGGTTCCATCCTGGATATTGCGGTGGATATTCGCGAAGGCTCAGCCACTTACGGCCAGCATGTGGCCTGCGAACTTTCCGCCGCGAATTGGCAACAGCTTTGGATCCCTGCCGGCTTTGCGCATGGCTTTGTGACACTCGAAGAAGATACAGAAGTGCTCTACAAGGTTGATGTCTATTACGATCCAAAAACCGATGCCGCCATCGCCTGGAATGATCCTGCGTTGGGTATTGATTGGCCGGTACACAGCCCAATCCTGTCCGTTAAGGACAGCAAGGCACCCCGGCTTGCCGATATCGCGCCGCCCTTTCCGAAAGGGTCTTGGTGATGCGCCGCATCCTCGTCACCGGGCGTGGCGGGCAATTGGCGACCGGGCTTGAAAGCGCATTGCCCGCCCAAGGGTTTGAGGCGCTGCTGGTCGGCCAACCGGAATTTGAATTCGACAAGCCGGATACGGTCATCGCCGCCTTTCACGCGCTGAAACCCGATGCGGTGATGAATTGCGCCGCCTGGACCGCTGTGGATGCGGCGGAAGATGATGAAGCCGGAGCGTTTCACGCCAATGCTTTGGGGCCAGCCTTGCTTGGGCGGCTTACACGCGAAGCGGGCATTCCGCTCATTCAGATTTCCACCGATTATGTTTTTGATGGGCTGAAGGCTGCGCCCTATCTGGAAAGCGATTTGCCCAATCCGCTGGGCGCCTATGGCCGCACCAAGCTTGCGGGGGAATGGGCAGCACAAGCGGCCAATCCGCGCTGCATTATCCTGCGCACGGCCTGGGTCTTCGCGCCCATGGGCAAGAATTTTCTGCGCACCATGCTCGCACTCGGCGAACAGCGCCCAGAACTCCGCGTGGTGGCGGATCAATGGGGCAGCCCGACCGCAGCGCCTGATCTGGCCGATGCCATTACCGCCATCCTGGCGCGGCTGCGCGCCGATGGCTGGCGCGATGACCTTGCCGGCACCTATCATGCAACCGGCGGCGGCTTCACCACCTGGCATGGCTTTGCCGAGGCGATTCTTGACATGCATGCCAAGCATGGCGGCCCTCGCCCCAAGGTGCATGCCATCACCACCGCCGATTACCCCACCAAGGCCAAGCGCCCCACGGATGGCCGGTTGGATAATGGCAAGCTCGCCCGTGTTTTCGGCGTGGCGCTGCCGCCCTGGGAAGCCGGTCTCGCCCGCGTCATGGCCCTGCTACGCCAGGGCTGAAGCCTTTCCGAAAACAGCTTTCGGCGGCATGATGCGCGCAAGCTTCAAGGGAGGATCCCCTCATGACCCAGATTTCCCGCCGCGCCGCGCTTGCGCTGCCGCTGCTTGCGGCGCCTGCTATCGCCCGCGCACAATCCTGGCGCCCATCCGGCCAGGTACGCATCATCGTG
>JADCEX010000057.1 GCA_020249825.1 Roseomonas sp.
GCGAGATCGATTTCGATCCGATCACGGTGGAGAATAACGAGCTCACCGGATCGCTCGACCGTTCGCCCGCCATTGTTGGCGGCCTGCGCCCGCGTATTCGGCTGCGCGTGCCATTGCGCGGTTCCGGCACGCCGGCGACGCCGCCGGAATGGGGCAAGTTGCTGCGCTGCTGCACCATGGCCGAAGGCATCACCAATACTGCCATCGGCGCACCGACCGCCGCCGCAAGCGGCACCACGACCAACCTGACGCTGGCGACACCCTTCGCCGCCACCGCGCAGCTTTATCGCGGCATGCCCTTGCTGCTTTCCGGTGATCGCAGCCTGGTCAGCGGCATCATTGATTACACCGCCGCGCGTGTGGCCACACTTGGCGAGACCATGGCCACACCTGGCGCAGTCGCGACGCTGGCACAAATCCCAGCCAATGTTCTCTACAGCCCCACTTCGGATGAGGCGATCTATCGTACCGCCACGCTCTACTTCTACGCCGATGGGCTGCGCTGGCGTTTCACCGGCGCGGTCGGCAGTTGGAGCCTGGAGCTTTCCACCGGCGGCATTGGCTTTCTGGTCTTTGATCTGCGCGCGCAGTTGCTCGACAAATCGGCGGCCGCGCTTCCGACCGGGTGGAACACCGTCATTCGCCCAACGCCGCCGCGTTTTGTGAATGGCCGCTGCCAGTTGAACCAGCAATTGGCCCGCGCGCGACGCCTGACGCTGGATGCCGGCGTCAATGTCATCCTGCCCGACAATCCCGAAGCGGCCGAGGGCTATGATCCCGCAGTGCCGACGGAGCGTGATGCGCGCGGGGCGATTGATCCCTTGATGAGCACCACGACCGCTGTTGCGCTGTTCAACGCCTTTCGCCTGGGCTCGGCGATGCCTTTGATGGCGATCCTGGGTGCCAATCCGGGCAATCGCTTTTGCGTCATCGCGCCGGCGGCCAAGGCCACCGCCATGCGGCCCGGGCAGCGCGATGGGCTTGGGCAATTCGACATTGGCTTTCAGCTTGATGGCGCGGATTGCCCGTTGTTTCTGGCGCAGTTTTGAAGGAGATACCCATGAGCGTTGTGTTTTCCCGCCGCGATGCGGAATGGTTCTCGCCACCCCATGCGCCAGAGCGGCGCTACCTGATCACACCGCTTACGTTCCGCGAGCGTCAGGCCTTTCGCGCCGATCTTGCGCGGGACGGAGGCATCTACCCGCCGCAAGCGCAGATGCTGGAGGCGTTGCGCCTCGCCATCACCGAAGCCGCACCCGGCAATGCCGAGGAACTTGCGGCCGCCATTGCGCGGGCCGAGGCCGAGCCGGACGATCCCGAAGCGCAGGCACCGCTTGCGATGATCGAGGCCGCCTGCGCGGCGATCCCAAGCTATGCCGGCCTGCTAGCGGCGCGGCAGCGTTACATCGGCATGCTGCCCTGGGTGGCAGCCCGTCATGCTTTGCGCGGCTGGGAGGGAGCCGATCTGCCACCGTTCAAGCGCGATCGCGGCCTGGTCTCCGAGGCATTGATGGATGCTTTGCCGCAGGAGGATATCGAGCCGATCGGCTGGCGTGCGAGTGCGCTGATGCAACCAAGTCGAGATGCGGAAAAAAACTCCGCGGCGCCCTCGCTATCGCCCGCGAGCCAAGCGCCTATGACGGTGGATTGAGACCCGCCGAGGGTGGCGATTGGTTGGTGGGAGGTGATGCCTGGCCGGAGAATCCGCGCTTGGTGATTACCGAGCCCTGGCATGGCTTTGTGCGGCTTTGGGCCGCGTGTCGCGGCGGGATGGGCGGCATTGCGCATTGGCCGGATGCGGGCGGCGTGAATGACCAGGCTGCCTGGGTGGTGGATGGGTTTGCGGTATTGGCCGGTGCGGAGGCGGCGATGGAGGGGGAGAGGCGAAAGTTGGGGGAGAGGTGAAGCAGCCAAAAACAGGGACTACGCGGATTAAGTGAAGTTCTGCCCATTTATGACCGCGGGCGCTCTCTCCCCCACCGCCCGAACTCATTGCATCGGTCAGACGATCTGCGCCTTCCTGGGTACGGCGATCTCAGTAATGGGCTTGTGCTTCGGCGCCCCAACGAGGAACACAACCCGGAAGCGCATCTCTTTTTCGCCATCACCGGTCGAAAGTTTTCTGACCCCAAAGTAAGGGGCGATACCTTGACGTTGGAGAAGTTGAATCTGCTCCTCAAGTTGCGCAGCAGCATTCAGGCGGTCCATTTCACCAACCTCATCGGCGATATCGCCCCAATCGCGCGCATTATCGACAAAGGTTCCCCAGGCATCACGCGCCTCAGTTGATTGGAGCAGTTCGTCTTCAAGGACCTCTGTCGCTAAACCTACGCTACCGTTCAACTCGCGGATTAGTTGGAGCCCGGTTGCGGGCATGACGGCGAGCTTTATGTATTCGCGATCGAACGCCTCTTTCTCAGCCTTTGCTTTGGCCTCAAACTCCGCGATCGTGGGGAATACCGCAAGCTTATTAAAGACATCAATGTCCTCCGTCTCAAAGGCACGCGCGAGCGCTCGGCGAGTGTCTGAGCTGGACGGATCTGCGTTCTCAACACGTTGAATGGTACGAACCTGGAGGCCACTCAGCTCTGCCAGCGTTTCCTGCGTCCACCCCCGCGCTTGGCGCTGAAGCTTGCAAACGATCGCAAGCTCCTGAGGCGTGATGAGCCGTGGTGAGGGCGACTGCCCGTCATTACCATTGGTACCAGTCGCCGAATCATTTTCGTTACGCATAGGTATCTCCATGAATGATGCACCGAGACCATATCTGGGGGGATAGGTTGGGGACACGACAGCAGCCCGACAGCGACACGACAGCGATGTAAGGGCCAAGAGACATCCAGGAAAGGCCGCCATGGGAAGCACAACAGGTTTGCCTGGGTGGTGTTTCCCCATTAGCCACTGCGCCGGATGCGCCATGGAAGTGAGCGAGTAGCGACTGCCAGCATAACGCTTAAATCTGCTGGTCTCCGTATGTTAGGAACTAAAACCATGCTCGGTTGTTTAGAAAAGTAAGCTAACTAATTCTGTTATTTGGTAATTTTTCCGTCACCGACAAATTGCGATAGTACAGGGTACGATGTGACCGACGCCCTTAAGCGAGTCACCAATCCACTGCGCTTTCCCGAAGCGGCTCCCCCCATGCCCCTCCTCCTCGCCACCATCCGCGGCGACCTCCGTGCTGCCATGGAGGCCGAGATCCGCGACGTCGCGCGCGCCATGCGTCGTGGCGTGGAACGCGCCGGGCGGGAAGTGCAAGCCGAACTCCGCGC
>JADCEX010000058.1 GCA_020249825.1 Roseomonas sp.
CCGGCAAGCCAGGCCAAAGCATCCTGGGGCGGCGCTGCCGCCATATCCGCCGCCTGCATCCTCAATCCCCCTGCATGGCGGGGCTGCGCGTCACCAGCGCGGCGTCACGGAAACTACGGCGCATCAGCAGCAACCCGGCTGCCGCCATCAGCACCGCAAGCGGCACCATCAGCAGCCAAAGCCCAAGCAAAAGCGGGCGATTGGGTCGGGAGGCGCGGGCTTCCACCATGGGCGCCGCGATCAGCCGCGCCGCCACCGCCTCATCCGCTGCCACCACCAGCCCGGCGCGCTGCTGCTGCGCCAGAAGATCGTAAAGATTGTTACGGAGGAAGACGTCGCTTTCGCCCTGCAGCCGCGCCTGCAACGCTGCGACCCGCCGCGCGGCCTGGTCAGCCAGGTCAGCGCGCACCTTTGCCTCGGCAAAGCGGTGCAGGCTGATCAGCGCCTGTAGCGCAAGCGCCCGGTCCGCATGGGTCAATTCCAGGGTCCAGGTAATGCTGCCGAGGCTCTGCGTGACCGCCACATGGCGCTCCATCCAGGCCAGCACATCATCGGCATCAAGCGCGCGCGAAAGCCCAAGCAACACCCGGAGGGACCACAGGGGGGAGTCCTGGCGATTGCGCTCCATCGCCTGCAGCAAGGCGGTTTCGGTGGTGAGCATGCGCGCCGCATCGGGCGAGCGCAGCGCCGCCAAATAGACAGCAAAATTGCCGCCGGGGCGCGTATCCAGCCCCTGCCCCAAGGCCAAGGGATGCGCCGATAGCAGGGATGAAATGGCAAAGGCCGTAGTTTCCGCCGGCGCCACCTGGGCGCGCGCCACATGGCCGCGCGGCCAAAGCAGGATGGCGGCCGCACCCCCCACCCATAGCAGCAGCAGGATCAGCGCCAATTTGGCACGCCAAGCCCAAAGCCCCATCAGCAGCAGCGGCAGCGGCATCACCCCGGCCCCATTTTCGGCAGGGCGATTTCGGTGAAAATCCGCCCGATTGGGCGATTGGCGCGGAATTCCAGCACCGGCGCGGGTTCCACCCGCCCATAGGCTGGGCTTTCCCAGCCGCGGATCAATTCCAGGCTGAAGGGTGCATCGGCGGAAAGGGTGATGCGTGCCTTGGCGCTTTCAACGCCATCGGCAATCCGCCGCCAATCGCCCGGCGCAAGCCGCCAACGGAGCGCAAGGCGCCGGAAATCGCCCCGCACCTGATCTTCCACACGCCAGAGCCGCCCGCGACATTCGATCCGCCTGGCATGGCGATTGCCGCGCCAGTCGCGCATCTTGGCGCCATCAGGAATGGCGCGGCAGCGCGGCCAGCGCCCGAACAGGAAGGGGCCAAGCCGCGGCATGGGTTCGGCATCATCAAAGGTAATCAGATTATGCCCGAGGCCGCCGGCCAGCATCCTTTGCCACCAATCGAAACCGGGTGGCGGCAGATAGGCGCCGCTGCCGCCATCGCGGAGCAGATTCTCATTGCCATCCCAAAGGTCGAAATGCAGCAAATCCGCCTGTCCCGGCCGGAAACGGAGCGGTACGCCGGTGCGCAGCACGCCGCGCGCGCCCCCTTCGCCGTTGCGGCCGAACCAGCCAGCGCTCCGCCAATGCGGCGCTTGAGATGGCGGGGCGGCAGGTGCCGCGGCAAGGCCAAGGGCGCGGCAGCCTGCATCATCGGGTAGCCCAGCGCTTATGCCAAGAAAAAGCCGCGAAGCCCGTTCCAGGCTGGCGCGCGCATCCTGACCGCCAACGCCAGAGAGATCGGCAAAGGCAGAATCATCGCAAGGCCCGATGCGCGGCAAAGCGCCATTTGGCGCCATGACGCGGCCAAGCCATTGGGTCGCCACCGCCGCCCGGGCGTTGAAGGGTGCCGCAAAGCCTGGCGCGCCATGGCGGCGGCGGAACCATTCGACAACCGCCAGCACATCCAGCATCAGCCGGTGATAGGCCGGTGAGGCTTGGGCAAAGGCGCCACAAGGCGAAACGAGCCGCGCCACAGTGCGTGAGAGTGCCCGCGCGCCGGCATGTTGGTCCCGCACCCGGCCCAGCAGCAGGCCGCACACGAATAGCCCCGCCGCTTCGCTGATGGGGTGGTTATTGTCCTGCGCCGCGCCATAAGCGCGCGTGGCGCGGATGCGCCGCGCGTGGAGCGCGAGCAATTCACGCGCGCCCGGGCTCAGCCGGCGATCGGCGCCCAGCAAGGCAAGGGCCAGGCTGATCCCCATGGCGCGCAGCGCCGCTTCCTGCGCGCAGGCCCAGCCTGGGCCACGAAAGGGCGGGTTTGCATTGGCCCAATCTTCCAGCAGCGCTTCCGCCTGATTCAAATGATCGGCTGCGGGGTCGCGGGTAGCGGCCTGGATAAGGCTCAGCAGCGGGGCAAGGCGATGGGTTTCCCAGAGCTTGCGGATATCACCGCCAGGCCGGGCCAGCACATCCAAAGCATGGGCTTCTGGGCTGAAAGGGCCATGCCAGTCACGCTTGGGCGCAGCCAGGGCCTCAGTATCCGGCAGGAAGGGGCCGCGCGGCGCGGGCAGATCAGGCAGGGCGCGATGCGCCAGGCCCAGGCCAAGGCGCAGACGATGCCAAGCGAAAAGCGCCACCGGCCGCGGCCCGAGCCGCCAAGCCGCATCAGCGCACAACCACCAAGCCTGCCAAGCGGGAAGGCTGGCTTTCGGCTGATGGGTTTCGCCAAGAACCGTATCACCGGGCAAGCCACGTCTCCTTGGGTGATTTTGGATATTGAAAAGCAATCTATGGTTGTGTTAGGAAAAAATCAATAATATTTTTCGGTGTATTTCATGTTGAATTTCGCCAAAACAGAGATTGCCCTTAAGGCCAGCCGCCTGCGCCTTAGCGCACTGATTTTTCTGCTTTTGGCCGCCATCCCAATCGCCGCCGCACAGCCGGGCACACAAGTCCTGGCCCCACCCAGCCTGCCGCCAAGCCTGCCCGGTGGGGGGAATTTGCCAAGCCTGCCCGCAGGCGCGCAGCGCGAGATCCTGGCCCGAGTCCTGGAAGCCGCCATCGCCCAACCTGCCGCCCCGCCATCGCAAGCCGCCGCCCCTGCGCCGCGCCAGGCGCCCAATCTTTCCAGCATCGAAGCCTTCTTCGCCGAAAGGCTGGAACAGGCGGAACTCCGCCAATTCGGCTATGACACTTTCCGCGGCGGCGCCGCCCCGCCGCCAAGCTTCGGCGCGCTGCCCGGTTCCTATATTTTGGGCCCAGGAGATGAGGTGGTGGTGGCACTGCGCGGCCGCGCACGGCAGACGCACTCCCTCAGGATCGGGCGGGATGGCATGTTGCTGCTACCCGAATTGCCGCCCATCCCCGCCGTCGGGCGCAGCCTTGCCGAGCTGCGCGCCGATATGGAAGCCCGCGCCGCGCGGGAGCTTGGGGGGTCTGAGGTCTTTCTTTCCATCGGCGCCATCCGCCAGATCAGCGTTTTCGTGGGCGGCGAGGTGATGCGCCCTGGCTTTCAAACCCTGACCGCACTCGCCAGCGTTTTGGACGCGCTGGCAGCGGCTGAAGGGGTGCGGCGGAGCGGGTCCCTGCGCGCCATCCGGATCGAAGGGCCGGCGGGATCCCGCCAGGTGGATCTCTACCCGCTGCTGGCCGATGTGCCTGGCGCGGCTGACCTGACGCTCCGCGAGGGGGAGCGCATTCTAGTGCCGCCGCTTGGCGGGGTGGTGGCGATTGCCGGCGATGTCGCGCGGCCCGGCATTTACGAATTGCCCGCCCGCCAGGGCGCCATGCCGCTGGAAGATGCGTTGCTGCTGGCGGGCGGGCCGCTCCGGCCCAGTGGCAATCGGCTTTTGGTGCAGCAAAGCGATGCGCAGGGACGGCGGAGTTTTGCCGAACTTGCCATCAGCGCGAGCCTCAAGCGCGGCGATGCGCTGCTGGTGCGACCTGGGGCGGATGTGGCGGCCAATACCATCCGCCTTGGCGGGCATGTGGCCATGCCGATCACGCGTGCGGCCAATGGCAGGCAGGGGCTATCCGTACGCGGCCTGATCGCGGATCATCGGCAATTGGGCCCCGATCCTTATACGCGTTTCGCCGTTGTGCTGCGCCCAGATCAGCGGAGCGGCCAGCGCCATCTGCTGCCCTTCGATCTGGCGCGCGCGCTGGAAGGGCGCGGCGGGCCGACGCTCCGTGATGGGGATGAGGTCATTGTCTTCTCCCGCGCCGATATTCAATGGCTGTCAAGCAGCGCGCCGCAGCGCGCCTTGCGCGGTGAGGCCACCACGATGCAGGGCGGCGAATGCCTGTCGCTGACGCAGCTTGCGCAAGCCGCGCAGGCCTCCCCGGCGCGCTTTGCCCATGCGCGCGCCACAGGCTTTCCGGAAATGGGTGAGGCGCGCTGCCCGCGCATTTTCCAGGAAGTGCCGGAATTGGCGGGGTTCCTGCTGGATCACGCCGCGCTGGTGACGGGCGAGGTGCGCGCGCCCGGCCTTTACCCCATGATGGAAAACACCCCAATGGCTGACGCGCTGGCGATCGCGGGCGGGGTGACGGCGCTTGGCAATACGAATGCGCCCGATGTCGCGCAGGCAGTGGCGAACCCGGCCCTGGCGGGGCAAGTGACCCGCGTGAGCCTGGGTGGCGGGGCCAAGCTGGTATCACCGCGTCAGGCGCTGCGCGTGCCGCGGCGCGAGGATGCTTTGGATAGCGGCCCGGTGCTGCTGCTGGGCGAATTCCGCAACCCCGGCAGCTATGAATTACGCCGAGGTGAGCGGCTTTCGGATGTGATCGCACGCGCCGGCGGGCTGACCGCCGAGGCTTTCCCTTATGGCGCCGTCTTCACGCGCGAAAGCGTGCGTCAGCGCCAGCAGGAAGGCTTTGCGCGCACCGCACGTGATCTGGAAAGCAGCCTGGTGCAATTGGCCTCAGGGCAGGCTTTACCTGGTTCACGAGGCGGCACGGCGGATGTCGGGGGTGCCATGAAGGCAGGGCGCGAATTGGCGGCGACCTTGCGCGAAGCGCGCGCCGCAGGGCGGGTGGTGGTGGAAGCCAATCCCGTGATCCTGCTGGCGCGGCCCGATTTGGACATAGTGCTGGAACCTGGCGATGTATTGGCCATGCCAAAGCGCCCCCAAGATGTAACGGTGGTAGGCGCGGTGCTGAACCCCGGCAGCCTGCCCTTCCGCCAGGGGTGGCGTGCGGCGGAGTATATCCAAGCCTCGGGCGGGGCGCAGCGCTTTGCCGATGCATCGCGCGTCTTCGTGGTGCTGCCGAATGGGGAAGCTGCACCGGCGGGCCAGGGTTTCTTCCAGAACGGTGGGCCGCCGCTGGCGCCGGGGAGCCTTGTCATGCTGCCGCAGGACCCGGCGCCATTTGAGACCTGGGGCTATATTCGCGACATCACGCAGATTTTGGGGCAGCTCACGATTTCATCGCTGGCACTGGCGGTGGTTGCGCGGGAGGCGCGGCGCGAATAGGGCCTGTGCTTGCCGTTTGGCCCGAGCACGTTCGCGCCCTGACGCGCCGCCGGCATCGTAGGGGCTTGCGAGCCATGTACGGGCGCCGCAAGCTTGCGGCCATAATCGGGAAACGGACGGAAAACATGACCCTTACCCCATCGCGCCGCGCTGTGCTGACAGCGCTTGCCGCAACCCCCATCCTGTCCAGGTCGCTCAGCGCGCAAGGCGCCTTCCCCGATAAGCCCATCCGCCTGATTGTGCCCTTCGCGCCGGGCGGAAATTCTGATCTGACAGCGCGTGCCTGCGCGCCGGCCATGGCGGCAAAGCTCGGCCAGCCAGTGGTCGTGGAAAATCGCGCAGGCGCGGGCGGCAGTGTCGCGGCGCAGCAGGTCGCGCGGATGCGGGCGGATGGTTACACTATTCTGCTGGGCTCAAATGGGCCGCTCACGATCAATCCCACGGTGCAGGCCAATCTTGGCTATGACCCGATGCGCGATTTCATGCCGATTGGGCTTTTTGTGCGCACGCCGATGGTGATTGCGGTGCATCGCAGCCTGCCGGTGCGAACGGTGGCCGAACTTGTGGCGCATTCCAAGGCCAATCCAGGGAGGCTCGGCTTTGGGTCTTCCGGCATTGCGAGTGCGGCGCATCTTTCGCTTGAGATGTTCAATGCCGCGACCGGGGCGGGCATTACCCATATCCCCTATGGCAGCGGGGGCGCGCTGACGCCTGATTTGATCTCCGGCACCATATCCGGCGCCATTACTGAAATCTCGACGGCGCTGCCGTTGCACCGGGAAGGCGCGGTGCGGATTTTGGCAGTGGCAGCGGCAGATCGGCTGCCGCAAGCCCCCGAATTGCCAACGGCGAATGAGGCTGGTGTGGCCGGTTACCAGGCGGCTGCCTTTGTTGGCATTGTGGCGCCGACGGGCCTGCCCGAGCCTGTTGCGAAGGCGCTGGGTGAGGCTGTCGCTGCCGCCGTTGCCGACCCCGCCGTGCGCACGCGGCTTGAGGGCATGGGCAGCCTGATGGCAAGTGGGGCGGAGGCTACCCCGCCGGGCTTCGCTGCCTTTCTGCAACGGGAAACAGCTTGGACGCGTGCAGCGGCGGAACGCGCGGGGTTGCGGCAGGGGTAAGGGTGGCTGATTACAAATCTACCTTGATATTCGCCCGCCTGATCACATCGCGCCATTTGTCGCGTTCCGCTTCCAGCCGCTTGTCGCCATCAGCGGGCGATGATCCCACATAGTCAAAACCCATTTCTTCAAAGCGCTTCATGATATCCGGCTGGCGCGCAGTGGCGATGGCGGCTTCATGCAGGCGATTGACGGCGCGATCAGGTGTCGCTTTCGGGGCAACCAGCATCGCCCAGGTATAGACATCGTAATCGCGCAGGCGCGGATCGCTTTCCGCCATGGTCGGCACATCAGGCAATTGTTTGATCCGTTCGCGCACCATTGTCGCCAAGGGCCGTACCGTGCCGGCCCTGATTTGGCCTGAAGCGCCGGGGACATCGGCGAAGACCATATCCACCTCGCCCGCGATCAGCGCGGTAATCGCGGGACCACTGCCGCGATAGGCCACATGGGTCAGGTCCACGCCCATCATCAGCTTATAAAGTTCTCCACCCAAATGGAGCGGCGTGCCACTGCCCGCTGACCCGTAATTCAGCCTATTGCCGCGCTCCCGCACCATGGCATGAAACCCGGCGATATCGCGGGCCGGGCTATCGGCGCGCACAATCAGCACATAGGGCGATGTGGAAATCAGGCTGATCACGCGAAGCTGCGCCACCGGATCATAGGGCATGGGGTCCGCGGTGAGCGGCGCCGTCAGGAAGGAGATGGAGCCCATCAGAATCGTATGCCCATCGGGGCGCGCCTGCACCACGGCGCGCGTACCAATAGTGGCCCCTGCCCCGGCGCGGTTTTCCACGGTCACAGGCTGGCCAAGCAATTCCCCCATTTTCGGCGCCATCAGCCGCGCGGCAATATCCGGCGTGCCACCAGGGGCGAAGGGCACAATCATATTCACCGCGCGATCAGGAAATACCCCTTGCGCGAAAGCGGCAGGCGCAAGCGCACTGCTGCCAGCAAGCGCAAATGCATGACGGCGGGAAAACATAAGGGTCATCGGCGTTTCCTTTCTGCGTTGTATGATCTTGCCCAAACCACGCACCGGGGCAACGGCTTATTGGCTGCGCAACCCATTCGCCGGCACCTCACGCGGCAGCAAATGCGCGCGCCAGAACAGCGCAATCGCAACCGTGCACAAGGCGCCAAAGCCCGCGTAAAGCGCGCCGGCATCGGCAAAGCCGATCTCACCCACCAAAGGCCCGGCCATCATCAGCCCAACCGGCAAACCATAAACCGCCAGCATGCGCAGCCCCATCACGCGGCCGCGAAAATCCTGTAGCGTGATGCGAAGCAGCAGCACCGCCAGCGGCACCATGCAAAAGCTTTGCACAAACCCCGCCAAAGCCAGCACCACGCCACCCAGCACAGGGTCCGTCAGGCGCGCGAAGACCAACAGCAACAAAAACCAGGAAAGCGATGCCGCCAGCATGGTGCGCGCCGGGGGCAGCCCGCCTCCACGCACGCTGATGAAAAGTGATCCCAGCATAGCGCCGCCGGCGAAGCTCGCCGAAAGATAACCAAGCCCGGTGCGATCCAGCCCATAAACATCGCGCGCTACATGCGGCAGCAAGCCGCCACTCAGCGGATAGGCGGCGAAATTAGCCAGGCACGCCAGCAATAGCGCCGCCAGCACGGGCGGTGTTGCGCGGGCATAGGCAATGCCATCGCCAAGATCGGCCCAGGGGGTTTTCATCGCGACCCCTTGGGCGGCGCGCGCAGGTGGTTCATCCACCTGCAAGGTCAGCAGAAAGGCGCAAAGATAGATCGCCGTCACCGCCATATAGGCCGGGCCAATGCCGAGAAACGCGACCAGCCCCGCGCCGGTCAGCGCACCAATCACGCGCGCACTATCGGCGCTCATGCGTTCAATCCCCATCGCACCCATCAGCAAGGGGGGCGGCATGCCGGCTGCAATCAGCGCATTGCGCATGCCCATATCGGAAGGGCGCACCAGGCCGCTGAGCAAGGCCACGCCACAAACAAGCCATGGGGAAAGCAGCCCTGCCATGGCGCAGGCCGTGAGCACCGCCGCCAGCACCGCATACCAGGCCCGCATGGCGGACAGCACGCGCCGATGCCCAACCCTATCGCCCATGACGCCAAACATGGGCGACAGCAACGTACCGATCAGCAACAGGGACCCGAATATGGCAAGCCAGGTGACCGATCCCGTCTCGGTCAGCACATACCAGCCGAGGATGATCGTCTCCATCTCAAAGGCCCAGGAAGCGGCAAGATCAGCCGGCCATTGAAAGCGAAAGCCGCGCTGCCCGAAGGGCGCAAGCACACCGGTGGCGCGGAGCTTCCCGCCTGCCATGCTGTTTCCCCCTTGCCGCGCTGATCGGGCGGCCTTTTCCCATGATGCCCGAACCAGGGGCGCGCGCCAGGGGGTGGCAGATGTCGCGAGGGCCATCGCCTGAAACCATCATGGCTGACGCCAACTCAGCCTGCGCCGAGGCGATGAAACGCCCCTATCGCCCCAACCAGCGCGCCAAACGCTCCGGCGCTGCCGCCATATCCGCCTCCGGCCCGCAATAGGAAAAACGCAGGAATCGCCCGCCGCGGCCGCGATCAAAATCAAGCCCTGTCGTGGCGGCAATCCCGGCACCTTCCAGCATGGCAGCCGAAAAAGCCGCGCTGTCATTGGTGAGTGCGGAGACATCGCACCAAAGATAGAAGGCGCCATCAGCGGCCGCGATGCGGTCAAACCCTGCGCGCGGCAGACCGGCCAAAAGGGCGGCGCGGCTCCGCGCATAAGCCGCCTTATTGCCTTCAAGCTCTGCACGGCAATCCATGGCGGCCTCTGCCGCCACCTGGGCGATATGCGGCGCGCTGATGAACATATTTTGTGCGAGGCACTCCACCGGGCGGATGAGATCCTCCGGCAACACCAGCCAGCCAATGCGCCAGCCGGTCATGGACCAGTATTTGGAAAAACTATTCACCACCACGGCGCTGTCGCTAACGGCCGCCGCACTGCTTTCCGCGACCGTGCCCCAACTCAGCCCGTGATAAATCTCATCACTGATCAGCCGCACACCCTCGGCATGGCACCAGCGCGCAATGGCGGCCAATTCCTCCGGCGCCAGCATGGTACCCGCGGGGTTGCAGGGGCTTGCGATGATCAAGCCAGCCGGGCGCGGGTCGAGCTTTTCCAGCATCGCGACTGTCGGCTGAAACCGCGTTGTCGCGTCGCATTCCAACAATTGCGGGCGCATGCCAAGCGCTTGCAGGATATTCGCATAGGGCGGGTAGAAGGGTGCGGCCATGGCAATGGCATCGCCCGCATCAAACGCCGCCAGAAACGCCAGCGGAAAGGCGCCTGATGCGCCCATGGTCACCGCAATGCGCCGTGCCGGTACCACCAGCCCGTAATGATCCAGATAATGCCGCGCGATGCGTTCGCGGAGTGATACCAGCCCGAAGGCTTCCGTATAGCCAAGCGGCGCCCCGGTATTGAGCGCACGTATCGCAGCCTCAGCCGCGCCACGCGGCGCGCCGGTGCCGGGCTGGCCAACCTCCATCCGGATGATCCCAGGCGCGCCAGGCGGCAGGCTCGCGGCGCGCGCATTGGCCGCCGAAATCACATCCATCACCAGAAATGGCGGCGCCTCAGCCCCGCGCCCGATCTTGAGCGCCATGCTCAGCGCCCAAAGCTGCCAAGCGCGACACCACCACCGCGCGGATCAGCGGCCCCGATGCAAGCCGGGCCATTGGTCGGCACCAACCCCGCGCAGGAAATGCTCACGCCGCGCCCCGGCGCCGGCACCCCGGCATAAGGGTCAGCCGGGCCGCCCCGGCGCTGCACTGCCGCCAAGGGCATGGCGGTTGCGGCCAAAGCCGCCGGCCCACCGCTGCCGGAAGCTGCCGCGCGGAAGCGTCGCAAATCGGGCCGCGCCAGGATTGCCACCGGCAGGGGTGCGGCCTGCACCTGGCCAATCCCAGGCGCCGCGGCAAGCAAAATCCCCATACCCGGCACCACGCGCCCGGTGCCGAACAGATTATTCATGCTGAAGGCGCAAGATACCGCATTGCCTTCGCGGTCCAGCGTGACCAACGAGGCCCCGGCCCCTGCCCCGGCTGCGCCATCCGTCGGCGCCTGCCCGGCCAGGGCCGCTTGCAGCGCCCCCGCCATGCCCGGCGATGCCTCGGTGCTCAGCAGCACCAGATCGGACCCGAGCGCCGAGCGCGCAGGACCGCCGACACGCACCCGCGTCGTGCGGAGTTCCGCTTCGGTCAGGCCCCCGCCCGACATCATGGACCCTTCCACCAGCCTCTCAGCCAGATTGCCCTGATAAAGATCACCAATGCCCAGCGGCGCGGCGCGGAGCTGTGCGAGCGTCGCGCTCAAATCCGGCTGGACGATGCGGTCATCGAGCCGGAGCACGCCGCCGCCCGGGCGGGCGAAAACCTGCCTTGCACTTGGGTCTTGCAGCAAAGGCCCAGCCACCACGGCCAGATCATCGGCGAGGGTTCGGCTGATTTCCGTGCCAAGCCGCGCGAGATCCTCGGCGGGGCGGATCAGATCCTCGATCCTGAAGCGCCCGGCATTGAGATGCAGCGCGAAAAGCCCGCGCGCCATGGCAGGCAAGGCCGCCGGGCGATCGGTGCCGGCGGGAATTTCGGTCCGCGCGCCGGCGGGGAAGATGATGGCGCGCGCCAGACCGCGCTGCGCATCCAAAGCAACACAAGCGCCCCCGCCGCCAAGCCCGGCACGGGAAGGCAAAGTGACCGCCATGGTAAAGGCGCCCGCCACTGCGGCATCCACCGCAGAGCCGCCGCCTGAGAGGATATCGCGCGCCACGATCGCCGCGCGGGGCTCATCTGCCGCCACACCGCCCAGGAATCCCGAAACATGGCCCGGCGTGCCAAAGGGGATATTCGATCGGCCCGTGACGGCATCAACCGTGCGGTCCACGGTGGATTCCACCGTCTGGCAGCCCGCCAGGAGCAAACCAAGCCCCAAGCCGAGCCAAACCCGCCCCCATCTGAACCTGCCGCCATGCTGCATCATTCGGTTATTCTTCCTGACTGGCCGCGCGCCAGCAAGCGCGTCGTGCAGGGGATTAGCATAGAAGTGGCCGAGTCCAAGCGCCACGGGTCGAGAATGATGGCTTGCCACCTTGGCCGCGCCGGGCTTGGCTAGCGCCAAACGCTTCGCCAGGGACCCCACCACCATGCAACGACGCCTGCTGCTTTCCGCCCTTGCCGCCACCCTGGCCGGGCCTGCCCTGGCCCAGGGCTTCACGGAAGCGCAGCGCGCCGAGATTCTCGCCATTCTGCGTGATGCGCTGCGCCGCGACCCGACGCTGCTGCGCGAAGGCCTGGCCGCGCTGCAAGCGGCTGAAGATTTTGAGCGGAATGCCTCACAGGCCGCTGCGATCCGCGCGCATGAGGCAGCGTTGCTGCGCAATCCGGCTGATCCGGTGCGCGGCAATCCGCGCGGTGATGTGACGATTGTGGAATTCTTTGATGCACGCTGCCCCTTTTGCAAAAGGCTGGCTGGCGAAATGGCGGAATTGCTGCGCAAGGACCGCAATATCCGCGTGGTGATGAAGGATTTGCCCGTGCTGGGCCCGGCTTCCGTGGTGGCCGCGCGCGGCTTGCTCGCCGCGCAGCGCCAGGGAAAATACAATGAATTTTATGAACGGCTTATGGCGTTGCGTGGTGAACCCACCGAAGCCGCCATGCGTGCTGAGGCCGAGCGGATTGGCATGGATGTGGCGCGCTGGCAGCGGGATATGCTTGATCCCGCCTTGCAGCAGCGCATTGACACCAACATGGAATTGGCCCGCGCGCTCCGCATTGAAGGCACGCCCGCCTTGATCATTGGCGATGCCTTCATCCCGGGCGCGGTGCCTTTGGCAGATCTGGAACGCGCGGTCGCTGAAGCGCGCCGCGCGCGGAGATAGGCGAGGGGAACTTCGCTAACATGGTAAGGAAACGCTTGCGCCCGCCAGAGGCGGGCGGGCGCCCGAATGGGCGCCGCCGACCCTGCGGCGAAGCCAAGCGCGCGGAGGCGCGCGCCGGCGTTTGAGGGCGGATCGGCAACGATCCGCTACTTGAAAGTTACGGTGCTACAAAACCCGCCTTCTTGTGGCTGCCGTCGCAATAGGGCGCCTTGGCGGTCTGGCCGCAGCGGCAGAAGGAAGCCTGCGGGGTGCGGTCAATTTCCTCGCCCGCCG
>JADCEX010000059.1 GCA_020249825.1 Roseomonas sp.
CAAGCCCTCAAACCCCGGCGCGTGATGGGTGAAGGTGCCGTCATCATTCACGGTCTCTGGGATCGGCAGGTTATGCGCGAGGCCTAGATTGAAGTCATCCTCACCATGGCCAGGCGCGATATGCACAAACCCCGTACCGGCTTCAGTGGTGACGAAATCACCGGGGAGCAGCGGCACATCGAATTCATAGCCATGCCCGCGCAGCGGATGCGCGGCGATTGCACCCGCAAGTTCTTCGCCCTTGATAACGCGCTTGATGGTATGCGCGCCGACCCCGGCGTCCTTTTCAAACTGCGGCAGCAAGGGCAGCGCGACCAGCAGCCGATCCCCGACCTTCAGATGGGATTTCTCGGCCAGGCCTTCGACATGCACCAGCGCGTAATCAATTTCATCGCCATAAGCGACCGCACGATTGCCCGGCATGGTCCAGGGCGTTGTGGTCCAGATCACCACATCCGCGCCGACCAGATCAGCCGCACCCGCCTTCAAGATGCGGAACTTCGCATGCAGCGTCGGGCTGATGTGGTCGTGGTATTCAATCTCCGCTTCCGCCAGCGCGGTTTTCTCGACCGGGCTCCACATCACCGGGCGCAGCCCGCGATAGAGCGACCCATTCATCAGAAACTTGCCGATCTCCCCTGCAATCGCGGCTTCTGAGGCGAAATCCATCGTCGCATAGCGATCCGCCCAATCGCCGGCGACACCAAGGCGGATGAATTCTTCCCGCTGCACTTGAAGCCAATGTTCGGCATAGGCGCGGCATTCGGCGCGGAAATCCAACACAGGCACCGCATCCTTGTCGCGGCCCTTGTTGCGGTATTCTTCTTCAACCTTCCATTCAATCGGCAGGCCGTGGCAATCCCAGCCGGGGACGTAATTCGCGTCAAACCCCGCCATTTGCGCGGCGCGATTGATCACATCCTTCAGAATTTTATTCAGCGCATGGCCGATATGCAGATTGCCATTGGCATAGGGCGGGCCATCATGCAGCACGAAGCTCTCGCGCCCCTTGGATTGAGCGCGGAGCCTTTCCCAAAGCTTCAGGCGCGCCCAGCGCGCCAGCATATCCGGTTCGCGCTTCGGCAAATCGCCGCGCATGGGAAAGCCGGTCTGCGGCAGGAAGACGGTGCCACGATAATCGCGGGCCTCTTTGGGGCTATCATTCATGTTTTCGAGCCTTGCGGGCTAATCTCGGGCCGCTGAGGGGGCGGCTGGGGTGAAATACGGGCTGATCTTCCCGGCCTTCAGCGGAAGGCCGGGCGGGTAATTCGCGCCGGTATCATCACGATTTTCATGAGGGTCATATGGGCGCGCGGTGTGCGGGTGGTCAAGCCAGCGCCGCGCGGGCATTCGCCACATCCGCTTCAATCGCCGCCTTCAGGGTTTCCAGCCCGTCAAACTTCGCGTCCGGGCGCAGGAAATGCACCAGCCGCACCCCAATCTCCTGGCCATAGATATCGCCCGCGAAATCGAAGATATACACCTCCAACCGCGTCACCTTATCGCCGCCCAGCGTGGGCCGACGCCCGATATTGGCGACCCCCTTGGCCGTCCCCCCGCCAGGCAGCGCCACCGTGACCGCATAAACCCCCCGCGCCGGTTCCAAATGCCGATCGAGCCAGATATTCGCGGTCGGCCAGCCGAGTACCCGGCCAAGCTTATCCCCATGCACCACCGTGCCGCGGATTTCCCAAGGCCGGCCAAGCTTTTCCGCCGCACGGTCCGGATAGCCATCCTGCAATAGCCGGCGGATGCGGGTGGAGGAAATCGCCTCCCCCCCCTGTTCCAGCGGCGGTACGATGGAAAGCCCCATGCCGCGCGCAGCGGCTTCGCGGGCCAGAAAGTGGACATCACCGCCGCGCCGATGGCCAAAGGCGAAATCAGGCCCGCAGGCCAAATGCTTCGCCCCCAGCGCCTTATGCAGCACCTGATCCACAAAGGCTTCCGCCGAAAGCGCGGCGAATTCATCATCAAAGCTGAGCGCATAGACAAAGCGCGCCCCCGCATCCGCAAGGCAGGCCGCCTTGGCCGGCAGCAGAGTCAGCCGAAAGGCCGGATCATCCGGGCGGAAATGCTCGCGCGGATGCGGCTCAAAGGTCAGGACGGCCAGCGGCAGATCAGGCCGCGCCGCTTGCGCTGCCTTCAGCACCGCAACATGGCCCAGATGCACGCCATCGAAATTGCCGAGTGCCACCGTGGCACCGCGCGCTTCTTTGGGGATAGCCCGCCAATCGCTGAAAATCTGCGGCGCCATCAGGCTTCCCCGGGCTTCAGCCAGCGTGGCACATCGGGCGGCGTGAAGCGCACCAGCGCATCAATCGCGGCGGCACCATCCGGGGCCAGCATCGCCGCAGCGCGCATTTCACCCCGCACAAATCCTTCCGCCACCATGTGATCAAGTGCGGCCATCAGCTTCTGCCAATAGCCAAGCGTATCCACAAAAACGATGCCCTTCCGCTGAATGCCAAGCTGTAGCCAGGTGAGCGTTTCCACCGCTTCTTCCAGGCTGCCATAGCCACCGGGCAGCACGATGAAGCCATCGGAAAGCTCGGCCATCAGCGCCTTGCGTTCATGCATGGAAGCCACCACGCGCATATCCTTGAGCTGCTTGGCACCCGCTTCGCGCGCCACCAACCCATGGGGGATGATGCCAATCACCTCGGCCCCCGCATCCTGTGCGGCAGCGGAAACCGCGCCCATCAGCCCAACGCCGCCCCCGCCATAAACCAGGCCAAGCCCACGCGCGGCGATTTCGCGGCCAAGCGCTGAGGCAGCGGCAGCATATTCAGGGCGGGCGCCGGCAGCGGAGCCGGCAAAAACACAAACGCGGCGCATGGGCTTACTCCGCTGCCTTGCTGGCCAAAGCGGCGGCGCGGGAGGGGACGGAGACAAACGCCTCCCCCTCCAGCACCGGTTCACCCTTGACCAGACAGACGGTCTTCAGTGTCGCGCGGTGCTTTTCCGGATGGAGCGCTGCGACTTCCACAATGGCGGTGACGGTTTCCCCGATTTTCACCGGGGCGCGAAACTTCAGCGTCTGAGACATATAAATCGTGCCCGGCCCGGGGAGTTGCGTGCCCAGCACCTTGGTGATCAAGCCCGCCGCCAGCATCCCATGCGCGATGCGTTCCTTGAAGATTGAGGTCGCAGCATATTCCGCATCCAGATGCATGGGGTTGGTATCGCCAGTGACGGCGGCGAACAGCACGATATCGGCTTCCGTGATGGTTTTGGAGAATTTGGCGGTCAGCCCCACCGTCAGGTCTTCGAAGAAATAGATTTCCGCCATGGCCCAGGCCCCCGCTTTGCCGTGCTGCATTGCGAAAGGCTGATAGAGCAACTAGGCGCTTGGGGGAATGACCCTGGCGCGGTGGCTGGCGCTTGGTTTTGGCGTTTGCGGATTTTTCTTGCAGGGCGCCGGACGCGTTGTTATACAAACTGCATAAGGTGATGCTTCACATTGCTGGGGGGCCTGCCCTCCTCTTAGGCGTGTGCGGCGGCCGAGGGACGGCAGGCGTTCCTCGGCTCACCTTTCCTCCCCCCGCCTTTCTATGCTGAACCGTTTCATCCTCGGTGATGAATTTTCTTGATCTGCGTCGGCTGCGCCGATAAATGATTTGGCGTGACCGCTTGTAGGGAGGCCAGATCCTCGTCAGCATCGGCGGAGCAGAGGGGCCTGTCTGGCAGAGCCCCTCATTTTTTTGCCTTGGTCGGTGGCCTTCGGGTTTTTCTTGCGGGGCGCCGGACGCGGCGATATAAGGCTTTCAGAAGGTGATGCTTCACATTGCTGTCGGGCCTGCCCTGCTAGTAGGCGTGTGCGGCGGTCGAGGGACGGCAGGCGTTCTTCGGCTCACCTTCTCTTCCTCTTTATTGTTGCGCTTTAAGCCCCGGCGGGTCGCGCCTGATTGAGCGCGAGCAAGGCGCCAAGGGCATCTTCTTCGCTGATATCGGCGGGCCAGCCATAGGCGGCGGCCACGGCTTCATCCAGCTTCCGATGCAGGCCATCAAGCCACGCGCCTTCGGGCGTACCGCGCGTATTGTAGAGCTTGGTCAGGGTGCGCGCCTTCAAGGCCTGCGCCGCCGCTGGGCTGCGCGGCAGGATACGGTCCGGGAAGCCGGGTACGACTTCCGGCACGGTTTCCACCAGATCAGCCGGGTTGAGCCAGCGGTCGCGCGCTTCCACCAACCCACGCGCCGCTGCGGCAATGGCCATGGCGCGCGGGTCTTCGGCATAGCTTGCGGCGGGCAGGTTTGGGGTCAGGCCAGAGGGGAAGGGGAAGGTTTCGAAGCAGCTTTGGTTATTGTAGGTCGGATCATTCCCAACCCCATGCCGTGACGCATGGGCGAGTGCCCAGGCTTCATGGAAGCGGCTATGCAGAATGCCGAAACTTGTGTCGTCGTCGCGGGCAATTGCGAAAACGCGGCTATCGGGCAGAACCTGCGCGGCAAGCCAGACAAAAAGCCGATGCTTTGCGACCCGAGGCGTTGCGATATAGCGCGCGAATGGCGCCAAGGCGGCGCGTAAACCCGGCACAGTTTCTCCGTGCTGCCACCATTTTTCTGCTCGACGTCCGCGCCGGTTCTTCTCCCTGAGTGGCCTAACCTCCCGCACCACATGCGCGAAGGGCGCGGCATAAAAGGCGGCATCAGCTTCGCTGAGGATGGCGAAATCAACAATCCAGGTATCGGAAGAACGCCCGGTGATGTCGGCTGTGTTCATGATGGGGCGCACAACATCGGTATTGGCCTTGCCATTGGCATTCAGCGGCGCGGCAAGCCAGCCCCGCGCTATTGCGCCATCCACATCGAAGGGGCCAACCTTTACGGGGCCTTGAAATGAAAGGCGCATATTCTCCGCAAGGCCGCGCGCCGTGGTCAGGTTCGCACCTCCACCGGAAAGATCGGCATGAATGGTCGGCACCTCGGCGCCATCAAGCATCGCCGGCCCGTGATGCTGTTTCGCAAAAGCGACAAGCGAAACGCGCACATCGGCGCCGTCAAGATTCCAAGGCTCATTGCTCCAAGCCTCAAGAATCGTCGCATCTGCCTGGATGCGGTCCAAGACACTGCGGCTGGCACCTTTGCGGATCGCCTGCGTTGCCACCAAGCCAACGCGATGCGTCCGCCCGGCGGTCACTTCTTCCCGCGCGCGTTCAAACCAATAGCACACCAAATCCACCCCGCCGGGCAGGCGCCCGGCATAGGCAGCGCGCAGCCGCGCCGTGTAATCCTCCCCCAAGGTGCCGATCATGGCGTTGCCACCCAGAAAGGGCGGGTTGCCGATAATCGCATCGGCCTTGGGCCAGGGGGCAGGTTGGCCATCCGGCCCCAGCACCGCATCACGGCATTCAATCGTATGAAGGGGCCGCAATATCGGGTCTGAGGGCAGCGGCAGGCCATTGCGCCGCGCCCATTGAATATGCCCAATCCATACCGAAACCCGCGCCAATTCGGCGGCATAGGGGTTGATTTCAATGCCGCAAACCGCTTCCGGCCCCACTTGCGGAAATTCGCGCGGCAGGCCCAAAGCCTCCGCCTCGACCGAGGCGCGCACTTCAAGATCTTTCAGCGCCAGCAGGGCAAGATAGAGAAAATTGCCGGAACCACAGGCCGGGTCCAGCACGCGGAAGGCGCGCAGCCGATCCAGAAAACCCTTATAGGCGCCGGAAGCCTCGGCGCCGGCCTTGTTCTTGGCCCGCGTATTCTGGGCGGCGGCTTCACGTTCCAGTGCGGCGGAGATGCCCGCCTTCACGCCCGCCCATTCGGCAAGCAGGGGGCGCGTGATGGTGGCATCCACCAGGCGGCTGATTTTCTCTCGGTCCGTGTAATGGGCGCCAAGCTGGCTGCGCTTATCGGGGTCCAGCCCGCGTTCAAACAGGGTGCCCAGAATGGAAGGGTCTATTTCCGCCCAATCAAGCGCAGCAACCCGCGCCAGCAGCTTGATATCCGCAAGGTCCAGCGCCAGCGCGGTATCATCATCAAACAGGCCGCCATTGAACCAGGGCACGGGGGTGAAATCTATCTCCCCGCCCGGGTCCTTCATGGCGCGGAACAGGCGGGAAGCGAAATCAGCGAAGCGGGCCGGATTGGCCTGCGCTGCTTGCAGCATCCGTTCAAACAGCCCTTGGGGCAGCAGCGCCACATCATCGGCGAAAAGGCAAAACACCAGACGAATGACGAAATGCGCGACATCATGCGGGTTATGGCCACGCGCCCGCAGCCGGCCAGCCAATTCCGCGAAATCCGCGGCGGCCTGTTCGGTCAATGCCTGGCGCGTTTTTGTGGGGCGCAGCTTTTCGGGGTCGCTAAAGGCGGCCTTCAGAATGGCGCGCTTGGCCGGTTCCAGAAGCTCTTCCAGAGTCACTTCATGCCGGTCGCTGATGGCATTGGTCCAATTCGTCCGGATAACAATCCTTTCGATATCGGAAGTGATCAGCAGCGGCGGATTTTCGAGGGCACCCGCATAAAGCAATAGCTGGCGATGCGCGGCTTCAAGGTCCTTGTGCTTGCCCTTGTATTCCCAGCCGAAACAGGCGCGCTTCCAAACATCCGCCCAGCCTTCGCCGCCTGTGGCCTTGGTGGCGCCTTTTTCAAAGGCGTAAGTGGCGCCGGTTGGGTCTGTATTGGGCGTTGCCTCGCCAAGCAGGGCGCAAAGATCAATGAAATGTTCCTGCACCGCGGCGCGTTCGGCGCGGGTATTGGCCTTCCATTTGCGAATGAAATCCTGCGGCGTCATTGCATGAGTAATGGCACGCCGTACCGCGCCGGTCCAAGCCCGTGGTGGGAGGGGGGAGAGAATAATCTTCCCCGCACCCCGTCTGGTGGAAGCCTTTGGCGAGCGCAATCAAAAGAAAATAAAATCTTTTTTCTTGATATTTTTCGCCATCTGAGAGAAAATTTTTACAATTCAAACGGGATTTCTCGCCATGACACTCCGCCGCGCCCTGCTGCTCCGCTCTGCCTTGCTTGCCTCTGCGGGGCTGTTCTCCGCCCCCGCCCGCGCCGATACAGCCTGGAACCCTGACCGCACGCTGCGCATCGTGGTCCCCGTCGCACCCGGCGGCAGCCTGGATATCCTTGGGCGTTTGCTCGCCAAGCATTTGACCGAAGCGCTCGGCCAGAATGTGGTGACGGAAAACAAGCCCGGCGCCGGCAGCAATATCGCCTTTGAACTGGTCGCCCGCGCCGCGCCGGATGGTCTGACGCTGCTGGTGGGCTCAGACCCACTCACGATCAACCCTGCCCTTTACCCGCGCGTTGGCTTTGACCCGGTGCGCGATTTCAGCCCGGTGATTGAAGCGGTGCGCGCGCCGCAAGTGCTGGTGGTGCACCCTTCCGCCCCCGTGCGGGATGTGGCCGGCTTCATCGCCTGGGCGCGGCAGGCCGATGGCAAGCTGACGCTCGCTTCCCAGGGCAATGGGTCCATCGGCCATTTGGCCGGCGCGCTTTTCGCGCAGGATGCGGGGCTTGGCTTCACCCATGTGCCCTATCGCGGCGGCGGGCCTGCCGTGATTGATCTGGTTGCCGGGCATATCCAGGCGCTGTTCGTCACCCTGCCGGCGGCGATTGAACATATCCGCGCCGGGCGGCTCCGCGCGCTCGCCGTCACCAGCGCCAAGCGCGTCCCGGCCCTGCCGGAGGTGCCCACCATCGCCGAATCAGGCTTCCCGGAATTTGAGGTGATTACCTGGCAGGGCATCCTTGCCCCGGCGCAAACCCCGCCCGCCGCCATTCGCCGCCTGGCCGGCGCGCTTGACCGTATTCTGGCGAAGCCGGAGGTCGCGGAACAACTCACCGCCCAGGGTTTTGAGGTGACCAGCCAAGGCCCCGCGCAATTCGCGCATCTGATCCAGGCCGAAGCGCGGCGCTGGCCCGCCTTGGTGCGGCGCACCGGCGCCCAGCCCGATTGAACACCCCTCTACAAAGGAACAGACAAATGCCCGATTCCCTGACCCCGATTGATTGGCGCAGCCGCGGCATCAAGCATGTGCGCGCGAGTGAAAAAAGTTCCAGCACGCCCGAAACCCTTGGCATGAACCGCGAAGTCGCCATCAGTGGCGCGCGCAGCGGTTCGGTGGCGCTTTGGGCCGGCACCAATCGGATCGAGCCCAATTCCCGCACCGGCGCGCATCATCACGGTGCTTTGGAAAGCGTGATTTACATCATCAGCGGCACTGCCCATATGCGGTGGGGCGATCGGCTGGAATTTATCACCGAAGCGCGCGCGGGCGATTTCTTCCTGGTGCCGCCTTACGTGCCGCATCAGGAAATCAATGCCTCAGCGACCGAAGTGCTGCATTGCGCCCTTGTACGTTCCGGCACCGAGGAAGTGGTGGTGAACCTGCCTGACCTGGTGGCGGTTGATGAGCCTGAATGGGTGCATACGCGCTGATCATCAGCGCGCGTTTTCTGCACTTCCCGCTTAAGGACACCTGAAATGAGCCTGCAACTCGGCCAAATCGCCCCGGATTTCTCGGCAGAAACCACCACCGGCCCAATCCGGTTTCATGAATGGAAGGGCGCTTCCTGGGTGGTGCTGTTCAGCCACCCCAAGGATTTCACGCCTGTCTGCACCACGGAATTGGGCGAGGCCGCGCGGCTGAAGCCGGAATTCGACAAGCGCGGCGTGAAGGTGATTGGCCTTTCGGTGGACCCGCTGACCAACCATGCGGGGTGGGAGGCCGATATCAAGGAAACCCAGGGCCATGCGGTGAATTTCCCGATGATCGCCGACCCTGATCGGAAGGTGTCGAACCTTTATGGCATGGTGCATCCCGATACCGACCCAAGCATCACGGTGCGCACGGTTTATGTGATTGATCCCGCGCATAAGGTGCGGCTGACCATGACCTATCCGCCGAGTGCCGGGCGCAATTTCGATGAGATTCTGCGCGTGATTGACAGCCTGCAATTGACCGATGGCGCCAAGCTGGCAACGCCGGTGAATTGGCGCCCCGGTGGGCGGGCGATCATCCCGCCCTCCATCCCCGATGCCGAAGCAGCGAAGCTTTTCCCGCAGGGCTGGAAGGCGGATCGGCCCTATCTGCGCTGGGTGGAAACCGCGCCTGGGAAGCAGGGTTGAGGCAGGCAGGCCGCGCGCCTATCGCCAGGGCCAAACTTCGCGGTAATAGCCTTGTCATGAAGGGGGGCAGGGCCAGCTAAGCGCGGCTGGTTTTCCTTTGGCAGGCTTGGAGAGGTTTTGGGGTTTTATGGGCGCGCCGCGGTTTCAGATTGTCTATCGCATCACCCCGGATGATGCCCGGCCGATTGAAGCCCATGCCAAGGATATCTGCCTTGAGGAAACGGTCGAAATCCCGGCCGATTGCGTGCCGCCTGCCATCTGGGAAGCCGGGATTGTGGGCCAGGTTGAAGCGATCACGCCCTGCCCGCCGCCATCGCGGGCCTTCGATGTCGCCATCAGCTACCGCGCCGATATCGTCAATAATTCGATCCCCAATCTGCTGAATGTCGTCTTCGGCAATATCTCAATTAGGCGGGGCATCAGGATCATTGATATCCGCCTGACGGCCGATCAACTGCGCGCCTTTGGCGGTCCGGGCTTTGGCGTTGCGGGGTTGCGGGAAAGTCTTGGCATTTTCGGCCGGCCCTTGGCGGCGACGGCGATCAAGCCGCTTGGGCTTTCCGTGCCGGAATTGGCGCGGCTTGCTGGTGGCTACGCGCTTGGCGGGCTTGATGTGATCAAGGATGATCACGGGCTGATGGACCAGCCCTTCCACCCCTTCAAGGAAAGGGTGGCGCGGCTGCAGGAAGCGATCCGCAACGCCAATGCCAAGACCGGGCGGAAGACGCTTTATTTTCCGATGGTCTCCGGGCGGTTTGACCAGATCGAAGACCAAATGGCCTTCGCAGCCGCCGAGGGCTGTACTGGTGCGCTGATTGCGCCCTTGCTGATCGGCCCGGATACGGGCTTTCACCTCGCGCGCAAATACGGCTTGGCGGTGATGGCGCATCCAAGCTTTTCGGGGACGCATTTCCATGACCCCGAGCATGGCATGACGCCGGCCATGCTGCTCGGGCGGTTGTTTCGGGTTTTTGGGGCGGATATCTCGGTTTTTCCCAATGCGGGTGGGCGCTTTACCTTCACCGAACAGGAATGCCGCGATTTGGCCATTGCCATGCAGGAACCCTTGGGCGAGGTAAAACCCGGTTTCCCTTCTCCGGCGGGTGGCATGACGATTGAACGCATTGACAGCATGGTGGCGGCCTTTGGCCATGATGCTGTTTTCCTGATTGGCGGCGCGCTGATGCGCCATTCGCCTGAACCCGAAATTGGCGCACGCGCCTTCATCGCGGCGATCGAAAACGCTGTTGCCGCAGGAAAGGCCGCCGAATGACCGTGCGTCGCTTCAATGCCTTCGGTTGGGAAAACGTCCCCGTCCTGTCCTACAAGGAAGGCGGCCCGTATAAGGATGTGACGCGCCAGATCCTGTTTGAAGGCGCGGAAAGCCTGCCCGTGCAGTGGCGGTACTTTGAGGTGCAGCCCGGCGGCCATTCCACGCTGGAACGCCATGAGCATATCCATTGGGTGCTGATCCTGCGCGGGCGTGGCGCCTGCCTGGTGGGTGATGAGATCACCGCTATCGCCGAACACGACCTGGTCGAAATCGGACCCCTGCAATGGCACCAATTCCGCGCGGCAGAAGATGCGCCGCTTGGCTTCCTCTGTCTGGTTGCGGCTGAACGGGATCGCCCGCAATTGCCGGATGCGGATGATTTGGCTGCCTTGCGGCAAAACGCGAAGATCGCTGATTTTATCAGAAGCTAACGCCGCCGCAGCACCGCTTCGCGCGCCAGCGCCATCACCGCCGCACGGGCAATCGCCTGATCCGGCATGCCCGTTGTCTTGGTTTGGCGTTCGGCTTCCAGCAGCGCATCACCGGCTGCCGCTAAGGCCGGCGCGGGCCACAGGCGCAGCGCCCTTTCATAAGCCGGCCGGCTTTTGAAGAACACCGGTGGCCGCAGCGAAGATAGCGCATCGCCAGGACTTGCACCCTTCGCCACGGCCAGTGCGGCCAGATGCAGCCGTTGCACATGCCTGAGTGCCGCGCGCACCACCTG
>JADCEX010000006.1 GCA_020249825.1 Roseomonas sp.
AGCCGAGGTGAGGATACCACGCCGCCGACCCTGCCCGATGCCGTTGCGTTCGTGCAGACCACGGATGAAGTGAGCCGCATCATGGCGCTGTGCCATCAGCCTGGCGTGCCGGTGGTGCCCTTCGGCGCCGGCACATCGCTGGAAGGGCATGTCAATCCGGTGCGGGGCGGCATATCGCTCGATCTCTCGCAAATGACGGCGGTGTTGGAATTGAACACTGAGGATATGGATTGCCTGATCGAACCCGGTGTGACGCGCCAGGCCTTGAATGATTTTCTGCGCGCCGAGGGTCTGTTCTTCCCGGTTGATCCTGGCAGCCATTGCACCATTGGCGGCATGTGCGCCACGCGCGCTTCCGGCACCAATGCGGTGCGCTACGGCACCATTCGCGAAAACGTGCTGGGGCTGGAAGTGGTGCTGGCCGATGGGCGTGTCATTCAAACCGGCGGGCGCACGCGCAAGGCCGCCAATGGCTATGACCTGACGCGGCTTTTCATCGGATCGGAAGGCACGCTTGGTGTCATCACGAAAATTCGTCTGCGCCTGCACGGTATCCCTGAGGCGATCAGTGCGGCGGTCTGCCAATTTCCCACACTTGCCGCCGCGGTGGAAACCGTCAGCACCGTCATGCAAAGCGGCATCCCAGTGTCGCGCATTGAATTGCTGGATGAGGATCAGATGGAAGCCTGCATCCGCTATTCCAAGCTGGAAGGTTTTGAGGCAACCACCACGCTGTTTCTGGAATTCCATGGCTCGCCCGCCAGCGTGGTTGAGCAGGCTGAAGCGGTGGAGGCAGTAGCGCGCGATTTCGGTGCCACCAGCTTTGAATATGCAACCGACCCGGAAACGCGTAATCGGCTATGGAAGGCACGGCATGACGCCTATTGGGCCGCGATTGCGCTGAAGCCCGGCCATCGCGGCATTACCACCGATGTCTGCGTGCCGATTTCTCGGCTGACGGAAGCGGTGGTGAAGGCCAAGGAAACCGCCAAGGCTTCCGGGCAGACAAGCTGCATTGTCGGCCATGTTGGTGACGGCAATTTCCATTGCCTGATCCTGTTTCCGGATAATGACCAGGCCGCGCTGGAAAAGGCCTGGGCCTTGGATCGGGAAATCGTGGCACAGGGACTGGCGCTGGGTGGTACCTGTTCCGGTGAGCACGGCATCGGCCTTGGCAAGCGCGAATTCCTGGAACAGGAACATGGCGATGGGGCGCTTTCCGTCATGCGTGCGCTGAAGACGACGCTTGATCCCAAGGGAATTCTTAATCCGGGTAAGATGTTCCGGAATTGATGATCGCGCGCACCCCATGAATCTTATCGCCCTTTCCATCATCGCCTTGACGATGGGGCATGTGTTTTCCAATGCGGTGCGCACCCTGCCCGCGATTGCCGCCGATGTGTTGCAACGGGACCTTGGCATCACCGCTGACGGTTTGGCTGCGTTGACCGGCGCCTTCCCCGCTACCTTTGCGTTGGCGATGCTGCCCGTGGGAGTCGCGCTGGATCGTTGGGGCGTGAAGCCCACCGCGCTTTGCCTGCTGACCATTGCCGCCGGCGGCGCGCTATTGGCCGCCAATGCCGATGGTGCCGCTTCCATGCTGGTGGCGCAGATGGTCTTGGGTATTGGGTGTTCGGGCATGTTGATGTGCCCCATTACCTATGCCGCCAAAAACATGCCGGCGCAGCGCTTCGGGCTTTGGGGCGGGATTGTGCAGGCCGTTGGCAATACCGGCATGGTAATTTCGGCGAGCCCCTTGGCATTTCTGGTGGAATATTCCGGCTGGCGCGCGGGCTTCATCGCCTGTGCGGCGCTTGCGGTTTTCGCCGCGCTGTCGGTGGCTTTTGTGGTGCGCGAAACGCCGCCCGATGCCGCAAAACGCCGCAGCCTGAAAGAAGATGCACGCGATGTGATCCGGCTTGGCTTTTCGCGCGAATTGCGCGCGCCGATTGTCATGGCCTGGACGTCCTTCGCCGTGGTGCTTGGCGTACGCGGCCTTTGGGGCGGGCCTTGGCTGATGGAAGAACGTGGGCTGTCGCGCGTGGAAGCGGGGCATGTGCTGTTGCTCTGCACCGTGGCGCTCATCATCGGGCCTTTGCTGGCAGGCATTCTGGAGCGGCGATATCAGAAACATCGCGGCGGCATTCTGGTGGGTGGGCATATCGGCGCGATATCGGCCATCGCGCTGATGGTGCTGGGCGGCGCGCTGGCTTGGCCGGTGGCCGCCGATGCGGTGCTGCTGGCACTATTTGGCCTGCTGATCTCCGCACAGGTGATCTGCTTTGCCCTGGTGCGCGCCGCCACGCCGCCGGAACGCGTAGGCCGCGCGCTTTCGGCCATGAATGTCGCCTTTTTCGGCGGTGCGGCCATCATGCAGGCGGCGTCCGGCGTGGCGGCCAGCATCGGCGGGATTGGCGCGGCTTTGATGACCTTTGTGGTCGCGGTCCTGATCTGCTGCGTTATCTTCATGCTGCTGCGCAGGCGGGAGGCTTGATACGCCAGCCTTTCCGTCGCAGATGAACCCTTGAAAAGGCAGGGGCAAATCCGCCCGCCGGGATGAATGGGTGCAGGGCCATGTATGGCATGAATGACACGGTGGGCCGCTTCGGCAGCG
>JADCEX010000060.1 GCA_020249825.1 Roseomonas sp.
GCGCAGCCCGCCACCGCCAAGGCCACCAGAAATGCCGCCGCTGTTTTCATGATGCCAACCAATCCTCGATCAGCCGGCGCGCAATGGAATCAACGCGCGGCAGGGAAAAGCCAAGCTGCTGATGATTGCGCAAATCATCGCGGCTGAACCAGCGCGCATCGCGCAATTCTTCGGGGTCAATGGTGATTTCCTCACTCAGCCCCTCGGCATGGAAGCCAAGCATGATGGAAGATGGAAAGGGCCAGGGCTGAGATGAATGGTAGCGCACCGCGCCCACCCGCACATTGGTTTCTTCCTGAACCTCTCGGCGCACGGCTTCTTCCAGGCTTTCGCCAGGTTCCACAAAGCCGGCGAGGGTTGAATACATGGTGGTATTCGGAAAGCGCTGCGAATGGCCCAGCAGGCAGGAATCGCCGCGCACCACCAGCATGATCACGGCGGGGTCGGTGCGCGGGAAATGCTGCGCATTGCAGACCGTGCAGGTCATGACATGCCCGGCGCTCCGCGGTTCGCAGACGCCGCCGCAAACGCCGCAAAACCGATGCTTTGTCCGCCAATGCATCAGGCCGCGCGCATGGGCCAGCACGCTGGCTTCCCCCGGTGGCAGCAGCCCGGCCACTTGGCGGAGATCGGCAAAGCTGCCCATTTCCGCCGGTAGCAGGGGAATCGGGTCATCGGCGGTGGAGCAATCCACGGCGAAAACCTGCCTTCCTTCCCATTCACCCAGCCAGGCCCAGGGCCCGCCCGCCATGCGAAGCGCGCCGGCGGCCTCCCCGGTCAGCAAAACGGCCTGGGGGGCGCCTTCCGCCACGCCGCGCATCAGGCTGCGGGCGCGCCAGACGGGGGCGAAAACCGTGTTGGGGTCCGCCAGCGCCGCTTCGATGAAGGCGGCGTCATCGCGGCGATGGGATGCCCGATCTAGCGGGCTGCCCGTATAGGCATTGGGTCGGCTGGCGGGGATGGAAAGCATAGTGGTGAACCTGCCACGTGCCCCGGCGCTGGGCAACCAAGCCCCCCCCATTGGCATTGGCCCCGCGGGACATGATATGGTGTTGTCGGAAGGTCGGCGGCGGACGGGCTCCTCGCCAACCCGGTCAGGTCCGGAAGGAAGCAGCCGTAACGGGTTCTTGCTCGGGTCGCTTGTCGGCCTTCCACCGCGCGCCCGCGCGATCATCGCGAGTAAGAAAGACCGCCCCGCGCCATGGCTTCCGATATGTTCGGCTCCCCGATTGCTTCGCCTGGCGCCGAACCGCCGGAAGAAGAAGGCTTGCCCGAACCGCCGGCGCCGGAAGGGCCGGGGCTGTTTGGGGACCCGGCGCCGCCACCGCCCGCGCCGGCGCCCGCCCCGGTGGCTAAGCCCGCCGATCAACCAGGCTACCGCGTGCTGGCGCGCAAATACCGCCCGACCAGCTTTGATGATCTGATCGGGCAGGATGTGCTGGTGCGCACGCTGCGCCATGCCTTTGCCCAGGGGCGCGTGCATCACGCCTTTCTGCTGACTGGCGTGCGCGGTGTCGGCAAAACCACCACGGCGCGCATCATTGCCCGCGCGCTGAATTGCATTGGCGTGGATGGCAAAGGCGGCCCCACGGCGGACCCCTGCGGCGTTTGCCCGGAGTGCAAGGCGATTCTGGCAGACCGCCACCCGGATGTCGTGGAACTCGATGCCGCCTCCAATAATAGCGTGGATGATGTGCGGGAATTGCGTGAGGCGTTGCGCTTCCGTGCCAGCCAAGGCCGGCAAAAGGTTTTCATCCTGGATGAATGCCACATGCTTTCCGGCGCGGCCTTCAACGCGTTCCTCAAGACCTTGGAAGAACCGCCATCAGGCGTGACATTCGTTCTGGCCACAACAGAATTGCGCAAGGTGCCGATCACCATCCGCAGCCGCTGCCAGACCTTTGCGTTGCGCCGTGTGCCCCAGGAATCCCTCGCGCAGCATTTCGCGCGGATTTGTGACAAGGAAGCGGTAACGGCCGAGGCCGATGCGCTGGCCATGATTGCACGCGCCGCCGATGGTTCCGTGCGCGATGGGCTTTCCCTGCTGGATCAGGCGATTGGCCAATCCGGCGCGGCTGAGGTGCGTGCGGAAGCGGTGCGCGACATGCTGGGCCTTGCTGATCGCGCCATGATCATTGATTTGATGGAAGCGCTGATGGGCGGGGATATTGCCGCCGCACTTGGCATCATGGATCGCGCGCATGAATTGGGTGCTGATCCCTTGGTAATTTTGCAGGATTTGGCGGAGCTTTGCCATTTGCTGACGCGCTTTCGCGCGGCGCCCACGCTTCGCCAGGATGGGTCATTGCCGGAAGCCGAGCGCGTGCGTGGTGCTGCACTCGCGCAGCGGCTTTCAGTGCCGGTTTTGGGCCGCACCTGGCAAATGCTGCTGAAGGGCATTGGTGAATTGCAGCTTGAAGGTGCGGATCGTCGGGCTGCCGCGGAAATGGTGCTGATCCGCATTGCCCATGTGGCGGATATGCCAACGCCGGGTGATTTGGTGAAGCGCCTGACCGAAGCGAGCGAAGTTGGCCGCACCCCGCGCCCTGCCCCCAATGGTGGTGGTGGCGGCTTGCGTGCCGTGGCCGGCGGTGCGCCGGTGCGTGCCGAGGCCGTACCCAGCCAGCCCGTGACCGCGCTGGCCCAGCCAAGCACCTGGCAGGAAATTGTCGCCCTTGCTTCCGGTGTGAAGCCGCTACTCCATGCGCAGCTCCGTCATAGCGTGCATCCGGTGCGCATTGCCCCGGGGCGGCTTGAAATCAACCCGGAACCGGACGCGCCCCGCGATCTGGCCGCGCAATTGACCGCGCTGCTGAGTGAAGCAACCGGCCAGCGCTGGACCGTGATCATCAGCCAGGAAGCCGGCGCGCCGACACTCGCCGCGCAAGGCAAGGAAGCGGAGGCGGATCGGCTTGCCACTGCCCGCGCGCATCCTTTGGTGCAGGCGATATTGGCGGCCTTTCCCGGGGCCACGATTGAAGCAGTGCATGATGGCGCAGCCGATGCCTATGGGCTTTCGCGCAGCGCTGCCCTGCCTGATGATGATGCGCGCGATTTCGCGCCACCCGATGCCGAACCCGCTTACGGCGATGACGAAACCCCTCCCGATGATTTTTAGGCGAAGGACACCATGAAGAACCTGGGCAATATGTTGAAGCAGGCGCAGCAGATGCAATCGCGCATGCAGGAAATGCAGGCCAAGTTGGAAGCCACCGAAGTGGAAGGCCAGTCCGGCGGCGGCATGGTGGTGGTGCGCCTGACCGGCAAGGGCGATTTGCGCCGCGTCACGATTGATCCTTCGCTGATGAATCCGGATGAACGCGAAGTGCTAGAAGATTTGCTGGTGGCCGCGCATGCTGATGCCAAGCAGAAGGTGGAATCCACCATGGCGGCCGAAATGCAAAAGGCGACCGCGGGTATCAATCTGCCGCCGGGCATGAAGCTGCCTTTCTGAAGCATCACGCAGCCTGATGCTGCATAACGACCCGATCGAGCATTTGATTGCGCTGCTCTCGCGCTTGCCGGGCCTTGGCCGGCGCAGTGCGCGGCGCGCTGTCCTGAAAATGCTGATGGACCCCAATGGGCAGATGCTGCCCTTGGCCGCCGCGCTGCGTGACGCCGCAAGCGCGGTGAAACCGTGCGAGGTTTGCGGGAATCTGGACACGGTTTCCCCCTGCACGATTTGCCGTGATCCAAATCGGGATCGGAAGCTGGTTTGCGTGGTGGAAGGGGTCGCGGATTTATGGGCCCTGGAACGAGCCCATGCGCATCATGGGCTTTATCATGTGCTGGGCGGGATGCTTTCCGCATTGTCCGGCACGGGGCCTGAGGATTTGGCCATTCAGCCATTGCTCGCGCGGATTGAAACGGGCGATGTGGCGGAGGTGATCCTGGCCTTGCCCGCAACGGTGGAAGGGGCCACCACTGCACATTACGTGACGGACCGGCTGAAGCCGAGCGGCGTTGCCATCACGCGGCTTGCGCAGGGCGTGCCGATTGGCGGCGCCCTGGATGTGCTGGATGATGGCACTTTGGCCGCCGCACTAAAGGCGCGCCGGCCGCTTTGAGGGCAAGATAGATAGCCTTGATCACCAGCCCCTCAGGGCGCACCCTGCCGCTTATGGATAGGGGGCAAGCGCCATGCGGTTTGCAGGACAACAGGTTGTGATCACTGGCGCCGCCGGGGTTTATGGGCGAGGGCTGGCGGAAGCCTTTGCGCGACAAGGTGCCCATTTGCTGCTGACCGATAGCGATGCCGCCGCGCTGGCCGCACTTGCCAATGCGCTGCCGCCGGGGCGCGCCGTATTGCATCCCGCTGACCTCACGGATGATGCTGCGCTGGATGGGCTGATCGCCGCCGCCACCGGCAAGGGCGCGCCACAGGTGCTGATCAATAATGCCGGCATCTATCCCTTCATTCCGCTGCTGGAAGTGACCAGCGCGGAATGGGACAAGATCATCAGCGTCAATACCCGCGCCCCCTTCCGCCTGATGCAGGGAATTGGCCGCGCCATGGCCGCGGCTGGGCGGGGTTCCATTGTCAATGTCACCTCAGCCGCGGCGGAAGTGCATCGCGGCAATGGCGTGCCTTACGGCGCTTCCAAATGCGCGCTGGA
This sequence comes from Roseomonas sp., assembly GCA_020249825.1. GTDB lineage: Bacteria > Pseudomonadota > Alphaproteobacteria > Acetobacterales > Acetobacteraceae > Neoroseomonas. Next base: position 4,617 of record JADCEX010000060.1, read on the forward strand.
ATATCTGACGCGGGCTTTTGCGCTGGAACTCGGCCCCTCAGGCGTGCGCGTGAATAGTGCGCGGCCTGGCTTTGCCGAGGGCAGCGCCGGCAATCCCATGCCAGCGGGCTATGCTGAGGACATTCGCAGCCGTTCGTTGATGGGCGCACTCGGTACGCCGGCCGATTTCGCGGCGGGTGTGATGTTCCTCTGTTCCGATGATGCCCGCTTCATGACGGGCTCGATCCTCGATTGTGGGGGTGGTGGGCATATCAATCGCCGCGCTGGTGCGGCCACCGCTGCGAGCGGCTGAAATGCAGTACTGAAAAAGGGAAGATATCATGATGGATCAAATCAAGGCGGAATTGGCGCCGACGGGCGTTTTGCGCGCCGGCATCAATATGGGGAATTTCCTGCTGGTCACGAGCCGCGCGGAAAATGGCGACCCGGCCGGGGTATCGCCGAGCATGGCGCGCGCCATTGCCGATGCGCTTGGCGCGCCCGTGCACTACGTGCCCTTCGCGCGGCCTGGTGATCTGGCGGATGCGGTGGATACCAATGTCTGGGATATCGGCCTGATCGGCGCTGAGCCTCAGCGCGCGGAAAAAATCGCCTTCACCGCGGCTTATGCGGAAATCGAGGCGACCTATATGGTCCCTCCCGGTTCCCCCATCACAAAGATGGAAGAAGTGGATCGCCCCGGTAATCGCATCGCGGTGACGGCGCGTGCCGCTTATGATCTTTGGCTGGAACGCAATATCCATCAGGCGAAGCTGATCCGTTCCGCCACACTTGATGCCGCATTTGAGCAATTCGCAGCTGAAAAATTGGAAGTGCTGGCCGGGCTACGGCCAAAGCTGCTCTCAGACATCGAAAAAATGCCCGGTGCGCGGATTCTGGATGGTAAATTCACTGCCGTGCAGCAGGCGATTGGTACATCGCGCCGTAATGCTGCCGCGGCTGCTTTCCTCGCGGAATTCGTCGAAAAGGCGAAGGCGTCTGGCCTGGTGGCGCGCTTCATTGCGGAACACAAGGTGCGCGGGCTATAGGTCGCGCCGCCGGCCTGATTCTGTTACAATAAATTACGGTTACGGATTTTCCTCAGGAATTTCGGCTTGGCTTGACCCATGTCAACGCTGGTTTCCGCGCGCGGCAATACCCACATCCCTTGGCGGGCGGCCGCTGCGGCTGCCCGCCAACAAAACAAGTGAATGCGTCATCACCGGCCAAGGGCCTGAAGATGCGCGACAGCCGGAGCGAATGGAAATGAGTTTCACCAGTATCCTGACCCATCTTGACCCCGCCAATGCGGCAGACACGGAAGCGATGGCCGCAACGCCGCTGGCGCTCGCCGCGGCTTTTTCCGCGCATCTGACTGCGCTGATTTTTCCGGTTGAAGCTGCACTCAGCGCGACCACGCCGGATGATGCGGTGGCCGCCCAGCAGGAAGACAATGTCGCCAATCATTTGAAGGCTGCCGCAGAACGGCTTGGTGTGACCTGTGAGGCGCGCAAGCGCAGCAGCTTTGCCTATGGCAGCGGGGAGGTCTTCGCGGATCATCTGCGGGTTAGCGATCTGGCAGTCTTCACCCAGCGCGGCATGGCGGGCACGGGCGCACAGATCCTGTTGCAGGCCGCCATTTTCGATTCCGGCCGGCCAGTTCTGCTGGCGCCCGCGGCGCGGCCCTTGGCCGGGCTGCCCCAGCGCATTCTTGTCGCTTGGGATGCGACGCCGGCCTCGGTCCGGGCCATTCACGGTGCGCTGCCGCTGATCCGGTGCGCGGCTGAAACCATCATCGCGGTTGTCAGCGATGACAAGGAATTGCGCCCTGGCCAATCGGGGATAGAGCTTGCCCATCTGCTGGCCCGCCATGGCGGCAAGCCGCGCTTCATGGCCTTGCAGCGCGGCAGCGGGGGGGTCCTGGAACGGCTTTTGGCCGCGGCAACCGATACGGAATCGGACATGCTGGTGATGGGCGCTGTGCGGCATTCCCCGCTGCGCAACCTGGTGCTTGGCAGCGCGACAACGGATCTGCTTTCCGGCGCCCCGCGGCTGCCGGTGCTTCTGGCGGCCTGAGGAAGCGGCGGCGCTGAAAGCTGGCTATTCATGGGGTGGGGGGTTGCAGGTTGCCCCTGCCCGCCGGGCTGCGTATCTAGGGGCCGCATGCTCCGCCTGATTCGTCTTTTGCCACTTTGCCTGCTGCTGCTTGCCCTGCCCGCCCTGGCGCAGCAGCGCCCGGCTGCGCCTGCGCAACCCCCCGGCCCGCTCCAGCTTGGCACCTTCCGGGACTGGACGGCGGCGACCTATCAGGAAAACGGCCAAAAGATCTGCTACGCCTTCACCCGCGCGAGCAAGACCGAACCAAACCGCCAGGGGGTGGTGCTGACGGTCACGCATCGTCCGGGCGGGCGCGATGCGGTGGCGATTACCGCCGGCTATGCCTATCCGCGCAATGCGGAGGTCGCGGTCGCCATCGGCCAAACCAACCTGCGCTTTTATACCGGCGGCAATTCCGCCTTTGCGCGCGATGGCGCCGCGGCGGTCGCGGCCATGCGCAGCGGCAATCGCGCAACGGCACGCGGCCCCGCTGCCGGCGGGCGCGGCACCGCGACTGACCAATTCAGCCTGGCCGGCTTTTCCGCCGCCCATGACGCGATTTCGCGTGAATGCCCGGCGCGGCGATGAACAGTGCTGTGCTTGACCTGAACGAGGCTGAGCGCGCGCGGATCCTGGCCAAGGCCGCGGTCTTCGCCCCGCCGCCGGCAACCCTGCCCGATGGCAGGCGCGATCTGGTTGGCCTTTCGCGTGAGGAATTGGCCGCCGAGATGGTCGCCCTCGGCGAAAAGCCCTTTCGCGCAAAACAGCTTTGGCATTGGCTTTATCATCAGGGTGAGACCGATTTCACCCGCATGAATACCATCGCAAAGCCCATGCAAATGAAGCTTGCGGAACGCTTTGTGGTGGGCCGCCCGGAAGTGGCCACGCAACAGGATAGCGCGGATGGCACGCGCAAATGGCTGTTTCGTTTTCGTGATCAGCAGCAGGCGGAAACGGTCTATATCCCCTCCGCCGATGAGGATCGCGGCGCGGTCTGCATTTCAACGCAAGTTGGCTGCACGCTGTCCTGCCGCTTTTGCCACACCGGCACGCAGGCCTTGGTGCGCAATCTTGGTGCGGCGGAAATCGTTGGCCAATTCATCGCGGCGCGCGATTCCTATGGCGAATGGCCAAGCCCCAAGGATGGCACGCCGCGCCATCTTTCCAACATCGTCGTCATGGGCATGGGTGAGCCGCTCTATAATTATGAAAATGTCGCCAAGGCGCTGAAGATCGTGATGGATCATGAAGGCATTGGGCTTTCGCGCCGGCGCATCACACTTTCCACATCTGGTGTTGTGCCGATGATGGATCGCTGCGGGGCGGAGCTGGGTGTGGGGCTTGCCGTTTCCCTGCATGCGGTGACGGATGAATTGCGTGATGAGATCGTGCCGCTTAATCGCAAATACCCAATTGCGGAGTTGCTGGCCGCCTGCCGGCGTTATCCCGGTGCGTCCAATGCGAGGCGCATTACCTTCGAATATGTCATGCTGCGCGGCGTAAATGATAGTGAGGCCGAGGCGCGCGAATTGGTGCGCCTGATCCGCGGTATGCCGGCCAAGGTGAACTTAATTCCTTTCAATCCTTGGCCCGGCAGCCCATACAAGACCAGTACTTCGGAAGCCATTCAGCGCTTTGCCGAAATCCTGAATGATGCGGGCTATGCCAGCCCGATTCGTCGCCCGCGCGGTCGCGATATTTTGGCTGCGTGTGGGCAATTGAAGACGGAAAGCGAAAGAAAGCGGCGAACTGAAGCTTAATTCTCCAATTCGCTGTCCCAGTACAAATAATCCCGCCAGCTTTCATGCAGATAATTGGGCGGGAAGGATCGGCCATTCTCCTGCAATTCCCAGCTTGTCGGCTGGCGTGGTGTTTGGCGCGGGATCATGGCGCATTCGCGCGGCAGGCGATTGCCTTTCCGTAAATTGCACGGCCCGCAGGCGGTAACCACATTATCCCAGGAAGTCCGCCCGCCGCGGGAACGGGGGACCACATGGTCAAAGGTCAAATCCGGCGTGGGATAGCCACCGCCGCAATATTGGCATTCAAAGTGATCGCGCAGAAAAACATTGAAGCGGGTGAAGGCCGGTCGCCGCGCCGCGGGGATGAATTCCTTGAGCGCGATCACGCTGGGCAAGCGCAGCGCGATGGAGGGTGAATGCACCTCCACATCATATTCATTCAGCACGGAGACGCGGTCCAGAAAGACAGCCTTGATGGCGTCCTGCCAGGACCAGATGGACAGCGGAAAATAGGAAAGCGGGCGGAAATCCGCATTCAGAACAAGCGCGGGATAGGCATGCGCCCCCGCGAAGGTACCGCCATCTGGCAAGCCTCGCTCCTTCCAGCGTGGCGCCACAGCATAAGGGGGTTCTATTCGGCGGGAACCCCCAGATGTAGTGGTGCCGCCGCGACTGGTGAATTCATGACATGCGGCGCGCCGCGCTGCAAGCCATGCCAGGTAGGTTTCATCCGCCTGCAATACGCGAAAGGCTCCGCGCCAGCAGTGCGGTGCCGGCGGCAAGCCCGGCATCATCCAACCCATGGCCGAGATCGGGGCGGAGCAGCAATTCATGGGGTACCGCTTCGGCCTCCAAAGCCCGCGCGGCCTGGCGGCTGGCCATGGCGGGCACCACCTCATCCGCTTCGCCATGCACCAACAGTACGGGTGGGCGGGCGGTGACTTCGGCGGCGAAGCTTTCCGGCGCCAAAAGCGCACCGCAATAGGCGAGGATCGAGGCCGGGGCCGGCACGGCGCCGCGCAGACCCGCGAAAAGCGCCACCATTGCCCCCTGGCTGAAGCCCATCAGCGCCAGCCGATCTCCGCCAAGGCCGAGCTCGGCCAGCTTCGCTTGGGTGAAGTCCCCAAGGATGCCGGCGGCGTGGCGGAGCCCCGCTTCAAGCCGCGCCGGCGTGCGGTCCATGATATCGAACCATTGCCGGCCAAAGGGCGCGCCCTGAAAGGGGAAGGGCGCATGGGGGGCGATGAAGAGGGTATTGGGCAGGGCCTCGGCCCAGACCGGGGCCAGGTCAATCAGGTCAAAGCCATCCGCCCCCACGCCATGCAGCAGCAGCACGAGCGAATCGGGCTTGCCGCCCGAAGCGGGGCCATATTGCGGGCCTTCCAAAGCTGCCATCTGGGATTCTCCCCTTGCTTGCGATGCGCTTCGCCCGCTACCCGGCGGAAGCCATGGATGCAACGCCTGAAATCACGCGCTTCGCGCCAAGCCCGACCGGGTATTTGCATCTGGGCCATGCGCGGGCTGCCTTGTTTGCCTGGCGCCGTGCGCGCGCAACCGGCGGGCGGTTTTTGCTCCGGATCGAGGATATAGATACCACGCGCTGCCGCCCGGAATATGAGGCAGCGATTTTGGAAGATTTGCGCTGGCTGGGTCTGGATTGGGATGGCGCCCCGCGTCGGCAATCCGCGCATTTCGCCGAATATCGCGCCGCATTGGATAGGCTGGCGACGCGCGGGCTGACCTATCCCTGCTTTTGCACCCGCGCCGATATCGCCCGCGAAGTCGCCGCAGCGGGTGCCGCGCCGCAAGGCCCGGATGGGCCGCTTTATCCGGGGATTTGCCGCGAATTGCCGGGGGCTGAGGCCGCGCGCCGCATCGCCGCCGGGCAGCCCTATGCGCTGCGCCTGCACATGGCGCGCGCTTGTGAGGCCGTGCCCGGACCATTGCAGGCGCATGAGGAAAATGAGGGCTGGCATACATGCCGGCCAGAGGTGTTCGGCGATGTGGTGCTGGGGCGGAAGGATGTGCCGGCATCCTATCACCTTTGCGTGACGCATGATGATGCGCTGCAAGGTGTCACGCTGGTGACGCGCGGTGAGGATCTGAAGCCGGCCACTGATTTGCATCGGCTGCTGCAAGCGCTGATGGGTTGGCCCGCGCCACGCTATGCGCATCATGCGCTGATGCGTGACGGGATAGGGCGGCGATTGGCGAAGCGCGATGGCGCGGAAAGCCTAAGGGCGTTGCGGGAGAAGGGGCTGAGCCCAGGTGAAGTGAGGGAGATGGCGGTGTGAAGCCTCCCTACCCCGGCTCCCCCATCGCCGGCGTGCCGCCGCATTTTTGCATCAGCGCGAAAACTTCCTGCACCGCGGCTTCAATCGCCGCCAGATCAGTGCCCTTCGCCACCACGGCCACACCACCGCCGCCGCTCTGCCGGTAATAGGGGTAGGAACCAAGATCCAAATCAGCATAGCTTTGCTGAATGGCGGAAAGCCCTTCCGCGATGGCGCCTTCCACCACGCCATGCGCATGCACGCTGCGCGAGAGAATGGGCGGGCCACCTTGCAGCCGAGGCGCAAGCGCCTCGAACATGGATTGCATGATGCGCGGCACACCCGCCATCACATGCACATTGCCGATCGTATAGCCAGGCGCGATGGAAACCGAATTCTCGATCAAAATTGCGCCGCGCGGCATGGTGGCCATGCGTTGCCGCGCCGCATTGAAATCACCAGGCGGGTTTTGCTTTGCGTAATAGGATTCCAGCGCATGCCAGGCTTCCGGCTGCGGTTCCCACGGCACGCCAAAGGCGCGTGCGACGCATTCGCTGGTGATGTCATCATGGGTCGGACCAATGCCGCCGGTCGTGAAGACATGGTCGAATTTCGCGCGTACTTCATTCACGGTATTGATGATCACTTCCGGCACATCGGGGATCACGCGCACTTCCTTCATGGGAATGCCGATTTCCCCCAGCCTTGTCGCCAGGAATTGCAGATTGGCATCCCGGGTGCGGCCGGAAAGCACCTCATTGCCGATGATCAGCAGGCAGGCGGTCGGGTTCGGCATGGGTCTCTCCTGGATATGCAAGGTAAGCTCAAAGGAAATCGCGCAGCATGGCAACCAGGGGAATGTCGGCGGGCGGCATGGCGTAATCGCCAAGCCGCGCGGGCCGCACCCAGGCGAGCGCCTGGCCTTCCATGGCTGTCACCTGCCCCTGCCAGCGCCGACACAGATAAAGTGGCATCAGCAGATGGAATTTTTCGTAAGTGTGAGAAGCAAAGGTAAAGGGACCAAGGCAGGCGGCGCTGACATCAATGCCCAATTCCTCACGCAATTCGCGGATCAGCGCTTCTTCCGGCGTTTCACCCGGTGCCACCTTGCCGCCTGGAAATTCCCACAAGCCGGCGAGGGGTTTGCCTTCCGGCCGCCGCGCCAGCAATACGCGATTTTCTGCATCAATCAGCGCCACCGCCGCCACCAATAGCGTGGGCTTTCCCGTGGCGGGCGCGGCTTCGACCGGCGCGGCGGCTTCCACGGCGATATCCATACGCGTGGCGCTGAACAGCCTGACCGGCATGAGGCCGCCGCGAGAAATAAACTCCTGACTGCCCGCGCCGCCTTCCTTGAAGCCAATCCGCCGCAAGACCGCCGCCGAGCGTTCATTATCCACAAGCGCTGAGGCCACCAGCCGATCAATCTCCAGATTGGCCAGCGCCCAATGCGCAAGCCGCCCCGCCGCTTCCGGCCCAAGCCCCTGGCCCCAATGACGCCGGCCAATCCAATAGCCAAGCTCCGCCTCGCGCGGATTTTTCGGATCGAGTGTCAGGCCAACACAGCCAAGCAGCGCTTCCGTGCCATCCTCCTCGCGCGTCACCGCCAAATGCCAGGCGGTGCCGGCGGCGATTTGCGCGCGCGTCGCAGCGATCCATTCATCCGCCAAATCGCGCGGATAGGGAAAGGGTACGCGCGCGAGGGTTTTCGCTACTTCCCAATCATTCACCAAACGATGCAAGGCAGCCGCATCATCCGCAAGCAAGGGCCGCAGCCGCAAGCGTTCTGTTGTCAGTGGCGCGAAGCTATCTTCCATGGCAGCGCTGCGGTATGTCAGCTCCGGTAACTGCCATTGATGTCAATATAGCCATGCGTCAGATCGCAGGTCCAAACCGTGGATTTGCCCTTGCCAAGGCCGATATCCACAGTGATTTCCACTTCGCGCCCCTTCATATGCGCGACCACCGGCGCTTCATCATAGCCATCCACCACGCCGCCATTGCGCGCCATCCAGACGCCGCCGACATTGACCGAAAGCTTGTCACGATCCGCGGGCTCACCCGCCTTGCCGACAGCCATGACAATGCGGCCCCAATTCGCGTCTTCCCCGGCAATCGCGGTTTTCACCAAGGGCGAATTGGCGATGGACATGGCAATGCGATGCGCCGAACGCGCGGTGGTGGCGCCGGTCACGTTGATTTGGATCAGCTTCTGCGCGCCTTCACCATCACGCGCCACCATCAGCGCCAATTCCATCAGTACTTCATTCAAGGCGCGGGCGAAATCCTTCAGCACCGCGCCACCTTCCGCCGGCACGCGTGGATGCTTCGCCGTGCCGGTCGCGAAAACCATCACGGTGTCGGAGGTTGAGGTATCTGAATCCACCGTCACGCAATTGAAGGAACGATCAACGCCCTTCTTCAGCAGCGCTTGCAGCGCAGCAGCCGGAATTTTCGCATCCGTCGCCAGGAAGGAAAGCATGGTCGCCATATCAGGCGCGATCATGCCGCTGCCCTTGGCGATGCCGGCGATGGTGACCTCCGCATCGCCAATACGCGCCTTGCGGACGGCACCTTTCGGGAAGGTATCCGTGGTCATGATGGCCTTGGCCGCGCCCTGCCAATCACGCTCCGCCGCCGCTTCAAAAACGCGCGGCAGGGCGGCGATCAGCTTTTCCGTCGGCAGTTTTTCGCCAATCACGCCGGTCGACGCCAAAAAGATCTCCTTGGGCTTGCAGCCGAGGATCGCGGCGGCGGCTTTGGCGGTTTCCTCACAGGTTTGGCGCCCGGCGCGGCCTGTGAACACATTGGAATTACCGGCCGTTACCACCAGGCCACGCGCCTTGCCACCTGGCAGGGCACCGCGGCACCAATCCACCGGCGCGCCGGGGCAGCGATTGCGGGTAAAAACGCCCGCCACCGTGGTCCCGGCCGGGAAGGCCATGACGGTCACATCATCCCGATCCTTGTAGCGAATCGCCGCGCGGCCCGAGGCAACGCGCACCCCCGGCACCGCCGGCATTTCCGGCAGGGGCAAGGCAAGCGGTGAGGTCGGGGTATCATGTCCGGCCATGGGTCTTCTCTCAATCTAACGACGGGTAGGGGCGGCGGGGCGGCCCGCCGGGGCGGCAGGGGCTGGCGGTTCCGCGGCATCAAGCGCGCGGGGGGTAGAGCCATCCAGGTTGAACACTTCGATCTTGGCAGAGGCGCGGGCGCGTTCCACCAGGGTATTGATCTCGCCTTCAAACAGGCGCTGGCGCAGGGTTTCACGCACTTCCTCATAGGCGGGCGGTGCTGAGGCGCGGCGTTCATCCACGCGAATGATATGCCAGCCAAATGGGCTGCGCACGGGCGCGGCACTCATTTGCCCCGCCTGCAGCGCAAAGGCGGCTTCGGCGAATTCCGGCACCATATCCCCGCGCTTGAAGAAGCCAAGATCGCCACCTTCCCGCGCGCCCGGCCCGGCGGAGCGGCGCTGCGCCACGGCGTTGAAATCTGCCCCGGCGCGGATTTCGGCCAAAGCTTCGCGGGCTTCGGTTTCGGTTGGCACCAGGATATGGCGGGCGCGCACCTCTTCTTCCGCTGGGCGGGCGCGGATTTCGGCGTCATAAGCGGCGCGGATGCGTTCTTCCGTCACGCGCCCGGCCAATTCGCGGGACAGATAGGCCTGCTGCAATTCCTGTTCTTCGGCGCGGCGGATGCGCGCGCGCACCGCCTCATCCTTGTCCAACCCCGCGCGACGGGCGGCAGCCGCCACAGCGCGCCCGGCGATCATTTGATCGAGCAGCAGGGGATAGAGCATTTGCGGCGGCGCGCCGCGCAATTCCTCGGGCAATTCCTGGGCGGCATTGGCAAGGTCTGAGAAGCGAATCTCCTCCCCATCCACTTTGGCCACGATGGGATCAGCCGGCGGGGCCGCCGGGGCCGGCTGGGCCAGGCCGGGCTGGGCAAGGGTGACCCCCAGCAGCAGCGCCAGGGTGGCGCGAAGGGGGGCGGTGGCGGCAAGGCCGCGCGAATGGCGCATAGGGGCTGTTCCCAATCCGGTGTTTGGCCCGGAACATGACCGATGCGCCCCTTCCCCACAAGGCGCAAGCGTTGACCCGCCCCCCTGGGAAGCCTATCTCTGCCGCCAATCCGAAACATGCTTGAGGCGCCCCGGCGCCAGGAACGGGCGCGAGCCCGCCAGAGATAGACGCGCCAGATGTTTGCCCGCCTTGCCGCCGCCATTTTCGGCACCTCCAACGACCGCGCGCTCAAGCGCTATCAATCCCGCGTGCCCGCGATCAATGCGCTGGAACCGCGCATGCAGGCGCTTTCGGATGAGGCGCTGGCGGGCCAGACCGCGCTGTTCCGCGAAAGGCTGGCCAAGGGCGAAACCTTGGATGCGCTGCTGCCAGAAGCCTTCGCGACCGTACGGGAGGCTTCGCGCCGCGTGCTGGGTCTGCGCCATTTCGATGTGCAGATGATCGGCGGCATGGTGCTGCATGAAGGCAAGATCGCCGAGATGAAAACCGGCGAAGGCAAGACGCTGGTGGCGACCCTGCCGGTTTACCTGAATGCGCTGCCCGCCAAGGGCGTGCATGTGGTGACGGTGAATGATTATCTGGCCAAGCGCGATGCGGAATGGATGGGGCGCGTCTATGGCTTTCTGGGCCTCACCGTTGGCGTGATTGTCCATGGGCTGACGGATGACCAGCGCCAGGCGGCCTATGCCTGTGACGTCACCTACGGCACCAATAATGAATACGGCTTTGATTATCTGCGCGACAATATGAAGTATCGGCTGGAAGATATGGTCCAGCGCGATTTCGCCTATGCCATCGTGGATGAGGTGGACAGCATCCTGGTGGATGAAGCGCGCACGCCGCTGATTATCAGCGGCCCAACCGATGACACTTCAGACCTTTACCGCCGCACCGATGAGGTGATGAAGGAGCTGGTGAAGGACAAGGAAACCCTCGAAAAGGACGAAAAGCAGCGCGCCGTGAGCCTGACGGAATTGGGCGGCGAAAGGGTGGAAGAATTGCTCCGCCAATTCGGCCTGCTGACCGAAGGCAATATGTATGACATCGAAAACGTGTCCCTGGTGCATCACGTGAA
>JADCEX010000061.1 GCA_020249825.1 Roseomonas sp.
CAGGCTGTTCACCACCGCGCGGCAGGCGGCAACTGGCAAATGCTTCGGCGCAATCGCCAGCAATTGTGGGTGCTGCGCGCCATGGCTCAATACAATCCGCTGCGTATCTGAAAGCTTCATCGTCTTCGTCTCCGGTTGCGGGCGCCGACCATCGGCCCCTACTGCCGGGAGCCCCGCGGGCGGACCCTGCGGGGCAGTGCGGCGCCGCCTCGCAGCGGGCTGCGCTTCAGTCTTGCGCTTCGGCGGCGATGCCTTCGTTGATCACGAAGCCCGTCAGGTAGGGCAGGCCGGCGGGGATGCCCGTCTCGCGGCTGGTGCGCTGCGTAATGCGCCAGCCCATCCATTCCGCCGTGGTATTGGCGATGGCGTCCGCAAGGCTCGCGCCGTGATGCATCTGGCCATTCACCCCATCCGCGAAGTGGCGCCCGTAGCGGCTGTCGAGGAAGGCGCGGACCGAGGCGGGATCCGTGCTTGTCGCGTTGTGGATCGCGGTGAAAGCAATCGACCAGGCATCTGCTGCGTGTTCGCGCATGGTGCCCCAGAAACCCCAGTCTTGGTTTTCGGTGGGAAGGATCGTGCTCATCTGTTTGTCTCCGTCATCGGCGGGGGAAATCCCCTGCGCGTGACAGACCATTCGCGCTGTGATGGGGGCTGAGCCAAGCGAAATAGAGCGTCATTTCATTGCAAAGATCAGCAGTGTTTGATCATGATGTGAGGGCCAAATGGCAGCACCATTCGGCCCTCGCTTTCCTCTATCGGTTGCGCTTTCTGCTGCGCTTCGCGGCGGCTTGGCCGGCGGCATAGGCTTCCGCGAGTGCCTGGCGGATGGACCAGACTGCGACATCGTGGAAATCGAGCGCGTCGCGGTTGCTGGTTTCCAAGAGCCCTCTCACGCTGCATGAACAGCGCTACTGCACCTTCATTTTTTACTTATAATCCAGCGCAAAAATAGCTTTTCCGGAAGTACTGTGAATTTCGGCGGGTCCAATGCCTCGGCGAGAATGAGGATAACACCTGCGAAGGCCAGCGTTACGTCTGTCTCCAAGATGGAATTTGAATCATCCTCGTCTATTGAATACCCACCGTCGCCGCTTTCCCCGCCTCAAGCGTCGCATCCCGCGCAATCGCTCCGTGATTGAAGAGCATATAGGCAACGATGGCCCATTTCTGCTCATCGGTGAGACGCGTCGGATCGTCAAAGGGCATCATCATTTGGTTGTATTCAAACAGACCAAGCGCGTTACTGAATTTCCGAATTTGTGTCCGCTCGCCCCAGATAGGCGTCTGAAAGCCGGCACCTCGCCGACCATCATCGCCATGGCATGCGGCGCAGTTTTCGGCGTAGAGGCGCTGACCCTCGACAATTTGGGGTGAGGGCGCGGGCTGCCCGATGGCAGCAGAAACAAGCAGCGCAAGTCCAGCCAAGGCCGGCAGCGGCAATATCAAGAAACGCATGGCTTTGCTTCTTTATGTTCAAGAACCACTGACAAAGGCACTGCGGGCGATGCACAGAACACCGCCCGCAGCCAGGCCTTCAGGCCACTTCGACACGGAATTTCGGAATGGCCCAATTCGCCATGCCGAGTGAATTCATCGGGACGCTTTCCGGTTGCGTGGTGCCGGCATTATCCGTGGTGCGGGTTTCGATCACATGCCGCCCTGCTGGCGCATCCCACGGCGTGGAGAAGCGGACCCACGTGTATTTGCCAAGATTTGGCTGCCGGATCTCCGCACGCTGCCAGGCGCCGCCATTGATCCTGACCTCCACCTGCCGCACCCCGTGTTGTGGCGCCCAGGCATAGCCGGTCAATTCCTGACGCCCGGCCGAAAGCCGCGGTAATTGCCCGCGCTGCAATGGGTAATTCGCCGGCACGGAGGGAGATTTTTCCAGAACCAGTGGAATGGTCAGGAAGGATTTCGGTGGCATCCAAGTGACCATCGGGCCCTGAATATCATCCGGACCGACGCCAATGAATTCATCCTCAGTGGCGCTAAATTCCGGGCGCTGATAGCTCGGGCCGATAAACACCTCGCCGCGCGTATTGAGACGGCTCCAGATACGCTTGTCGGAGACGCGGATTTCAGTCAGCCATTTGATGGACGCCGTGCCACCCCAACCGGGGACCACCATGCGGACCGGCGCGCCATGATCTGGCACCAAAGGATTGCCATTCATCGCAAAGCACACGCCCATATCATGTTGCAGCGCGACCACATCGCTATAGGGCATCGGGCGCCCCATATCATTGCCATCCACACCGGACCAGAAAAGCACGGTGCGCGCGCCCGGCTTTATGCCAACGCGCGCAAAGATTTCGCTCATGGGCACATATTGCCACTCGGCTTGGCCAATCGCGCCTAGCACCCAATTGCCGCCTGCAACCTGCTGGCCAGTCAGCCCATCCTGTTCCCAAAACAGGGTGCGGCCATTGCCGTGGCATTCCATTGTCGCAATGATCGTGCGGCTGCGCATGCCGATCAGGTCATTGTAGCTGAGCTCCACCGGACGTTCCACGGAAGCGCCATGGATGCGGAGTTTCCAGTTCTCGCGCAACAAAACCGGACGGGCTTCCACAGTCGGCGTCGGGTAGTGGTTGCGGACATAGAATTCCTCGATCGGCGTCATGAAAGTCTTGAAGTCCCAGAAATTTCCGGAACGCACCGTGGCGCCGATATTCAGCACCCGGCTATCATCCTTGAGGATGGCGCGGCGCGCTGGCGCGGCTGGGGCCGCAGGTGCTGCGGGCGCGGTTTGGGCCGAGGCGGGTGTTATGCTTGGCAGGGTCATGGCGGCCGCACCAAAGGCGGCAGCCGAGACGAAAAGTGACCGCCGCTGCGTATTGGTTCCGTGGCGTAGCACTTCGGTCGCGATAGCATCCGCCTCGGCGCGCTGCCGGGCTTCGCGCTTGACATCAGACATTGTGTTATCCTCCCTCTTGCAGCCGGACTTCCGGCTTTGCTGGGAAGTGTTCAGCAATGTTGGTGCCACGCTGCGCCGCAGGGCACGACGCGCCAAGGCATTGTTCTTCAAGGAAGGCCTGGTGTTGCTGGTCCGGAATTTCGGACTCTGCCCCCGCAACCGTCCGATATTTCGGACTGGATCACACGCTGTCGCCGCGCAGGCCAAACCGACGCAGCTTTTCAAAAAGGGTTGAGCGCGACACCTGAAGCCATTCCGCCGCCCGGGTGACGTCGCCTTGGCTTGCCGCAAGGGCCGCCGTGATGGCGCGGCGCTCAGCGGCATCACGCGCATCGGCCAGTCGCTGTACTGGTGCATCAGCCCCGGTCCGTAAGCTTCGCTCCGGAAAAAGATCGCCCGCCGTGATCAATTCCCCATCGGTCAATGCGGCTGCGCGTTCAATCCGGTTACGAAGTTCGCGCAGATTGCCCGGGAAATCGTGATTGATCAGCGCATCCTCCGCCAAGGTCGTGAAGCCGCGCAAGGGCCGCGCAAAGCCGGCTGCGAATTCGCCAAGAAACCGACGCGCAAGAGGCAGAATATCTTCGCGCCGCTCGCGCAGCGCTGGCATGGTGATGCGAATCACGGCAAGGCGGAAAAACAAATCCTCGCGAAAACGCCCCTCAGCAATCCGCGCCTCCAGATCGGCATTGGTCGCCGCCACGATCCGCGCACGGAAGGGCAAATCACGTTCGCCGCCCAAGCGGCGGAAAACGCGCTCCTGCACCAGGCGCAGCAGTTTCGCCTGTAGCGGCATGGGGAGTTCCGCCACCTCATCCAGGAACAAGGTGCCGGCGCCGGCCTGCTCAGCCAACCCCTCATGCCGCGCTGTGGCGCCTGTGAAAGCGCCGCGTTCATGACCGAATATTTCACTTTCCAGCAGATCCATTGGCAGGGCAGCGCAATTGGTCGCAACGAAGGGCAGCCGCGCGCGCGGTCCTTCGGCATGCAGAAGCCGTGCGGCAACTTCCTTGCCTGACCCGCTTGGCCCCGTCAGCAGAACTGTCGAATCAATCGGTGCCACGCGGCGGAGCGCGCGTTCCACGGCCAGGATGGCGGGGGCCTCACCCAGAACATAGCCTTGGCCACGCTGCCAGCGGGGCGCCAGCAGGGCGTCAAGCCGGCGCAGCAAGGCCTCGATATCGAATGGCTTGGTAAGGTAATCAGCCGCGCCAGCCTGCATAAGCCGCACGGCCTGTGCGATATCGCCATGGCCAGTAATGAAGATAATGGGTGCCAATCCACAGGATAGCGCAAGCGCGCGATAGACTTCCTCCCCATTCATGTCGGGTAGGCGTATGTCGCAAATCACGGCATCGGGCGCCGAACGCGACAAGGCGCTGATGGCTTCACTGCCCGAGCGGAACCAACTGGCTTGATAGCCTTCCACCGCCAGCCAATCCGCCACGGATTGGCCCATGACGGGATCATCTTCGATCAGCGCCACATGGGGCGCTGGATCAGGCAGCGGCGAGGCGGTGCGTGCGGCGTTCGTCATCTGGGATCCGGATAGAGATATGGGTACCGGGTGGATCAGCAAGCTGCAACTCGGCATTGAGTTCGCGCACCAGGCGCACCACCGTCCAAAGGCCAAGGCCGCCCGCCTGCGGTACTTGTTCCGTTTGGCCATCCAGCAGCAGCCTGCGCGCCTCAGCCGGCAGACCAGGCCCTTCATCACCCACAAACAGGGTCAGCAGCCCATCGGCAGCGTCAGCGCGCACCGTAATGCGGCCACCCGGCGGTGAGGCGGCGCATGCATTGAGCAGCAGGTTCAGCGCAATCTGACGCACTGCCTGGGCCGGCGCAGGAAAGCTGCCCTCCATCGTCTGATGCCAATTAAGTACGAGGTCGCGGCGCCGCGCCTCACTTTCAATCAGCAGACGAAGATCATCAATATCAGCCACCGAGACCGGTCGCGTATCCGCCTCTCCGCGCCACAGAATAAGGGAGGCACGAACGATATTGTGGATGCCCGTGAGCCCGCGTTCCAGCAATGAAGCCGCGCGCAGCCGCCGTTCCGGATCATCACCATGCCGCTGGATCATGCGTACCGCGTTGAACAGACCGCCCAGCGGGTTATTCACCTCATGCGCCATGGCCGAGGCATAGCGCCCCACCAGCGCGCGCCTTTCCTCTTCAGCAAGCCTGTTGAGCAGCGCTTCGCGTTCGGCAATGGCGGTGGCGGCGGCATTGTAGCGGCGGAAAGCACGGCCCGCTTCGGTATCCGCAGGTGGCAATTCGGCTTCAGGGATCGGGTCCAGCCGCCCATCTGTGGCGCGGCCAAGGTGTTCCGATAATCTTAGTACAGGACGCAGCATGCGCTGGACCAAGAGCCATCCGAGAATGGCGAAAACCAGCGTGAGTGTTGCATTGACACCAAGAAGTGCAAGCAGCGTGGCCCGTCTTTCACTGGCGAGCGCGGTTATGTCCACTTCCGCCGAAATGTGCCCGATTGGCACGCCACCCTCACTCACTGCGCGATGAATCCAACTTGTCGCGGCACCGACCTGCAGAGGCATTGGTGGTGAAATGGCCTCCGCCGGTGCTACCGCGCCAAGTGGATGGCGGACGGGGTCCGAAGACGCCAACACCGTAACATCCGGTAGCATGACAAGCACACGCAGCGCCCCGACACCACGATAGCGCGTGCGTGACCTGTCAAGCGCATCGAAGGCTTCCCAGGGGTCGCGGCGGATCATCGCCGGCAGCAGCGCGGTTGAAAGCCCATCAAGATAGGCACCGCTGAGTTCCTCGAAATGCGTCGCCTGAGTTGCTTCAAGCCGGAGTAGGACGAGTTTTGATATGGCGGCGGCAATGCCCATCATGAGCAGCGTAATCAAAAGTGGCACGCGCAGCGCAAGCGGCCAGCGGCGCGGCGTGGGCGCGCGTATCATCCAGCAGCCCGCGCGCGTTTGCTGAGTGCCGCGATGCTGTCGAATAAATCCGGCGATGCGGCTACGAAGCCATCAAGCCGCAGGGTAGCGAGAATGGCGCGCCCATCGGGCGTTTCGGGCATGGTGAGCAACGCATCACGGATGGAGCGTGCCAAGCCCGGGTCGGCCTGGCGGGACGATGCGAAAGGTGGGAAACCCATAGGGGCGGAAGCCTGGACAATGCGTGTGGCACCAACCAGCGCAGGCTCAATCTCGGACATCACGTCCCAGACATAGCCATCCACCGAACCCGATTGAGCGAGCCCAGCGGCAACCGCCCTAATCACATTGCGATGGCCATAGGTGAAGAAGCTGCGGGCAAAAAATGCACCAGGCGTTGTGCCAATATCAGCCAGCATGGCGCCCGTAACCAGAAAACCTGAATTGCTGTCCGGGTCGGAGAAGGCGTGAATATCACCTTGCAAATCAGCCAAGGTTGCGGCGCCGCGATCCTGCCGCGCGATGAGATAGGCGCGGTACAAGGGCTGACCGCGATAGAGCGGCACCGCCAGGACATCCAGCACTTCGCGGTACTGCACAAAAGGATAGCCGCAAATCCAGGCAGCATCGAGTTGCCCTGCCACCAGCAGCGTGGTGACCTCCCGGTAGGTGCGGCGTTTGACGACCTGAACCGGCCTGCCGAGGCGGGCGGAGATATGGCTCTCGATATGCCGCACCAGGACGATATCCGAATCAAGAAAGACCGGCGTGAGTCCAAGGGTAACAGCACGGCTGGCCAGAAGCGGTGGCGCCGCGAGAGCCCCCGCCGCGGCAAGCAGCGTTCGGCTCAAAACATTGCGTCGTCTCAACGGCGCGATGCGGTGCATGGTGCCCGTGACCTTCCGAAGGGTTCTTGTTTTCGTGGAAGCGGAGGCTAACGAGGATACAGTTTATCCGTCAATGAAAAGCGGTCACGCCCGTCCTTGCCTGTTTCGAAATGGACTTAACTGGGGTTATGCCTTGGTTCATCCATTCGGTCCATCCTTCGTGATAGGGCTGCCATCAATTCTCGCGATGGATCAGGCCAAGATTGACCAGCGCCTGTCGAGATGAAGTTGGGCGAGGATGCGCGGCGCTATGCGCCGAGGTTTGCACCTAAGCTGCTGAAATCACGCTGAAAGGTTACAAACCATGTGGGGGCCGGGTGCAATCCAAGTGCAAACCTGAAGGGCCTAGGTTTGCACCTAAGTCATTGAATTCACGGCGCTATGGTGCAAACTGCAACCCATATTTTTATTCTGACGCTAGCGATGTCGCGCGCGTCTGCTCCCCGCATACAATAGCGCCAGGAAGGAACCATGGCCTTCAACTTATCATACCGCATCGGCACAAGGATGAAGGGATTCGCATCATGGAACACTGCTCCCAGGCAGGCACGCTGAAGGCACCGCCTCGTACCGTCTGAGGCTTAAACCTCTTGGTGCATTTTCTTATCTGCCCTTGCGTCTAGCCTCGCTGCGCTGTCCCCAGCGATGGACCGCTTCGTTGATGATAGCTTGTCGAAGCCAAGGATCTGAGATTTCGTTGACGTTGAAGGTTGCAACACCCTGCTGATGCCAAGCGCGCCTTTGCATGGAGTCCATGGCTGTGGCCCCAGATGGCTTCATCGAGGTTGCCTTAGTCTGGTCTTCCTTGATGATGGTTTCGTGCTTCATGATTTTCATCCTTTCAATGGCAAAATACAGTTTGGAATCGGTGCGTGGCCGCGGTGTGCGGATCGCACAGGGCAAATGGTCTGCTTCGCAGGAGGTGAAATAGCGCTACCCACAAAGGGCGGGTCCGGGTTGGTGTGGAAATGGGACCGACTTGGGTCCGGGTTTGCCGAGTGAAAAACCCGCAGACATCCGCCGTGGGTCCGGGTGGTCCGGGTGGGTCCGGGTTTTTGCCCAACTCCTCTTACACCCCTTGAATGCCCATTCTGTGTTACGCGCATATCGCACGTGATGATTGTATGCGCCGCTACGAAAGAGAGTATGAGATACCCGGACCACCCGGACCCACCCGGACCCAGCCAGTATTTTTGTGGGTTTTGCGATGCCATGACACCCGGACCCCGACCTGGACCCACCCATGCAGACCCGGACCCAATGCGCGGCCGGCTCACGGCTGGCGCCCCGAGGTGGGCTGTCGCCGATAGCGGCGCTCGCGCTTCGCGTGCGGCCCATGCCCACCCTTGCGTGAGCGACAAAGCTTGAAGCCCATGCTGACGAGGCTACGGACAACGCGGTTCTGGTCAACCTGGGTCCAGCGCGCCTTCTCGATGCCGAGCGCCCGCTCCATGATTTCAGCGACGGAAACGTCGTGCAGCGGCGTCGATCGCGGACGACGAAATGGCTTGCGCTCGCCAAAGCCATTCTCCAACCACTCGATGTCATTCTCAAGGAAAACCTCAATCAATTCATCCCAGGCATCGCCCTGATAACGTTCCGCCTGTTCTTCTGCAGCAAGCGCATCAAGTTCCTGGGTTTCTAGCCACCATGGCTCCCCGCCCCGAAAACGATCCCGCGCTTCGGCCCAAAGCTGTTCGCGGTCACGTTGCAGCGTCTCAAGGTTAATCGTGCTGCACACGACAGGCCAAAATCGCCGTCCGCCGGTTGGATCCTTGAGGTATCCACCCTCAGGATTGACGCTACCCGCAAAGACACATTGCCGCGGCAGATCCACCAATCGCTTGCCATATGGTGGACGAAAACGATCCTGGGTTCGCGACATAAATGCCTTAATGGTGCTAACTTCGGCGCGGCTCATCGTATCGAGTTCGGCGATTTCAATAATCCAGACGCCGCGCGTTTCCATCGCTGCGTCCTTGCTGCTGAGATCAGAAAGCCGATCCGCGAACCAGGGCTTTGCGATCATCATCAGTGCGGAGGATTTGCGGATGCCCTGTGGGCCCTCGAGGATCAATGCGCAGTCGGCCTTGCAGCCTGGGGCGTAAATCCGTGCGACTGCTGAGATCATCCATCGAGGGCCAACGGCGCGGTGATAGAGCGTATCCTCCGCACCAAGATAGCGGATAAGCCACTCATCAATGCGTGATGTGCCGTCCCAGGCCAGGCTATCCAGATATTCTCGAACCGGGTGGAACATGCGGTCCCGTGCGACCACTTCAACTGCTTGGCCGGCGATGGACATGGGCACCATGATATCCTGGTGTTGCAGCCAATCTGCCACCAGAGCGTCATCGCGATCTGCCCAAGGCGTCTCCGTCCATGCGTCGGTGCGGCTTAACCAAGGTGGCGGCTTACGCGCGACGGTAGTGGTTGAGAAAGCATCGTGCCACAGTACTCCCTCCCATTCAGGGGCGCCGCGTAATGCGGTGATGGCATTGGCAAGCACCGGGCGCGGCTCGCCATCCTCGTTAAGCAGCAAGTCTTTTCGCCATGCGTTGGAAAAGGCGGTGGCGGGTCGCGTGGTTGCCAGCAGCGATCGCACCATATCAGCCCCGTCCGATTGCAGGACGTCATTGAAGTCCAACCCAGGTGGCGGCTCGGCAACATTTACCTCGTGTCCGCGGCTACGAAGTATAGTTACCGCTTCGCGCAATTGTTGGTCAGCTTTGCTGTTTGGTTCATCCCCGTCGCGGGCGATGATGACCGCAGCACCATCTGGCAGAGGGGCTCGGGCGATATTGCTGATGCCCAGGCATGCCCAAGTTTCCTGACCCGTCGCCAGCCAAACTGAAAGCGCTGTCTCCACGCCTTCGCATAGGATGATGGGGGTACGCCCGGGCATCCGCACCGCAGAGATATCCGACCAGCCATCATGGGCCTTGTTGGTACGCTTTTGGACCTTCAGCGGCGCCTTGCGCCCATCGGCTGTCAGATAGATTTG
The DNA here is from genome assembly GCA_020249825.1 of Roseomonas sp. GTDB lineage: Bacteria > Pseudomonadota > Alphaproteobacteria > Acetobacterales > Acetobacteraceae > Neoroseomonas. Next base: position 9,724 of record JADCEX010000061.1, read on the forward strand.
CTGAAGCCCGTGCACCATTCCTTCGGCGTCAGTCGCCAGCGCCACCAGCGCCCCATATTGGTTATAGGCGTTTGGCAGATAGCGGATTGACGGAGGTAGAGAGGGAGCGCTGATACCACGTTGGCGCAGATAAGTTTCAACGCATGTGTCCCCTGGATCCTCGCAGCCAGAAATGATCTCCGCCACCTTCGCGGCGCGTTTGGCATCGTCAGCAGCCTTTTTTGCGTTTTTCGATTCGGATGGGAGCGCTGACCGGTCTACGTTTCCATCACCTGTGATATTTTCCGGAGGGGATAACGCGTCGCTTTCTGCCGAGGCCGCCAGCGGCATGGTGATAGAGAATGGCTCAGAACGATCCGTTTCTTGGTCTGTTTCAACTTTGGTCGGTGGTCCGTCTGGCCTGCCAGGAGCGTCGGGTGCTTGGTTGCGCTTGGCGGGCGTAGTTGTTTTGCATGACCCCTCCACGGGCGGCCAGCCGAGCCACTGCCGCGCCCATCCAAGCGCCGCACCATTGGCGAGACCACGGCGCTGTTTGATGAGTTCAAGGCCATCACCGCCAAGTCGCTGCTCGTGGTCAAACCACCTACCGGCATTGTCGCCGGCGATTTCGACCGCGACGCTGCCATGAGTGCCGAACCGCAACTGCTGTGGGCTGGAAAGGTCTTGGTTCGGATCTCCGCAAAGTTCACGTGCCAGATCGGTGATGCGAGTATTCAGGGCTGCTGCAACATCCTGAGCGGTAGCGTTTTTCATGCGGCATCCCCGGTAGAAACCGAATGGATGTTGCGAATCGGAACTGTCATCGGGCCTCCACGAAAAAGTGAGGCCCGCAATTAGGCACATGGGATTCGTGTATTCAGCGTCGGAGCCGGTGAGGCCTTTTCGCAGATAAAAGGTTCAACCCTTCAACCCATGATATGGGATGCGACTAAAAACTGCGCTTGGCACCACCACGCTGCGAGGATGGCAGGCGGATGAGTGTTGCCATCGCGTCAGCAAGGTTTTGTGATAGTTGCTCACCTTCGATGGACTGCTTGCGAAACCAATCAGCGATCCATTCTTTCTTGCATTGGTCACGCTGCGTGATTTTGAGTTCCCGGATCGCGCGATCCAACAGGTCCATATAAGGGGTCGTGTACGGCTTGCCGGTTGATGGATCGGTGGGCGCAGGAAGCTCTGGCGGCACAATAACCGGCCAGATCGCCAGGACCATGAAACGTGGCACGCGGATGTCGATAAACTGGCCATCAAACATGGTAAGGGTGCCCCGCATCAGATTTGCGCGGCCCGAAAGCCATTGCTCCGGTGAGATGGTGCTGTGGTGCCCTGAATGCAGGTCCCATCCGCCCAGATCATGGCTCCAGGGGAGAGCCTGGGTTGTGGAAAGGCGCCCCCTGGCTAGGAGATCGCCGTCGCGTAGGGCGATTTGGATCTCCCTGCCTGCCTGGCTAATGGCCGCCTCTCGGGGGTCTTTAGGTTGCAGCCAGGGTGGGGCGCCTGCCGGCGGTTTGGCGCCTGAGGCCTCCTCGGCGACCCGGTTCTGAAGTTGATTTGCAGTGTGATCAATGGCTTGACTAAGCTTCCATTGGGTTCTGTCCAGTGTTTCGATCAACATTGCGACCTCTTTCTGGGTGGAAATGAAGAGAACATAATATGAACAATTGGAGGGGTGAAGGGTTCAACCCTCCGGCCCGCGCGTGTTTGGACCGCTTCGAAGGTAGATAATGGGGGGGCCTTACGCTGGATTGGGGGCATGCCAGTCGAAGCCTTGGCGGTGAGCCCGCCACCCAACCCCCACCTCCCACCGCACCTCTGCGAGGTCTGCGACATCCTCGCCCGCGGGTTACTGCGGCTGCGCAGCCGCGTAGGGCAGGGGACTAGCCCGGGTCCCGCCAATACCGGAGACATTCGCCTACACTTCCAGGCCCCCCAGCGCCGTTATGCGAACCCCAAGAGAAAGGGAACCGCATGAAACGAACCGCACCAGCCGAGCCAAGCCCACCGCCGCTGATCATCCCCGCCATCCCAAAGCAGGACGTGCCAGCCCGGCTTGCCGCGCTGCCCGACGCCGATATCCGCGATTTGAAGCAGCAATGGCGGAGCCTTTTTGGCGCCGAACCGCCGCCCTACAACCGGCGCTTTCTGGAAAGCCGCTTGGCCTATCGCATTCAAGAACTGGCCTATGGCGGCTTGAAGCGTGAAACCATCGCCCGGCTGGAAGCGCTGGGCGAGCAGATTGATGGCGGCAACATCACGCTCCGCCGCATCCGGCAGGATCAACGCCCCATCGTCGGCACAAGGCTGATCCGCGAATATCAGGGCACCGAGCATATCGTGACCGTCACGCGCGATGGCTTTGAATATCAGGGCCGCCCCTTTCAATCGCTCTCCGCCATTGCGCGCGCCATCACCGGCACGCGCTGGAATGGCTGGCTGTTCTTTGGCTTGCGAAAGGCCGGCGCATGACCCGCCGCGATCCTGCATCCCCGACGCTCACGCGCAAGCGCCGCTGCGCGGTCTACACGCGCAAATCCACCGATGAAGGCCTGGAGAAGGAATTCAATTCCCTCGATGCGCAGCGCGAATCCTGCGAGGCCTATATCGCCAGCCAGCGTTCTGAAGGCTGGGTGCTGGTGCATGATCGCTATGATGATGGCGGTGTTTCCGGCGGCACCCTTGAACGCCCGGCGCTGAAACGGCTGCTGGCCGATATCGAAGCCGGGCTCGTGGATGTGGTGGTGGTCTATAAGATTGACCGCCTATCACGCTCGCTGATGGATTTCGCCAAGCTGGTGCAGATTTTCGACCAGAATGATGTGACCTTCGTTTCCGTCACGCAGTCCTTCAACACCACCACGTCGATGGGCCGACTGACGCTGAACATCCTGCTGTCCTTTGCGCAATTCGAACGCGAAGTGATCGGCGAGCGTGTGCGCGACAAGATCGCTGCCTCCCGCGCGCGGGGCATGTGGATGGGCGGCCCGGTGCCGCTTGGCTATCGCGTCGAAAACCGTAAACTGCTGGTGGACGAGGCCGCCGCAGCCACCGTGCGTCGTGTGTTCGAGGGCTTTGCTGAAATCGGATCCGCCACGCGCCTGCTGCCGATCCTGCGCGCCGAGGGGCTGCTCACCAAGCACGGCCGCCCCTTCGACAAGGGCGCGGTGTACAAGTTGCTCGTCAACCGCGTCTATCTTGGGGAGGCGGTGCACAAGGGAAAGTCCTATCCGGGAGAGCACGCCGCCATCATTCCCCAGGCGCTGTGGAACCATGTGCATGAGATCATGGCGTCCAACCCGCATATGCGGGCTGGGCAGGCGCGCAATCGGTCCCCGGCGCTGCTGCGTGGGTTGATCTTTGGCGCCGATGGCCGGGCGCTATCGCCCACGCATACGCGCAAGCAGGGGCGGCTGTATCGCTACTATGTCAGCCAATCAGTCCTGAAGGGCGGCACGGATGATGCGCCCTATCGCCGCTTGCCGGCGGGCGAGATCGAGGCGCTGGTGCTGGACCAGCTGCGCGCCCTGCTGCGCCAGCCAGAGGTGGTGGTGGGCACATGGCGCGCGGCGCAGGCCGAAGCGCCGTACCTTGCCGAGGACACGGTGCGCGATGCGCTGGCGCGGTTTGACCCCGTCTGGTCCGAGCTATTCCCCGCCGAGCAGGAGCGGCTGATCCGGCTGCTTGTCCAGCGCGTGGTGGTGGGCGAGGTCGGGGCGCAAATCAGCCTGAACCTGGAAGGCCTCGCGAGCCTGGCGCGGGACCTTTCGCAACCGAAGAGGATTGCAGCATGAAGGGCGTGACCAGCGTGACGGTTTCGGTGCCGCTGACCATCCGCCGGCGTGGCGGGCGGAAGCAGATCATCGGGCCGGATGGGGCGGTGGCACCGCAGGGCGACGGCGGGGCTGGGGTTGTCCCGGTGAATGGCGACCCGGCACTGATAAAAGCGCTGGCGCGGGGCTTTCGCTGGCGGCGGATGCTGGAGGAGGGGCGGTATGGCTCGATCAGCGAAATGGCCAAGGCCGAAGGGGTCGAGCGCGGGTATGTCGGCTCGCTGCTGCGGCTGACGCTGCTGGCGCCCGCGATGGTCGAGGCGATCCTGGACGGGCGGCAGCCGGCAGGAGTGACGCTGCCGGCGCTGCTGGAGGGCGTGCCGGTGGGGTGGGGGGAGTAGGGGTCGGCTTTCACAGGGGCGCCGCAGTAGCGGGCGTCGTGGCCCAGCACACTTCATCTCCGCGCCCCGCGCCGCTTTGAATACCCGTCAGCATTCATAGACCGCCCGACATTCTGACCGCGCGCGTAAACATCGCCCACAACCCGCCCATGGCGATCCCGATGAGCCACAAGGTTCAGCGGGCGCGCCCTTCCAGCGCGACACTCATGTTTAGACGCTCACGATCAACTCGCGCGGGCAATCCGCGGTCCAGTGCTCGACACCCCTTTCGGTGACGAAAAACGTGTCTTCGGTGTGATGCCGAACGCCGTCATGATAGTAGCTGTACTCGATGCAGACGACACTATCGGGCTCGAGCACAGTGCGGTTCACCCGGTTCATCCGAGGTTGCTCATGGCTACCAAGACCAATGCCGTGGCCGAGGAATTCACGAGGAAAGTTATTGAGGTAGCGGCTGATGTGGGCGTACCCGCGCTCGAAGATTTCGCCGCCCGTTACGCCTGGTTTCAGCCAATGCCCAAGCTCAACTTGAACCTCGTTCAGGCGCTTCCAGATCTCTTGCTGGCGCTCACTCGCCTCGCCGATAAAGTAGCTACGCACGAAGTCGGCCGAGTAGCCGAGCACCTGCGCACCCATGTCTACTTTTACAAAATCGCCGTGCTGCATCACGTAACCGCGCGGGAAGGGGGCGTGTGCGGCGAAGGCGTTCGCAGGACCAGCGGCAATATTGATGAAGTTCACTGCGCTGGCGCCCTCGGTTAGCATGCGGATGCATGCTGCCTTGTGCAGATCCTCGTCGGTGCCACCGGGGCGAATGGCATCGCGGAAGCTCTGATGCGCCTTCACTGTGATCTCCGTGGCAAGGCGGAGACGCCGTACTTCCTCGGGCGTCTTAACCATGCGGACGACCTCCATGTCGAAGGAGACATCCTCAATGCGGTTGCCTTCAAGCAAGCCATCAAGCATGGTTCGGAAGCCGGAGGTGAGATTGTCGCCCTCCGTACCGACACGCATGCCCCTGACGCCGCGTTCGGACAGGATCGCCGTCGCCGCGCCGGCGAAGTCTTCGTAGAAATGTGCGTCTACATCTGTAAAGAACTCCGCCATAGCATAGGCGCGTACGTCCTCAATCCATGTCTGCGTCATAGCCAAGTGGAGGTCTACTGCCGGCACCACAAACGCCGGAGCTAACGCCGGATCGCGGAAGTAGAAGACGCAAAAGGGCCGATAGCCGAGATTACCACCATTGTGGAAGAACTCGCTGATATATTTGCTGTTCTCGAGTCCGCGTACGATGACAGCATCAAGGCTCTTGCGCTCCATCATCTCCCGCATACGGGTCTCATTGAATATGGTCGGCTGGCGCGGCATCTCGCACTCCCTTTTGTGATGTTGAGTTCAGTCGAGGCGGAGGCCGGTTTGGCGCACAACCTCGCGCCATTTCGCGACATCGGCCCGAACAAAGGCGCCGAGCGGTTCCGGTGGCCCGCCCACAGCCACGAAGGCTTGGTTGCGGAGGAAGTCCTGCACCGACGGCAGGTTTATAACTGCCACGATCTCCGTATTGAGGCGGGCGAGGATGGCAGGTGGCACGCCGGCGGGAAGGAAAAAGGCCTGCCACGAATCTACGACGACGCTCGGCAGCACCTCTGACATGGTCGGAACTTCGGGCGCGAAGGGCGAGCGTTCGGAGGAGGTGATGGCCAGCGCCCGGACCTGCCGTTCGCGGATAAAGGGCAGGGCCGCGGGCAGGGTCATGATGCCGCCCTGGATATTGCCGGCAACCGTATCCTGCACGGCTGGCCCGCCCCCGCGATAGGGCACATGCGTCATCGGCACGCCCGCAGTGTTCATCATCGCCGTTGCAAGATGCCCCGGCGATGCCGTGCCTGCGCTACCGATATTAATGTCCATACGGCGCGATCGTGCGAGTTCGACGAACTCCGCGAAGTTCTCCGCCGGAACCGAGGGATGCACCACCAGCACCTGTGACAGCGTCGCGATCATCGTCAGCGGCTGGAAGTCGCGGACGGGGTCGAAGGGCAGGTTCGTGAAGAGGCTCGGATTGAGCGTCAGCGGGTCGCTGCCGATTAGAATGGTGTAGCCGTCCGGTCGGCTTTTCGCCACAGCATCAAAGGCAATGTTTCCCGCGCCGCCACTGCGATTCTCCACCGGCACCTGCCAGCCGAGACGCTCGCCAAGGTGTCTTGAGATCAGGCGCGAAAGAACGTCGAGGCTTCCGCCTGGCGCGGAGGGAACAATGATGCGGATTGGCCGGTTCGGGAAGTCAGCCTGGGACCAGGCCGGTCGCGCCGCAAGCGCAAGGACGCCTCCGAGCGCGTTGCGACGGGTGATGCGCATGACCCCCTCCATTCCTAAGCCGCGCGGCAACGCCGCGCCGTGCGAGGCTAGACCACTGCTCGGTTGGCGACAAGGACGAAAATCTCGCGGACGGACGTTGCCGGCGCGGCAACATCCATGACCAGCCCCCATTGAGTAATCCGACCGGATTTTATGGGATGGCCCGCCTCCTTGTCTAGCTTGATGGGAGGCTGTGCACCACTCACCTCGGAATGCCCAAAGCCTTAATAGTTGAAAGTGGGTCAGAGATAACCGATGATGATTGTCTGCCAAAACATTGATGGATCATGGCCAACAGAAATGGATAGAGTTAGAGCGAAAACCAATCGTCGCGTCATGGTTGCCTGCACAACACCGCTTAATGCGCGCGGCGATTTTTTTCGAATCTCCGCTGAGGTGCAGATATTTAAATTTCCCAGGCCTAGGGCATACCAGTCAGCGACGGAACGTAGAGAATTTAAATGGCTGGGTGCGGTGCAAAGCCCAAATCACCGATGAAAGACGAACTGATCAAATCCAAGAAGCGCGTTGCTGACCATGGGGAGGTATTCACCCCCCCATGGATGGTGGATGCCATGCTTGATCTGGTGAAGGCCGAATCTGAGCGTATTGATTCACGCTTTCTGGAACCCGCCTGCGGCAGCGGCAACTTCCTGGTCCGCGTACTGCAACGCAAACTGGCGAGTGTCGAACTCAAATTCGGCAAATCCGCCTTTGAAAAGCGCATCTACGCCCTTTTTGCGCTCATGTGCATCTACGGCATCGAGCTTCTGGAGGACAACATCGCGGAATGCCGCGCAAATATGCTGGAGATTCTGGCCGACTATCTGAATATTGACGAAACGGATGAAGTTTACCGCGCCGCTTTCTTTGTTCTGTCACAGAACCTTGTGCATGGCGATGCGCTGACGATGAAAACGCATGAAGGGCAGCCCATGACCTTTGCCGAATGGGGCTATCTTGGCAAAGGCAAGTTCCAGCGGCGGGATTTCCGGCTTGATGTGCTGACCGGCGCTTCGGCCTTCAGCGCCGAAGGGAGCCTATTTGCCCATTTGGGCAAGCATGAAATCTTCACCCCGACCAAAACCTATCCGCCAATGACCATCGCCGATCTGGCCGCGGCCTATGGGGAAAGGGCCGCATGAGCACACAAGCCGCCTTCACGCTGCATGGCCGCAACCCGGATGTGCTGACCTGCATTGCGAACCTGTCAAATGATGAGGTCTTCACGCCGCCGGAATTCGCCAATCGGATGCTGGATACCCTGGCCGATGCCTGGGCCGCGGACCATGCGGGCGCGAATCTATGGGCTGATAAGACAGTGCGGTTCCTGGACCCCTTCACCAAAAGCGGCGTCTTCCTGCGCGAAATCACCAAAAGACTGATAGACGGGTTGAAGGGTGAAATACCGGATTTGCAGGCGCGGGTTGACCATATTCTGACGCGACAGGTGTTTGGTATTGCGATTACCCATCTGACCAGCCTTTTGGCGCGACGGAGCCTTTATTGCAGTAAATTTGCGACGGGCGAGCATTCTGTCACCAAAGGCTTCAGCAACGATGTGGGCAATATTTGGTTTGAACGCATGGAACATACCTGGAAGGATGGCAGGTGCGTGTTTTGCGGTACGAGTCAAAAGACTTTGGGGCGTGGCGAGGGCTTCGAAACCCACGCTTATGCCTTCATTCATACGGATAACATCAAGGCTCGGATGGCTGAGCTTTTTGGGGGGGGCATGCAATTCGATGTGATTATTGGGAATCCACCGTATCAATTAAATGATGGCGGTTTTGGTACTAGCGCGGCGCCAATTTATCATAAGTTTGTCGAACAAGCGAAGGCGCTTGAGCCACGTTACCTTTCAATGATTATCCCAGCTCGATGGTTTGCTGGCGGCAAAGGTTTGGATGAGTTTCGTGAGGCCATGCTTACCGATAACCGTCTGCGCGAGATCAATGATTATTTAGCCGCATCGGATGTATTTCCTTCAGTAGGTCTGAAGGGCGGCGTTTGCTATTTTCTCTGGGAAAGAGGCAATCCGGGTCTCTGCCGTGTGACCACCAATTTCAAGGATTGGCCAACTTCCACTGCCACCCGCCCGCTGCTTGAATCGGGGGTGGACATATTCATTCGGTTTAACGAAGGGCTCTCCATTCTAAAGAAGGTCATCGCCTTAGAGACGGGGCAAACTCAGTCTTTGGCTCTGCCAGTGGACCAGCGCTTCGAACAATTGGTAAGCTCTCGAAAGCCATTTGGCTTGGAAACCAAATTCAAGGGAAAGGCGACCAAACGTGCTGATGATGTTCTTGTCTATCAGAATGGCGGAATTGGTTATACGCCCAGACAGTCTATTACGACAGGGGTAGAGTTTATCGATTCTTGGAAGATATACGTTGGCCGCGCGGCGCCTGGGACAGGGAACCGCGATACGTATCCGCACCGGGTCATCAGCACACCCTTCATTGGCGAGCCCGGTAGTATTTCCTCTGAAACCTATCTCTGCATCGGCCCTTTTCATTCGAAGAACGAGGCTGAAAGCGTTTTGAGCTATCTCACCTGTCGGCTTACACGCCTGCTGATACTCTTGCGTAAGCCATCGCAGGATACGACACGGAAAGTCTACACATTCGTCCCAAAGCAAGATTGGACGAAGAAGTGGACGGACGCCGAACTCTACGCGAAATATGGTCTGACCGAGGAAGAGATTTTATTTATAGAAAAAATCGTCAGGCCCATTGATTTAACGACTAATTTGTTTGACGAGGTCATCGCGGAAGAAGACGACGATGACTAAGGCTATCGAAGAACTGCTTGCATCGAAGCCGCAAGCGCGGCTTCGCATCTATGCCTGGACCCCAAATGATCCGCCGCCTGCCTATGCGGGATTGATTAAGATTGGCCAGACAACCCAGCCCGATGTGAATGCGCGTATCCGGCAATCCCAGGGGCAAATGCAACAGCCCTATACCCTGCATCTGGATGAGCTGGCAGAACGCAAGGACGGGACCATTTTCCGGGATGGTGATGTTCGCCAGCGCCTGACGGAAAAAGGTTTTGAGAATGTGATTATCGGTGCATCGCGGGAATGGATGCGATGCTCCCCCACCAATGTCAAAACCGCCATTGCCGAATTGCAAAAGGGGCTGAAACTCACTGGGACCCATCACCAAACATTCCCAATGCGTCAGGAACAGGCAGAAGCGGTCAATCTGACCCATGCCTATTTCCTCTCCCGCTGGGCGGAAGACAGTAACGCAGCGCCGCGCTTTCTGTGGAATGCCAAGATGCGCTTCGGCAAAACCTTCACCACCTATCAGCTTGCCAAGAAGCTCGGTGCAAAGCGTGTGCTGGTGGTTACCTTCAAGCCCGCAGTTGAAGACGCCTGGCAGACAGACCTTGAAAGCCATGTGGATTTTGATGGCTGGCAGTATCTTTCAAAATCCTCAGACCGTGACCCGACAGAAAGTGATCCAAGCAGACCAATGGTCTATTTCGGTTCCTTTCAGGATTTATTGGGCCGCGACAAGGCTGGGAATATCAAACCCCGGAATGAATGGCTCCATACCGTCAATTGGGATTTGGTGGCGTTTGATGAATACCATTTCGGCGCCTGGAGAGAGAGTGCAAAAGAGCTTTTTGGGGGAGAAGAGGAGGAGGTTTCCCGAATAGAATCCGAAATTGATGATGCAAAAAAACTCAAAGAGAAAATCGCGGATCTGCAACAGCCCCTGGAAAAAGAGTCTGAATTTCTCCCCATCACCACAAGGGCTTATCTTTACCTCTCAGGCACACCCTTCAAGGCGCTGGCGACTGGGGAATTTATTGAAGAACAGATTTTCAACTGGACATATACGGACGAACAACGCGCCAAGGAAGAATTCGCCGCACAAAACCCCGGCAAATGGAACCCCTATGCGGCGCTGCCGCAAATGCGGCTTTTGACCTATCAAATGCCGGAGGAGCTGGTGGCGATTGCCAGCGGCGGGGAGTTTGATGAATTCGACCTGAACGCGTTTTTTGAAGCCTCGGGCCACGGCAAAAAGGCGCAGTTCAAGCACAAGAATGATGTGCAGAAATGGCTGGATATCATCCGGGGCCAATATGCGCCGAAGGCGGTGGAAAGCCTCAAAACCGGGACGCGGCCGCCCTTCCCATACTCGGATGTGCGCCTTTTGCCGTATCTGCAACATTCTTTCTGGTTTCTGCCCAATGTCGCGGCGTGTCAGGCCATGGCGAATTTGTTGGCGGAAAAGCACAATACCTTCTGGCGCGAATATCAGGTGATTGTTGCCGCCGGTGCTGATGCGGGGATCGGGCTTGAGGCATTGCCCCCCGTTCGCAAAGCCATTGGAAGCGGATTTGAAAGCAAGACCATCACGCTGTCCTGCGGTAAGCTCACCACCGGTGTGACCGTGGCTCAATGGTCATCCATTCTGATGCTGCGCAATCTGAAAAGCCCTGAAACCTATTTTCAAGCCGCCTTCCGAGTGCAGTCACCCTGGTCCATCAAGAACCCGAATGGCGATAACCCGAATGAAGAAGAAATCCTAAAGCCTGTCTGCTTTGTGTTCGACTTCGCGCCAACACGGGCGCTTCGGCAGCTTTCCGAATACGGGATTGGTCTTTCGCCCAATGACCCGAATCCCGAAAATGCTGTCCGCAACCTTGTGTCGTTCCTGCCCGTGCTTGCCTATGACGGCGCCAACATGACGCAGATTGACGCGGGCGGTATCCTGGACATTGCCATGGCCGGTACTTCGGCCACGTTGCTGGCGCGCAAGTGGGAAAGCCCGCTGCTGGTGAATGTGGATAATGACACGCTGCGCCGCATCATGGACAACCCGGAAGCCATGGCGGCGGTGGGGCGCATCGAAGGCTGGCGGGCTCTCGGCGACAACATCATCGAAACAATCATCAACAAGAGCGATACGGTTAAAGGGCTCAAGAATAAGGCAAAGAATGGGGAACTAACGCCAAAGGAGAAAAAGGAGCTCACCGAGGAAGAGAAGGAATACAAATCCAAACGCAAGCTGGTTCAGGATAAGCTGATCAAATTTGCGACACGCATACCGGCCTTCATGTATCTGACTGATTTTCGCGAAAACAAGCTTCGGGATGTGATCACAAAGCTCGAGCCTGAGTTATTTCTGACCGTGACGGGCCTGACGGTGAAGGATTTCGACCTTCTCGTGAGCCTGCGGGTTTTCAACACGGAGCAGATGAACCAGGCCGTTTTCGCCTTTCGCAGATACGAAGATGCGTCCTTGAGATATACCGGGATCGATAGTCATCCGGGCCTGAAGCATTACGGGCTTTACGATACGGTAGTTGCCAAGGAATGATGATGCTAGAATTCTCGTGTAACGCGGCATTATGAAGTATCGCAGGGGGAGGCAAGTCAGCATGCTTGATCGTCGGTCCTTCACGCATTTCCTGTTTGGCGCCATGGCCGCGGGAACGGTGCCCGCTTACGCTCAAGCCTGGGCACCAAGCCGACAGGTCAGAATGATTGTTCCAGTCGCGCCGGGCGGTACTACCGATTTGCTAGGGCGCCTGCTTGGTCAACGCTTCACGGATTCGGTGGGGCAGCCCGTAGTCGTGGAGAACCGCGCCGGCGGCGCCATGGTCGTTGGTACCGATTTGGTGGCGAAGTCAGCACCGGATGGTCATACTCTTGGCATTCTCCTCAGCACCCACACGGTGAATGCAGTAGCCGTTCCGAATTTGCCTTATGATTCTGTCCGAGACTTCACACCAATCGCGCATCTGGCGAACTTCCCCGGCGTGCTCACGGTTCATCCCAGCGTGCCGGTGCGGAGTGTGGCGGAGTTCATCGCCTATGCACGGGCGAATCCGGGCAAGCTGAGCTATGGGATGCCTGGCCCCGGGACTTCCGGCCATCTAACCATGGAACTGCTGAAGCGGCGTGCGGGACTTGATATTGTGGGGGTTTCTTATCGCGGCGGTGGACCGGCGCTTAATGACTTGGTTGCGGGCCACATTCAGGTGATGATCAATAGCCCAGCCTCAAGTAAACCACACGCCGAGGCTGGGCGTATCCGCGCCCTGGCGACCACAGGCAGCCGCCGTTCTGATGCCTTTCCTGAACTGCCAACCCTGGTCGAAGCCGGACAGCGGGATGTGCAGACGTATGAATGGTATGGGCTTTTCGCCGCGGCCGGCACGCCGGAGCCGATCGTCCGTTATTGGCATGCTGAGACAGCGCGGACTTTGCTGGTACCAGAGGTGCGGGCGCGGCTTACGGCGCTGGGCGCTGAAGTCGGTGGAGGGACTCCGGAAGAGTTCGCGGCCTTCCTTGGCCGGGAGCGGGAATTCTGGGCTCCCTTGATCCGCGAGATTGGCGTCCGGATCGAGTGATGGCGGTTGACTTGCTTAGAGGCGCCGGAAGTGTGGCGCCTCTGCGGCGTATCTCCCGTTCAATTTTTTCTGTACGGATTTTGTGCAAGTGTTATTCGAACCGCGCCGCATTTTTGATCGAAATTCCAGAAAATTCAAGGACTTAAGAAAGCGGCTCCAAATCAGCCAAGGCGACAGGTCCCGAGAGATTTGGCCCTCGGAGAGCGATTTTCCGCCTCCAGTTCCATTCCCCCAGGCATCTATTTCACCAACCCATGCTGCACCGCAGCACAACAAAACCCATTTAAATCAGGCGTTAAACCTTGTTGGAAAAATCGGCCAACCCTCAAGCTTTGGAGAGAATCCCCCGATTCGTAGAGAAAAAGCCCGACCATTCCGCCTTTGCACAATCAAGGTTTCTGGCCAAAAGCCCGCAAATACTCGGAAATTTCCAAGCCTACCCAGGGCTGAGAGCATGTTTGCGTAAGGAGAAGTGGCGTTTGGCCGCCCCCAGCGGGAGATTGCTTCACTGCTGAGCGATCGGCTTGCTTTCTGTGTTTCTGCCTCGCTCGTCGCTGGCTTCGCAACGGTGGAGGGGATTGCGGCGATTGCACGCAGTCTCTTCGCTGCGCTAGGCTTCAAAGATGTCGAACCCAGACCCCGCCCGCCGCCTGTTCTTCCAGTCCGAGATTTTTGCGACGACGCGTGGCCCGCGCCGGACGCCCACGGGCAAGGTCGTCCGGGAAGCCGCGCGTGACATCCCCGTCCATGCGGAATGCGATGTGCTCGTCTGCGGCGGCGGCCCTGCCGGCACGGCAGCTGCCATCGCCGCTGCGCGCCTCGGCGCGCGCACGCTGCTGCTGGAACGCCACAACCACCTGGGTGGGCTATCCACCGGCGGGCTGGTGCTGTGGATTGACCGCATGACGGACTGGTCTGGCCAACTCGTCATCCGTGGCTTCGCCGAGGAATTCCTGGCCCGCCTCCCCCCCGGCGCCATGGCCGGCCCGCCGCGGGAGATCTGGGGCTCCCGCGATGCCGCGACCGCCGCCTGGTGGGCGCTGCGGTTCTCAGCCTTCCACGGCATCGTCACCCATGCGCCCACCTGCGACCCGGAATGGATGAAGGCGACCGCGTTAGACATGCTGCTCGAAGCCAAAGCCGAGCCACTCTTTCACGCCTGGGGTGCCGAGCCGATCGTCGAGGATAATACCGTCCGCGGCGCGATCTTCGAAAGCAAGCAGGGCCGCCGCGCGATCCTGGCCAAGGTGACGGTGGATGCGACCGGAGACGGCGATCTGTTCGCGCGCGCCGGCGCACCCTACGCCGCCGATACGCATGAGAACGACATCCACCACTGCATCAACACAAGCTGGATGTTCGCTGGTATCGATATGCCACGCTTCCTGACGTGGCGCGCGGAGAAGCCGGACGAATTCTCGGCCTTCATGCAGCGTGGCAAGGCGGAGATTGGCCTGTTTGAAAAGCCCTTCGTCAGCTGGCGCGACGATGTGGCGCTGTTCATGGGCCCGCGCCTGTCCGGCTATTCCGCCACCGAGGTGGACGACCTGACGGAGATTGAAATCCGCAGCCACAAGCTGATGCTTGAGCACCTCCGCATCTTCCGCCGCGACGCGCCGGGCTTTGACGGCGCCTATCTGATGCTCTCGGCACCCCAGATCGGCGTGCGCCACGGACGGCGGCTGGAGGGCGTGGCTGCCGTGACGCGCGAGACTTGGGATGGCCGAATCCATGCGGATGAGATCGGCGTTTCGCCCTCGCTCTCGCCGAAATTCCTCAATGTCTCGATACCCTATGGTGCACTGGTGCCACGTTCGCTCGATGGGCTGCTCGCGCCGGGGCGGCATCTGTCCTGCGATGCGACCTCGCATTCCTTTCTGCGCGAGATCCCGCAATGCTGGCTCACTGGCCAGGCCGCGGGCGTCGCCGCGGCACTAGCGTCCAATGCCGGGCATCAGCCGCGCGCCGTCGATCCCACCGCGATCCGCGCCGCCCTCCGTGCCCAGGGCGCGTATCTTTCCGATCCCCTTGCCCAGCGCGCCATAGCCTAGCGCCACGCTGCTTCTGCTGGCGCTGGGGGGAGAGCTTTTAAGACCAAAGCGAAGTGCTTCTCTGCCCTGCCCCATGAGCGATAGGTTTTCCTTAACTCGCGCACCGCACGACTGCGTCGGGCACCTCACTGCTGAGGATTAACATTGTCAGCACTGGTTGTTTGGCATTGGGCACGGCCGCTACGCTTAGCGAGCGTCTTTCGCGCCCCCTCTCGATGGGAACAGCCTGAGGGGTGGCGTCAGCGGTAGAACCGAAAATGCAGGCTGATTAGGCTTTTGTTTTCGCGGCTATTCTCCGAGGCAAATCGGGAATGGCGGAGAGGAAGGACCTCAGATCCAAGGTACACGAGCGACTTTCCGTCCCCGGTTCCATTCCCCCAGGCATCCATTTCACCAACCCATGCTGCACCGCAGCACAACAAAACCCATTCAGATCAACGTGTTAAACCTTGTTGGAAAAATCGGCCAACCCTCAAGCTTTGGAGAGAATCCCCCGATTCGGAGAGAAAAAGTCCGACCATTCCGCCCCTGCACCATCAAGGTTTCTGGCGAAAAGCCCGCAAATACTCGGGAATTTACAAGCCCACTCAGGGCAGAGAGCATGTTTGCGTAAGGGGGAGTGGCGTCCCGTACGGGATTCGAACCCGTGCTGCCAACGTGAAAGGCTGGTGTCCTAGGCCTCTAGACGAACGGGACAAGGCCGGAAGGCGCGCTCAATAGCCCCTGTTGCGCGCCACGCCTAGCCCCCCTTGCTCAATTATCGCCCTGGCTTGCCAGAAAATGCCCTTCCGGCTTGTGTGGGTTTCATCCCCAGCTCTGGCGCCCATCATGTCTGATACCTCCTGCCGGCTTTACCTCATCACCCCGCAAAGGCTCGATCCGCTGGGCTTTCGCGATTCCCTGGCCGCGGCGCTCGATGCCGGCGATGTCGCCTGCCTGCAATTGCGCCTCAAGGACGCCAGCGAAGACCAAATCGCGCGCGCCACGGACATCCTTATGCCCATTGCCGCCGCGCGAGATGTCGCGTTCCTGTTGAATGACAATGCTGCGCTTGCAGCAAAGCTTGGATGTGATGGCGCGCATCTCGGTCAGGCGGATGGCAATCACGCCGAAGCGCGCCGGCTGCTTGCGGGGCGCATTCTTGGCATCACCTGCCACGCTTCAAGACATCTCGCGATGGAAGCAGGCGAATTGGGCGCTGATTACGTCGCCTTCGGCGCCTTTTTCCCGACTGAAACCAAGGAAACCATCCACCGCGCCTCGCCCGATATCCTCGCCTGGTGGCATGAGATGTTCGAAATCCCCTCGGTCGCTATTGGTGGCATCACGGCGGCCAATTGCGCGCCGCTGGTGCAGGCGGGCGCGGATTTCCTGGCCGTTGTTGGCGCGGTCTGGAACCACCCGGAAGGGCCGGCACAAGGCGTGCGCGCCATGAATGCCGCGATAGCCTCGGCCAGCGCCGCCTAAGGCTGAAGGGCTTTTCAAGCCGAAGGGCTCACCCCTCGGCCTTTGCCACCACCACCATGGCGGGCTTCAGCAGCCGGCCATTGAGCGTCCAGGCGGATGTCCAGCCATGGATCACCGTGCCTGGCGCCACACCCTCCGGCGCGGGTTGTTCCGCCATCGCCTGATGCTTTTCCGGGTCAAAGGGCTGGCCCTTGGTGTCATGGCGCTGCACGCCATTGCGTTCAAGAATACCCAGAAAGGACCGCTCCACCCCCTCAAACCCGGCGCGGAGCTTGGTCAGCAGATCGGGCTCATCCTCGGCCGCCGGCGGCAGGGCTTCGATGCCGCGGCGCAGGTTCTCAGCTGCTTCCACAACATCGCTTGCGAATTTCTGTGTGGCATAGGCGCGCGCATCGGCCACCTCGCGCTGGGTACGGCTGCGCAGATTCTGCATTTCGGCTTCTGAGCGGAGCCATTTGTCGCGCAAAGCCTCCATCTCCTGCGCCAGCATGACAAGGCGTTCTTCGGCGCTCATCGCCGGTGCTTCGGGGGCGGGTTCTTGCGCCGCCGTGGGGGAGGGCGCGTTGGGATCGTTCGTATCGGTCATCTTGGTATCGCGTGGTTACTCGCGGAAAGGTTCGGCATCAGTGCCGGAAGACCCTACCACCTAGGCGCGCTCGGGCCAGAGAACAAGCGCCCTTCCGCTTCGCCGCCGCGGCGCCTACACCACCGCCATGCTGCGTTCCGTGCTGACTGTTGGAAGCTGGACCATGGCAAGCCGTATTCTCGGCTTCGCCCGGGACATGCTGATTGCCTCCCGCCTTGGGGCGGGGCCGGTCGCGGATGCGTTTTTTGTCGCGCTGAAGCTGCCCAATCTGTTCCGCCGCCTATTTGGTGAGGGCGCCTTCAACGCCGCCTTCGTGCCCGCCTTTGCCGGCATCCTGGCCGCTGAGGGTCGCGCTGCGGCGCGCGATATGGCGGAACGCATGGGCACGCTGATGATGCTCTGGCTGTCGCTGCTGACACTGATCGCGCTGATCTTCATGCCACAGGTGATTGGCGTGCTGGCGCCTGGCTTTGCGGCCAATCCGGGCAAATTCGCCCTCGCCGTGGAACTCACGCGCATCACCTTCTTTTACATGCCGCTGATCTGCCTGACGGCGCTGATCTCCGGCGTATTGAACAGCCTGGATCGCTTCGCTGCTGCGGCTGCTGCGCCGGTATTCTTCAACCTGTTGTTGATGGCGGCGCTGGTAGGCCTCACGCCCTATTTGCCGACACCTGGCCATGCCTTGGCCTGGGGGGTCTTTGCCGCCGGTGTCGTGCAGCTTGCCATGGTCTGGGTCGCGGCGCGGCAGGCGGGGATGGCGCTGCGCCTCTATCGCCGCCCGGCACTCACACCACCCATCCGGCAAGTACTGCGCCGCATGGTGCCAGGCGTACTTGGCGCTGGGGTCACACAAATCAACCTGGCGGTGGATGTGATTATCGCGTCTTTCCTCGTGAGTGGCTCCGTCTCCTACCTCTATTACGCGGATCGGGTGGCGCAATTGCCGCTTGGCGTGATTGGTGCGGCACTCGGCACCGCGCTATTGCCCTTGCTCGCGCGGCATTTGCGCCTGGGTGAGAAGCTCGCGGCGCATCGCGCGCTCAATCGCGGCATTGAATTGGCGGTGCTGCTGACGCTGCCTTGCGCGGCGGGGCTGGCGGTGGCGGCGGGGCCGATTATCGCAGCCCTGTTCCAGCGCGGTGCCTTTGATGCGGCGGCGAGTACGGCTTCGGCTTCGGCGCTGGTGGCCTATGCCGTTGGGCTGCCGGCCTTTGTGCTGGTCAAGGTTTTTGCGCCGGCGTTTTTCGCGCGCGGCGATACCTCGGCCCCGGTGCGGATCGGGATTTTGTCGGTGGCAGTCAATCTGGCGCTGAACCTAGCCTTGATGAATGTGCTGGGGCATGTCGGGGTGGCTTTGGCCACAAGTATCGCGGCCTGGGTGAATGGCGGCTTGCTCGCCTGGCTTTTGGTGCGGCGCGGGCATTTGGTGCTGGACCGGCGCTGCCGGCGCGTGCTGCCGCGCCTGGTGCTGGCAAGTGCCATCATGGCCGCATCGGTATTTACAATCGGCCTACTCTTGCCGGGGCTAGGCAATCTGCTGCGCGCGGGCCTGATGATCCTGGTCGGCATGGCGGCCTTCACGCTCGCTGGCATGGCGCTTGGCGCCTTCCACCCGCGTGATGTGCTGCGCCAATTGCGCCGCCGCGCCCCCCGTGGCGCAAGCCCCGCCGATACTGCATGATGCCCATTGTTCTTGGGGGATAGGCGCATGGATGCGGCCAGACGGCAGGTGGTACTGATCAATGCCGCACATAGTTTCACCCATTACAGCCTGCTGATCCTGGCAACCGCCGTGCTTGCCATGGTGCAGCAGGATGCGGGGATTTTCGGCCCGGATTACGGGCCTATCCTCGCACTCGGTACCACCATGTTCGTGATTTACGGGCTTTGCGCGCTGCCCATGGGGTGGCTTGCGGATCGCTTCGGGCGGCGCTTTTTGATGGTGGCTTTCTTCATGGGTTCCGGCGCTTTCATGGTGGCGGCGGGGTTTGCCCCATCACCGATGACGCTTGCCATCACGCTTGGCGCCATGGGGGCATTTGTCGCGATCTATCACCCGATCGGCACCGCCATCCTGGTGGAAGCCGCTGGCGAGAAAGTGGGCCGCGCCATGGGGATCAATGGCGTTTTCGGCAATCTGGGGGTCGCAATTGCGCCGGTCATCACGGCTTTGATTGCCGCCGATGTGGGCTGGCGCTGGGCCTTCATCATCCCCGGTATCGCCTGCATCATTGCGGGCTTCTTCTACTGGCGTGAACCGCCCTTTGATTCGGCGCGCATCCAGGCGGGCGGCAAACCCTTTCCTGAGATCCCCGCCGCGCTGGTGCGCCGCGCGGTGATCATTCTCCTGGCTATCGCCACTGTCTCTGGCCTGGTGTTCAACGCCTATACGCTCTTGATCCCGAAGCTGATGCAGGAACGCCTGGCCGGCAGCCCGGAATTGCTGCCGATTGTTGGCCTGCTTTCCTTCCTCGCCACCATTTGCGGCGGTGTCGCGCAATTCAGCGTGGGGCGCATGATTGATCGGCACACGCTCAAAACCGTGTTCATGCCGCTCGCCATTCTGGTGGTGCCGGGGTTGTTTGCGCTGGCCTTTCTGGATGGCTGGTTGGTGCTGCCAGTGGCAGGGCTGGTCGCGGCCTGCATCTTCGGCCAGGTGACAGTGAATGAGACGATGACGGCGCGTTATGTCGCGCCTGCCTTGCGCGCGAAGCTTTATTCCATCCGCTTTACGGTTGGGTTTCTGGGGGCGGCGATTGCCTCACCGCTTATTGGCTTTTTGCATGAAGCAACGGGTTCACTCGCACTTTCCATGCTGGTGCTGGGCGGGGTTGCTTGCGTGACACTCGCTTGCGCCATGCTGTTTCCGAACCGCAAGGAAGAATTGCAGCCGGAGCTTTGGAGCAAAGCCAGATAAGTTCACGCTGGCTTCAGCAACACATGGCGCTTCTTGCCGATGGAAAGCCTGATCACCCCATCCTGCACATCCGCTTCGGCCAGCACACGATCAATCGCGGCAACAGGTTCATTATTGGCGTAGATACCACCATTGGCGATCAGGCGCCGCGCCTCACCTTTGCTGGGCACCAACTTGTGTTCCACCAGCACGTCAACAATGCTGGCCGGCAGGGCTGAAACCACCGTCGGCAAGCTTGCCGCATTCAGCCCTTCTTCAAAGGCTTTGCGCGCTGTCTCGGCCGCTGCTTCCGCGGCGGCGCGGCCATGCAGCAAAGCGCAGGCTTCGGTCGCCAGGGCTTTCTTCGCCTCATTCACCTCAGCGCCTTGCAGCGCGGCGTAGCGGGCGATTTCATTCATCGGCAATTCGGTGAATAGCCCCATGAAACGCGCCACATCGGCATCTTCCGTATTGCGCCAGAATTGCCAGTACTCATAAGGCGAAACGCGATCAGCATTGAGCCAGACAGCACCCTGCGCGGTCTTGCCCATCTTCGCCCCGGATGCGGTAGTGATCAGCGGCGTTGTGAGGCCAAAGGCTTCCGCCTGATCCATGCGCCGGATCAGGTCTGTCCCCATGAC
>JADCEX010000062.1 GCA_020249825.1 Roseomonas sp.
GGGCGCGATCAGGAAAGCCTGGGGCGCATCTACCCAATCCAGGGCTTTATCTATGACCGGCCGGATAATGGCTATGTCCGCACCGCCGCGACCCCGCGGCCCGGTGGCCCAGTGCTGGCCAATGCGCGGTCGCTCCGCCCGGATGATGTGCGGGGTTTTGAAGAAGTGGCGCAGGCGCAGCCGCGCCGTTAAAGCCTACCCGTCATCAGGCTCGGTCGGCGCAGGTTTGTTCTTGAAGCCGCGCCCGGATACCACCGCGTCTTCGCCAAACCGTGCCCGCAAAGCTTCCATCGCCTTCCAGCGCGCGGCACGGCGCGGCGCTTCCGGATCGGCCAAATCGCCGCGATCCGCCTGATCCGCCGGCGCCAAGGGTTGCGCGCCAATGCCAATCAGGCGAAAGGCCGTGCCATCGGCTTCCCGCTGCAATAAGGGCCGGGCAGCGGCGAAAATCACCTCCGGCAATAGGCTTGGTTCGGGGAGGCGCTGAGACCGGGTGCACAGCGCGAAATCGGCGGTCTTCAGCTTCAGCACGACCCCGCCGGCGGCAAGGCCCTTATCCTTCAAGCGCCGCGCGAGCTTTTCGCATAATCGCCACAAGGGTGCCTCCAGCGCGTCCAAGCCAGTGATGTCCATATCAAAGGTGGTCTCGGCGCTGATGCTTTTGGTCTCTCGGCTTGGGTTGACCGGGCGGTCATCCTCCCCCCGCGCGCGCGCCACCAGGGCCGGGCCATCCGACCCAAAGCGCGCCAAGGCAGCGCGCGCATCCAGTGCGGCCAATTGCCCAAGACGCACAAAGCCCGCCGAAGCAAGGCGCTTCGCCATGGCCGGCCCCACGCCGGGCAGCACCGCGACTGATTGCGGCGCCAACCAAGCGGCGGCTTCCCCCGCGCCGATCACGGCAAAGCCCCGCGGCTTGTCGCGTTCCGCCGCCAATTTCGCCATCAGCCGATTCGCCGCCAAACCTACTGAGACCGTGACACCCACCTCACGCTCCACCGCCTGGGCGAAACGCGCGAGCACCGCGGCGGGGGGCGCATTGTGCAGCGCCTCCGTCCCGCGCAGATCAAGCACCGCCTCATCTATCGAAAGCGGCTGCACCAGGGGCGTGAGGGCTTCCATCATGGCGCGGATGCGCGCCCCTTCGCGGGCGTATTTGGCGATATCGGGCTTGATCACCACCGCATCGGGGCAGGCAGCGCGCGCCTTGAACAAGGGCATCGCACTCCGCACCCCCGAAAGCCTTGCGATATAGCAACAGGCCGCGACCACGCCGCGCGCACCACCCCCCACAATCACCGGGCGTGTGGCCAATTCCGGCTGGTCCCGCTTTTCCACACTGGCGTAGAAGGCATCGCAATCAATATGCGCGACCGTCAGGCGGAACAGATCAGGATGGGCGATCACGCGCCTGGAACCACAGGCCGGGCAACGCGTGAAATCCTCAGCCGCGTGATGGAAGCAATCGCGGCAGAGTGCTGGCATGGATTAACGCCTGAGCCAAGGCATGGCGGCAAAACAGGCCAGCAAAACGGCATAGATCGCGCCCTCAATACTTGCGAAATGCGCCAGCCATTGCTCGGGCGAAAGGCCGCGCATGGCCCGCGTCATGGCGACTTCCGCACCGATCAGCAGCGTGAGGCCAAAGCATCCCATCAGCAGGCGCCAGCCCGATTTCGGCGGGATGCCAAAGCGGCGCGCGATCAGCGGCGCGAAATGGAAAATGGCGGCGAGCATGGGGATGGCTTCAAGCGCACTCGCCACCACCACACCAAAGCGCGGCGCCAGCAGCAATTCGCGCGTGGCACCCAGCAAAAAGCCAACCACATAGAGCAGCAGGAAATAGACCGCCCCCGCCCTGAAACTACGCTTCATCATGGCGCATCCCAAAGCCGCGCAGCGCCGAAAACGCCGGACGAATCGCCATGCTTCGCCTGCACCACGGGCGTGCGCGCCACATCGCCAAAGCCGTGCCGCGCCATCAGCCCCGGCACATCGCGATAAAGATGCGCCATATTGGACAATCCACCACCCAGCACGATCACATCCGGGTCAAGGATATTGGCCATCATCGCCAAGGCGCGCGCCAGGCGATCCGCATGGCGCGCCAAAGCCTCAACCGCGCGCTGATCGCCCCCCGCCGCCCGCGCCGGCAGGCCAGAGGCATCCCGCGCGCCAGGGCCATCGCAATCCGCGGCCAAGGCAGGGCCAGACAGGAAGGTTTCCAGGCAGCCGAGTTGGCCGCACCAGCAGCGCGGGCCGGGGAATTCCTCCGCGCGCATCCAGGGCAGCGGCACATGGCCCCATTCGCCCCCCGTGCCATTCGGCCCATCCAGAATCCGCCCACCGGAGACAATGCCCGCGCCAGTCCCGGTGCCGATGATCACCGCGAAAACCGTGGTGTAGCCCGCGCCGGCGCCATCGGCGGCTTCGCTCATGGCGAGGCAATTCGCGTCATTGCTGATACGCACCGCGCGCCCCAGGCGGGCTTCCAGATCCTGCTTCAAAGCGCGCCCATTCAGGGCCTGGGAATTGGCATTGCGCACCAGGCCAGTCACAGGGCTCAGGCTGCCCGGAATGCCGATGCCGATACTGCCGCGCTGCCCAAGCCGCGATTCGGCTTCCGAAACCAAGCCCGCGATGGTCGTCAAAACGCCCTCATATTCCGCGGGGCTCGCGCGGCGTTCGCGCAGCAGCACGGCGCCATCATCGCCCAAGGCCACGATTTCCGTCTTGGTGCCGCCCAGATCAATGCCGAGTTTCATGCTAATAGTCTTGGTCAAGCCTGCGCGGCGCTGCAAGCCTGAACTGGCGGCGATACGCAAGGCATGGTGGAAGAGAACCCATGAGCGAGACGATTCTGGATGTGAAGGGCCTGACCTGCCCCTTGCCGGTACTGAAGGCGAATAAGGCCCTGCGTGGCATGGCGGGCGGCGCGCGGCTGACTGTGCTGGCGACGGACCCGGCCTCGGTTCCCGATTTCAACGCCTTTTGTCGCGAAACCGGCCATGCGCTGGTGGCGTTCTCCGAAGACCAGGGCAGTTATCGCTTCGTGATCCGCAAGCGCGACGACGCCCCAGCATGAGCGTGCTGATCCTGACCCATGCCGCTTGCGTGGCGCATGATCCCGGTCCCCATCACCCGGAATGCCCGGATCGTTGGCGCGCCGTCACCCGCGCCTTGGAAGCGGAAGCCTTCAGCGCCCTGCCCCGCGCCGAGGCACCGCGTGCAACCCATGAACAAATCCTGCGCGTGCATCCCGAAGCCTATCTGAATGCCATATTGGAATCGGCGCCCGCCACGGGGGATCGCGTGGCTTTGGATGCCGATACCATCATGTCGCATGGCAGCATCGAAGCCGCCTTGCGCAGCGCCGGCGCGGCGGTGGCGGCGGTGGATGCGGTATGCGCTGGCCCCATCCGCCACGCTTTTTGCGCGACTCGCCCGCCTGGCCATCACGCGGAACCGGCGCGCCCCATGGGGTTTTGCCTTTTTGCCAATGCAGCCATTGCCGCGCGCCATGCCCAGGCTGTGCATGGCGTGACGCGCGTGGCGGTGGCTGATTTCGATGTGCATCATGGCAATGGCACGCAAGCCTGTTTTGAAGCCGATGCATCGCTAATGCTGGCATCATCCCATCAATGGCCGCTTTACCCCGGCACCGGCGCGCCGCAGGAAAGGGGCGTTGGCAATATCTTCAACGCGACGCTGCCGCCGGGCGCCGATGGTGCGGCGTTTCGCGCCGTGTGGGAGAGGTTGTTGCTGCCCGCCTTGGATGACTTCGCGCCTGAATTGCTGATCATCTCGGCGGGGTTTGACGCGCATATGGCCGATCCCTTGGCGCAGCTTCGGCTCACGGAGCCGGATTTCACCTGGATCACGGAAGAACTCTGTGCGCTGGCCGCGCGCCATGCTTCGGGGCGCGTGGTTTCAGTGCTGGAGGGAGGCTATGACCTTGATGCCCTTGGTTCCTCAGTAGCCGCCCATGTCCAGGCCTTGATGCTGAATTAGCCCTTGCAGCGCGCCGCCCAGCGCCCCCAAATCTCA
>JADCEX010000063.1 GCA_020249825.1 Roseomonas sp.
GCCTGATGCACGTGAAGCTTTCATGACAGGGCGGGCGCCCTACCAGCCATTCACCCGATCCCAGACGGCAATCACCTCATCCCCGCCATCCACCACGTAATAACGATCATGCGCGGCAACCGTCAGGCAGGTATGGTTTGGCGCCACGCGGACCAGGGCGCCCACGGGAAGTTCCGCAAAAGGCAGCGGGCCAGCGCCGCGCACTTCGCCATGTTCCTGATGGGTGCGCACGACAATCGCCTCCCCAAAGCTCCATTTGCCGTCGCGGTCCAGCATGACGCCAAAGCCAAGATCCTTCGGCGCCGCCTGGGTGCTGCGATCCTTGGAAAGCGCAATGCCACCCGCATCAATAAGCACCGCATTGCGGTCCTGCTTGCGAGAGGTCACGGCGGCAAGCACCGTCACCGCGATATCTTCCATGCCATGCGTGCCGATCTGGCCCTGGAACAAATCGCCGAACATATAAACACCCGCGCGAATATCCGTGATGCTGGCCATGGATTGCCCGTAAAGCGCGGTGGGCGAAGACCCGGCCGAGACAACGCGCGGCGTGATGCCCATGTCGCGCAAACGCTCGGCGGCGAGCACCGCGCCGGCGCGTTCCGCTTCCGCCACTTTGCGCATGCCGTCTTCGCTGCGTTCCGCATAGGAATGCCCGGCATGAGTCATGATGCCGGCGCATTTTGTGCCAAGGCGCTGAGCGATTTCCCCGAGTACGGCTGAATCCGACGCAATGCCGCCGCGGCCCTCGCCGCAATCAACCTCAATCAATGTCGGCAAAATGCCGGGATGGGCAGCAATGGCGCTGGCAACTTCCGGATCATCAGTGATGATTTTCAAATCACTGCCTTGCGCATTGATCGCCGCGATGGAATCAAGCTTTTGCGGCGTGATGCCCACCGCGTAGATCTGATCGCGATAGCCACCACCGGCGAAATAACGCGCCTCAGCGACTGTGCTGACGGTGATCGGCCCGTGATCTGGCGCGGCCAGCGCCGCAACCGCCAGGCTTTTCGCGGTTTTCATGTGTGGGCGGAGCTTCAACCCGGGATGCCGCGCGACCGCATCCGCCATGCGCGCCAGATTGCGCTTCAAAATGCCAAGTTCCAGCACCAGGCAAGGGGTGTGCAGATCATCCAGCTTCATGGCCAGCGCGCTTCCTTATCAATCGGCAGAACAGGTCTTGGCATATGCTTCCAATCGAAGCGCGTCAGAATGGGGGAGGTGAGGCCGGGGCAATCCACTTCCACAATCTGTTCATGCTTGAAGAATTCATCGAATCCACCACGGAAATGCCCGCGGGATTTCACCACCACGGCGCGTGCCTCCGCAACATCCAGGCCGAGATGTTCGAAAAACGCCGGATCGGCGCATTGCGTGCGAATGGAAATCACCACGACGGTGATGCCGCCAAGCTTCAAGGCAGCCGTGGCGCCTAGGGTCATGGCGGTACCGGCGAAAATGCCGCGCCTTCCGGTCACACGCCCATCGGAAAGCGCCACCACTTCGGCTTCTGCGCTGAAGGGTTTGCTGAAGGGATCATCGGCAGCGACATCGCGATTGAAACGCGCGGTGAAGCGCGCACCCTTGCCAAGACTATGCGCTTGCGCAGCCAAGGCAGGATCATGGATCACGCCCACTAGGCAATCAGTGACCCCGGCGCGATGGAAGGCTTCCAATATCCACATGGTATTGCCGCGCCCGCCGCCGCCCGGATTATCGGCGACATCAGCGAAAGCCAGCGGCACAGGGCTATGCAGTGCCTTTTGCGTCGCGTCTTCAAGCGTCGTCAGATTGGCAATGAAACGCCCGCGCCTTTCCCAGGCCGCCGCTGCCAGCCGATCCGCCAACGCTTCCGCTGCTGCCTGATCTGTCGCGGTGATGATCACCGCCATGCCGTTGAAAGGCGTGTCGCCATAGGCGAAGCCACCCATGATGGAGACATTGGCGATGCGGCTATCTTGCGCGGCCCATTCCTGGCCGAGGTTAATCACCTCCGCATAAGGCCCTTGCGCGGTCAGCATGGAAACGGTGGGTGCCACAATGGGTAAGCGGCGGAAGGCGCGATGGAAACGCTCACCCGCCAGAAGGCGGCGCATCAGCACGGCACTTTCCGCGCCGCGTTCGCGCATATCAAGGTGGGGGTTGGTGCGATAGCCGACAAAGGCATCCGTCAGCGCCACCATGCGGTCTGAAACATTCGCGTGCAGATCGTAGGAACAGACTAGCGGCACATCGCCCAAGGTTTCGCGAATTAGCGCTTGCAGGCTGCCTTCCGGGTCAAGATCGGCGGTCGCGAGCCCCGCGCCATGCAGCACGCAATAGACGCCATCCACGCGGCCTTTCAGTGTCGTCAGGCCTTCGCGCCATTGCTGCATGAAGCCATCGAAAACGCTTTGCTCCACCGGGCCATTGGGTTCAGCCATGGCAAGCAAGATGGGGCAGGGTTCCCAAGCGCCGCTGGCATCCATCGCCGTGATGAAGCCCGGCATTTCACCAAGCGCTGCGGGGGCGGCGGAACGTGCATCGGCCACAATGGTATCGCCGGCAATCAGGCAGCGCGTTTCAAAATCCCGCAAGGTTGCTGGCGGGGCAAAGCGGTTGCATTCAATGGAAAAGCCCAGAAGGGCTATGCGAGGCCCGGCCATCAGATGGCTACTCCCAGAAGCTCAGCGATGCGCGGCGTGGATTTCAGGCCCGTGCCGGTTAGCACCACCACGGTGGTTTCATCGGCGCGGATCGTGCCCGCTTCCAGCAATTTCACGAAAGCTGCCGCCGCCTGGGCGCAAGTCGGTTCCACATAAATGCCGGTACGCGCCAAATCCAGCGTGGCGGCGCCAATCTCTGCCTCGCTCAACATCACGGCGCCGCCTTGGCTTTCGTGCAGAACGGCCATGACTTCCTGCGTGCGTATAGGCTGCGCAATGGCGGTGCCCTCCGCAATCGTGGGCACTGCCGCAATCGTTGGCTGCTTCAGAAAAGCGCGTGCAATCGGCGCGCAATTTTCCGGCTGCGCGGCGAAAATGCGCGGCAGCTTCTTGATCTCACCCGCGCGCTGCAATTCTGCAAAACCAATGCCGCAACCCAACACATTTGACCCCGCGCCGCAGGGCACAATCACATTATCGGGCGCGACAAAACTCAAATCCTCCCACAATTCATAGGCAAGGGTTTTCGTGCCATGCAGGAAGAAGGGGTGCCAATTATGGCTGGCATAGAAAATATCAGCAGCCTGGCGCAACGCCTCATCCGCGCAATCCTGGCGGCTGCCTGGCACCAATTCAATCTCAGCGCCCGAAGCACGCGATTGCACCGTCTTCGCCGGGGATGTTGAAGCCGGCACCAAAATCTTCGCCCGCATCCCGCCCGCCGCGGCATAGGCCGCCACCGCCGCGCCGCCATTGCCTGAGGAATCTTCCAGCACATGCGTCACACCCTGCGCGCGCAGCAAGGACAGCATCACCGATGCACCGCGATCCTTGAAG
Organism: Roseomonas sp.; assembly: GCA_020249825.1. Taxonomy (GTDB): domain Bacteria; phylum Pseudomonadota; class Alphaproteobacteria; order Acetobacterales; family Acetobacteraceae; genus Neoroseomonas. Next base: position 3,486 of record JADCEX010000063.1, read on the forward strand.
GACCCGGTTGGCATGAACCATTCGCATTTCAGCAAAGCCGATGCACCGCCGATCACGCGCGGAACCAGCGGCGTGCAGCCCTCACCCATCGTGATCGGGTCATCCGGCAGGAAAGGCAGCGCGGCGCCATAGCGCCAGAGCGAACGATCCTCAGTGCGGATCGCCGCGCGGGTGATGCCGGGGAGCGGCGTCAGCATCAGGGGGGCTTGGCCATCGCCACACCAGCGCGGCGTGGCAAGCGGATAGGTGGCCCCGCTGCGGGGGTCCAGATAGAATATATCAACCATAACCCTACCCTCGCTTGCCCTGCGCCACGCCGCAAGGGATGCTGGGGGCATGAGCAATGACGCCGAAGCCGTAACCCGCCTGGCCGCCGATCTGGTGGCGATTGATAGCCGTTCGTCGGTCTCCAACCTGCCGATGGCTGATAGGATCGAAGCCGAATTGGCGGGGTTTGAGATCGAACGCTTGGATTACACAGACCCGCAAGGGGTGGCGAAGCGCGCGCTGGTCGCGCATCGCGGACCGCGTGGCGGTTATGCTTTGTCCGGCCATATGGATACGGTGCCGGAAACAAGCTGGACAGACCCGCCCTGGACGCCGCGCATTCTGGATGGCGCGCTGCATGGCTTGGGTAGTGTGGATATGAAGGGCCCGGTCGCGGCCTGCATCATCGCCGCGCGCGGCCTGCCCGCCCATGTGCCGGCAACGCTACTGCTGACGGCGGATGAGGAAACCAGCAAGCAAGGGGCGCGCATCATCGCCGCACAGTCAAAGCTTGCGGCATCGCTTGGCCTCAAAGGCATTGTGGTGGCGGAACCAACGGCGCTGGCGCCGGTGCGTGGGCATCGCAGCCATATCGAATACACGGCCATTGCGCGGGGTGAGCAGGCGCATTCTTCCACCGGTAAAGGGCTGAATGCGAATTGGGCGCTCATTCCCTTCATGGCGGAAATGAAAGCCATTTACGAAAAACTGCGCTTTGACCCTGCCTATCATGATGCGGCTTACGACCCGCCCTTCTCCGATTTCAACATGGTGATTGATAATCACGGCACGGCGGTGAATGTGACCGTGGCGCAGGCAACGGTGCGGATAAAATTCCGCCGCAGCCGACGCATTGATGTCAGCGGCATTGAAGCCGCCGTGCAGGCCGCGGCAGACCGCGCGGGGGTGGAGTTGACCGAAAGGCGTGAAGGCACGCCGCCGGAATTGCCCGCTGATCACCCGCTGATCCGCCTTGCGGAAAATGTTACCGGCAAGCCCGCCGCCACCGCCCCTTACGGCACGGATGCCAGCGAATTGCAGGAAATCGCGCCCTGTGTGATTTTGGGCCCTGGCACCATCGCCACCGCCCATACGCCACGCGAATGCGTCGCCTTGGGTGATCTGGCGGCAGCAGTGCCGATCTTCCGGCGGATGCTCTCCGCCGCCGGTACTTGAGGGAGCATAGCCATGTTGCGCAGCATTCTGCTGGCCCTGGATGATACGGAAGGCGCCATCGCCGCGCGGGATTACGCGCTCGCGCTCGCGCGCCATACCAGTGCGGCGCTGACGGCAGCGATCCTGATGGATCGCCCTGGCCTCACCGGCGTGCATGAAGCCGTGCCGCCTGGCGCTGCGGCCTTCAAGGAAAGGCGTGACGCTGCCTTGCTCCGCCAGGCTGAGGCCGCGGCGGCTGAGGCCGTGGCCGCTTTGCATCAGGCCGCCGATGGCGTGCCCTATTCCCTGGAAACCCTGGATTCCTCACCGACTGAAGCCTTGCTTGGGGCCGCTGGCGCGCATGACATGCTGGTGGTGGGGCGCGATTCAACCTTGGGGCGCGAAGAAGCCGAAGACGGGCTTTCCCCCACGATTGAGGCGCTGTTGCATGACCGCACGCGCCCGCTGCTGGTGGTGCCCCCCGGCGCGCGTTTTGATCCCGCGGCCGCCGCCTTGGTCGCTTATGATGGCTCCCCCGGGGCGCTGCGTGCCGTGCAGCTTTTTGCGCTGCTTGGTCTTGGGCGCGGCGGTGCCACGGTGTTGAGTGTCGCGGATGATAAGGCGAAAGCCGCTGCCCTGGCCGGCACCGCGGCGGGTTTCCTGCAGCGCCATGATGTACATGCGAAGCCCCTGCCCGTGATCGGCACGCATCCGGTGGAAGCGCTTTTGGCGGAAGCCACAGCCATGCCGGCGGGGATGTTGGTGATGGGCGCTTATGAACATACGGGGCTCCGCGCCCTATTCACCGGTTCCGCCACCAAGCATCTCTTGCGCCGGGCACCCTGCGCGATTTTCGCGGCGCATTAATTGGCGTGTAATTCCTCGGGCAGCGCGCAAATGCGCTGCCTGACCAGCCAGGCAGAAAACCGCGCATCGGCGGTCAGCATGGCAAAGGGAATAACGCCAAGCAGACTGATCAGGACGGGTGCGGCAATGAGCAGCGCGGTGAACGATACCGACGCAAAAACGAAGGTCAGCACCAAGCCTGCAAGCGTCGGCGCCCAGAATTGCTTGAGCGCATCCGGAAAGCTGATACCGCGTTCGCTGCGATTTTGCGGCGCCCAACCAACGCGGATGCCAAAGGGCAGCACCAGCAGAAACAGGCATTGGCTCATCAGTCGCGCGGGCTCCATGAAGGCGGTGAAGACCATTTCGGCCAAAGCGCCGCGCAGGAATTGCGCACGCCCGCCATAGCGCGCTGCAAGCGCGGGCTTCAGCAAAACCTCGGCATAGCCAGCAAGCTTTGCGGCGTAGTGGCAGCACCAGCCGGCGAAAAGCAGGGCCAATAGCGCACCAAGCGGCGTGGAAGCACCACCGCCTGTCAGCCCGTTAACAGCAGCCAGCAACAGGATCGCGACATAAAAAGGCGCGCTCAAGAACAGCAAAATCGCCTGCACCAATTGCCAGCGCGCCATGGCGGTCAGCCCCGGTAGCCGCAGCAGCGCCAGATATTGCATATTGCCCGCAGCCCAGCGCAAATCGCGCGTGATAAAGTCACTGTAGCTTGGCGGATTGCCTTCGCTGCTGCCGGCATCATCGGGCAGCACGCGCACCTTCCAGCCGGCGGCATGCAGCCGCGTTGCCTCTACCTGGTCATGAGACAGGATATGCGACCCATCAGGCAAGGTTTCCAGCCGCGCATGGGCGCGAAAGGGCGCGATGCGGATGACGGCGTTATGGCCCCAATAGGGCCCCTCATCTCCCTGCCACCAGGCCTGGCCGGTGGCCCAAGCGCGCATGCCGTGCCGCATGCCGAATTGAAACAGGCGCGGAAAACCCGCCTTGGTCGGCCTGCCGTGAATAAGCTGTTGCAGGATCGCGAGTTTCGGGTCCGCTTCCATGCAAGCCACAAGGCGCAGCACCGCATCCGCGGTCATCTCCGAATCCGCATCCAGGCACAGCATGAATTCATGCCCATCCGCGTGATGGTCCAGAAATTCCATGACATTGCCGGATTTGAAGCCGGTGTTTTGCGCGCGGCGCCGGTAATGGGTTGCAATCGGTTGCGCAGCGGCAAAGGTGCGGCAAGCGGCTTCCTCGGTTACAGCTTCGGCGCCTTCGGGCGTGTCCGACAGGAACCAAAGCGAAAAGCGCTCCGCAGCACCTGCCGCTGCCAGCCCCGCGAGCAACCGCGAGAGCGGCGGCAGTACCAGCGCCATATCTTCGCGCCGGATGCAAATGGCAATTGCGGTGCAGGTGCTTGGCACACCGGGGCGCGCGGTGGCCAGCGCCGGCAGCACGGCAGCGGCGGGGTTGCGCGCGAACAGCAGAATGCCAAGCCCGATCAGCGCATTGCCCGCCGACAGCGCCGCCCAAGGCAGTGTGCCGGCGATGCAGATCAGGATCAGGATTTCCGACAGAGTCCAGCCACCAGGCGCCAATACCGCCCAAGCAAGCCAGAACAACCCGACCATGATGGCGATGGCAAGGGCCATAAAGGCGATGCGTCGCGGCAGGATGGGCGCTTTGGTCACGGTGCAGGCTTATGCCGTGACCGAAGCGGCTTGGCGATATGCCTGCGCCGTCAGTCTATCTGCGCCCCGGAAGCGCGCACCACCGGCGCCCAGATTTCAACCTCTCGCCGCATGAAGGCATCGTATTCCGCAGGGCCAAGCGGCCAGGGTTCCGCGCCGTAATCGCGCACGCGCTGGGCGATGGCGGGATCATTAAGTGCCGCCACTATCTCCGCCCCCAGCCTTTCGCGGATCGCAGCCGGTACGGCAGCGGGCGCGACAATGCCATACCAGGAAGCGACATCGAAATTCGGCACGCCCTGTTCTTCCAGGCTTGGCACTTCCGGCATGGTGCTGGAACGCTTCGCGGTCGAAACGCCAAGCGCCTTCAACAAGCCGCCCAAAACCTGCTGGCGTGATGCCGGCGCGTTATCAATCGCGAAGAGCGTTTCGCCATTCATCACCGCCGCCATGGAAGGCGCGGTGCCGCGATAAGGCACATGCGTGACCTCAATCCCCATGCGCATGCCAAACAGCAATCCCGAAAGATGCGAAGACGTGCCAGACCCGGCCGAGGAAAAATTCGCCCGCGCCGGATTGGCCTTGCAGAAGGCCACCAATTCCGCCACCGATTTGATCGGGCTATCGCCCTTGATGATCAGCACATTCGGCATGGCGGCAATGCGCGCCACCCCCGGCAAATCCCTGAGTGGGTCAAAAGAAAGCCGCCGATAGAGCGTCGGCCCAATCCCGTGGGACGCGATGTGATTGACGTAAAAAGTGTAGCCATCCGGCGCCGCGCGTGCAGTAACTTCCGCCCCCACCATGCCACCCGCCCCTGGGCGCGGGTCTATGATCATCGGCTGGCCCAGCCTTTCACGCAGCCGGTTTTCCATCATGCGCAGAAAGATATCGGAAACCCCGCCTGCCGCGCCGCCAATCACGAAGCGCAGCGGCTTATCCGGCCAGGTGCCCTGCGCCTTCACTGCCGGTGCCGCCAAAAGCACCGCCCCAGCCGCAATCATGCTTCTGCGCGTGATCATCTCTTTCCCCCCGTTTTAGCCTTGGTTTGTCCCAAGCCTATCACGAAAGCCCTGCTTGAGAAGGGAAATCACGCCGCCGGCAGCAGCACCATGAAGCGCGCGCCGGTCACGGCGCCGCCGGCATCGCGGATATTCTCAGCCGATATGCGCCCGCGCAGGCCTTCCACGATCTGCCGGCTGATGGAAAGCCCAAGGCCGGAATGCTGGCCGAAGCGCTCCCCACTCGGGCGTTCGGAATAGAAACGCTCAAAAATGCTTTCCAGTTTCTGTTCGGGAATGCCGGGGCCCTGGTCTTCCACCACCACCTCCACCATGGCGCCGGCATGGCGTGCGGTGACCTTCACCTGGCCGCGCGGTGGGCTGAAGGAAAGCGCATTGCCCAGCAGATTGCGGAAAACCTGCACAATGCGCCCTTCCACGCCACGCACCACAAGTGGGCCCGCTTCGCCTTCCAATAGCACTACCGGGTCATCCTCATCACGCGTCGCGTCGTGCAGTTCCGTGAGCGCCCCAAGGATCGGCGCAATATCCACCGGCGTTGAGATGGTGCGCGACAATTCCGCATCCACGCGCGATGAATCGCTGATATCGCCAATCAGCCGATCCATGCGCACCGCATCATCGGCGATGATCGCGAGCAAGCGGTTGCGGCTGGCAGGGTCTTCCACGCGGCGGAGTGTTTCAATGGCGCTCCGCACACTCGTCAGCGGGTTGCGCAATTCATGCGCCACATCGGCGGCGAAGCGTTCATTGGCGTCAATACGCGACCAAAGCGCGCGGGCAGAATTCTGTAAGTCCCTCGCCAGCACGCCAATTTCATCATTGCGCTTCAGCAGCGCATCGGGCACGGATTGCGCGCGGCCTTCACCTTCGCGGATGCGTTGCGTGGCGCGCGCCAGATCGAGCATTGGCGTGGCGATGGTGCGCGATAGATAAAGCGAAAGTGCTACCGTCAGGATCAACGCAGTAGCGAATAGCAGCAACACGGAAGCGCGGATTTCAAACAGGCGCCGATCCACTTCGCGCGCTTCGCGCGTCAGCAGCACAATGCCAACACTTTGCGTGCCGCGGCGCGCGGGTTCTGCGACACTCACCAGCAAACGGCCATCGGCGCTGCGGCGGATATAAGGCGTGACGCCGCCCTCAAGCGCCATGCGCAATTCTTCCCGCCGATCGGGGCCAAGATCGGGCTGCCAATCGAAATCAGGCGCATCGGGCGCGCTATCCACCACCATGCCAGGGCCGCCGCGCCCGCGCAGCAGGGCCGGGAAAAGGCCGACCATTCTTTCGTAAATGCCGGCGACGGTGGAGGTCAGCGCGCCGCGCGGTTCGGGCGGCGGTAAGGGTTCGGCAATCACCGCGCCGCCCACACCATCGCGGATGCGGCTATCGGCGACCAGCAGGCCGGCGGTATCCAAAAGCCGAGCTTGGGTATTGGGCGAAGGGTCCACCAGGCGCCGCAGCAAGGGCCTCGCTGCTTCCAATTGCAGCACATAGCGTTCGCCTTCAGGCCGCACCGCGGCTTCAGCGATGGCGCCGGCATAGATGCGCGCCTGGGTGCGCATGGCCTCAACCTCCGCGCCCAAAAGCGCGTTCTGATATTGGTCGAGGTACAGCAAGGAAGCCGCGAGCAGCGCCGGCGGCAGGGCATTCAGCAGCAGAATGCGCCGGAGCAGCGGCGAAAAGCCGCGCTTTGCCTGTTCCGGCTGAGCCTCAGCTTCGGACAGGCGATCGAGCGGCGGGGAGGTATCGGGCACGCGGGTTCCTTAACGCGGAAAGCGCGCCAGGGAAATCACGCCCTGCTGATCAACCCCGGCGAATCGGCGGCACGCTGCCCCCACCCTGAGGTGGCGGCGGCGCGCCCCAACCCCCGGAAGGCGGCGGCGGAGGTCCTTGCGGCTGCCAACCCTCCGGCGCTTGCTGCGGATAGCCCCCGCCAAAGCCCCCCGGCGGCGGACCTGGCGCCAGCGGGTCAGGGCCAAAGCGATTATAGCCAGGCGTGCCACGCAGAAAGCCCGCGACGATGAAGGCCCAAAGCCAGCCGATCAGGGGGATGAAATTCACCAGCACCCACCAGCCGGATTTGTCTCGGTCATGCCAACGCTTCGCCTGCCCCGCGAGGCCGATCCAAAGCCCAACCAGACCAGCGACGATGGAGAAAGGCCCCATATTCACATCGCCCATGCCTGATTTGTCCGGCAGGGCATTTCGAGGGGTGCCGAATTGCGTATCCAGCACGCCGGCGGCGAAATTGATGCCAATCGGGATCAGAAAATAGAAAATCCACCAAGTCTTGCGGCTGATGCGGCCATTGAAGCTGAACCATTGCGCCAAGGTCATGGGCTTTGTCCTCAATCCTTGCGGCAAGGCTAATAAGGCTGCGGGGGAAGCGCAATATTGGCGGCGGGTGGCGCGAATGGATCGGGGCCGAAGCGGTTGGGGCCGCGTGTGCCGCGTAAGATACCCCCGACCAGCACGGCCAAGACCCAGGCGAGAATGAGCAGCAAGAAAAATCCGGGTGCCAGCACCTGATCCAGGGCAGAACCTGCATCCGGCACGCCATGGATCAATGGCTTCTTCGGATCATCATCCAGGGGCGGAAGAAACAGAAAGGCAGAAAAAATCACCGGCAAGAAATGATGCATGATGATGAACCACCACATGCCAAGAGATTCCATCGCCAACCTGAAGATAAGCACTGAAGGCGCCATCAAACTCACCAGCCCCCACCAGCCGGATTTATTGTGATCATGCCAGCGCCTTGCCTGCCCAGCGAGGCTGATCCAAACCCAAAGGCAAAGGGTGGTCAGCGACACGGCCGATAGGCCACCGAAGATGGTGCCGAATATTCCAGATGTAGGGATTTCGGGCGTGCTGTAGTCGTCCCATAGGGCGGCGGCGATAAGGATGCCTGTTGGGATCAGAAAATAATAAACCCACCAAGTCTTGCGGCTGATGCGTCCCTTGAAGCTGAACCAAGCCCGCAAAGCGCCCATGGGATTTTCAGCCCCCCAACAACAACCCCGGCAGCGTCGCCATATCCGCAAAAGGCTCCGCCCCATGCGCCGCCAGCACCGCAGCGGGGCTTTCATGGCAGAAGCCCATCACGCGGCAGCCGGCAGCTCGCCCCGCGCGCACACCGGGCACGCTATCTTCCACCACCACGCAATCCTGCGGCGCCGCGCCACAGGCAGCGGCAGCGGCCAGATAAATATCCGGCCAGGGCTTGGGGCGCGACACATCCTCATAGGAAAACACCCGCCCAGCGAAAACCTGCGCCAGCCCCAGGCTCCGCATCTTCGCCGCCAATTCAAAGCGCGAGGAATTGGAAGCCACCGCCACCGCCACACCCGCCGCAGCAAAGGCGCGCACCGCTTCCACCGCACCTGGAATGGCCAGCGTTTCTTCCGCCATGCGCCGCGCGATCAGGGTCGAGATTTCCTGCGCCCAATCAGGCGGCAGCAGCCCAATGCGCGCTTCAATACGCGGCAGCATATCGGGCAGCGCGAGCCCCAAAAATGTCTCCCGCGCTTCGGCTGCGGTCATGGGCCAGCCGCGCAGAGTCATTTCCTCCGCCACAATCTTATTCACCACCCATTCGGTGTCGGCGAGCACACCATCGCAATCAAACAGAATGGCGGCGGGGCGTTTCATGCCTCGGCTTTGGCGCGCGCCACATTTTCGACGCGCAGCTTCTCATGCGGGCAATCGCGATGCTGCTTCGGGCATTGCCGCCCGCCGGCAAAGGAACACAGGCTCCGCCCGGATTGCAGCGCGCCGCGCACCAGCCCCGCCAAGGATGCGATGAAGACCGGATCGCTATTCTGCGCCGGCACGCGGAAATAACCGGGAATGCCGAGATGTTCGGCTTCTTCCCGATATTCCACATCCAATTCCACCAGGGTTTCGGAATGCTCCGACACGAAGGCGATGGGGCAGATCAGGATGGCGGTTTTCTCTTCCGCCGCACGCTCAATCTCGGCTTCCGTGGAAGGCCCGATCCAAACCTGAGGTGTCACGCGGGATTGGTAGCAGACAATGTGGTCAAGTTCCGGCATCGCCAATTCAGCAACCACGGCGGCGACGGTTTGTTCGACCTGCCATTGATAGGGGTCGCCCGCCTTCACAATGGATTCCGGCAGGCCATGGGCGGAAAACAATACGCGCAGCGGCACTTCTGCCGGCAGTTCCGCGCGCGCCTTGGCATAGGCTTCGCGCACCAGCCGCGCGGTGGCCGCCGCAAAACCCTGATCCGAATGCCAGCAACACAGCGCCGTGGTCGGCACATCTATCCCGATCTTGCGCGTAGCATCCTGCCAGGCAATCAGGCTTGAACCGGTGGTGGTGGTGGAGAATTGCGGATAGAGCGGCACCAGCAAAATGCGATCCGGCGCCCAATCCTTCACGGCGCGGGCGCATTCATCGCTCATCGGGTGCCAATAGCGCATGGCGACAAAGCAGCGCGTCTCGGTCCCGGCTTCATCGGCCAAGGCCACTTCCAGACTGCGCGCCTGTTCTTCCGTCAGTTCCCGGAGCGGCGAACGCCCGCCCAGCACGGCGTAGTTTTCCTGCGCCGGCTTGGTGCGGCGCCAGGCGATCAGCCGGCCAAGCCAGGGGCGGATGAAGCCCGGCACGCGCAGAATGGCCGGGTCGGTGAACAGGTTCACCAGGAATGGCCGCACGCTTTCCGGCGCATCGGGTCCGCCGAGGTTGAACAGCACAATAGCCAGGCGCTGGCGGCGCTGCGGTGCGGGCATCATCTGATCCATGCGCCCGCACATGACATGCGCGGGCCGGGGGTCAAGGGTTCAAAGCGCCCAAGGGAGCGTTTTTTCGCCCCCAAGCGGCAGATTCAGGCATTTCCTTGGGCAGGGGCGGCAGCAACCTGCTGCTGCGCGCGGCGATTCTGCCAAAGAGCGACGAAATCAATCGGCGCCAGCATCACGGGCGGGAAGCCGCCATCGCGGGTGACCTCGGCCAGGATATTGCGCGCGAAGGGGAAAAGCAGGCGCGGGCATTCCACCAGCAGCACGGGTTCCATCATCTCGGGCGCGATGCCATTCAGGGTGAAAATGCCGCAATAGACCAGCTCGGCGATGAAGGCCGTGGTTTCGGTGCCGATCTTGGCTTCGCAGCGGATTTGCAGCGTAACCTCAAAATTCTCCTGGCCTTCCTGCAGGCGGCGGGCCTGGACATCCAGCGCAATATCAACCTTCGGCGCTTCGCGGAGGTTGATGAAGATTTGCGGCGCGCCCGGCACTTCGAAGGACAAATCCTTGGTGTATTGCAGATTGAGCGTGATGGGGCTGGGCGCCATGGCGCCGGGCGGTTTCGCGGGTGTCGCGGTGGATTGTTCAGACATGACAAAGCCTTTCGAAGCGGCTGGAAGCACTGGTTATTGGCGGGGGCGGTAGCACGCGGGGGCCGGGGCGGCAAACAGAAGCCATGGATCAGGGCGGATGAGTCCAGGCAGGGGGGCTCGCGGCTGTTGGTTCCGTGGTCCAAAATTCTGCGCGAACCCAAGGAAGCGCGGGCAAGTGCGCCAAGACGGATTGAACAGGTGATTATTCCTAAGCTGGTCAAGCTTTATAAAAATCAATTAATTCAATAATTTGAGGATGACTTCTGAGCGAGACATGCTGTCCTGCTACGGTAATTACCTGACATAGGCCACCGACGGAACCGGGCGCGGACCGTAAGAGTCTGCGCGCCCGGTTCGCGGTGGCCGGACGGCGTGGAAGCGGGTTTGATGGCGTTGCGACACAACCCTCAAACACGAAA
>JADCEX010000064.1 GCA_020249825.1 Roseomonas sp.
GGGATTGGCTGGGCGGGGGCTTATATGCCTGGGCTTAAATCCATCGCGGATCCGCTGACGGGTGTGGCGCAATCGCGCGCTGTCGCCTGGCATGCGGCGGGGGTGGGGATTGCGGGGGCGGCTTCCTTCGCGCTTGCCGGGCTTTGTGATGCGCTTGCCGGGCCGGGTTTTGCCTTTCTGGTGGCGGGGCTGGCCGCCAGTGGCGCCTTCGCCATTGCCATGCTGATCCTGCCTGATGCGCCGCCGCCCAAAAGCGCCGCCCGGCGCGGCTTGTTGGATTTCCGCCCGGTTTTCGCCAATCGCCGCGCCATGGCCTGGATTGCCGGTTACACCGTGCATACACTGGAAATGGCGGTGCTGCGCGCCTGGGCAGTCGCCTTCCTGACCGCGAGCTTCCTGATACAGGCGCCGCCGGCATGGCTGCCAGGGCCGACCGTGCTGTTCACCCTTGCGGGGTTGGTGGGCATTGCGAGTTCGCTCATCGGGAACCGCCTGGCCGAGAGCCTGGGGCGGGATAGGATTGTGGCAATTGCCATGCTCTCTGGTGCGGCGCTGTCGCTGGTGGCGGGGTTTGGCTTTGGTGCCTCGCCCTTTGTGGTGCTGCTTTTTGTCTTCCTCTGGAATGCGGCGATTTATCTGGATAGTTCGGCGTTGACTGCCGGCACGGTGCAGGCGGCGGACCCGGCTTTGCGCGGCGCCACCATGGGGCTGCATAGCATGCTGGGCTATGCGGGGGGCTTTGTCGGGCCTTTGCTCGCGGGCGTGGTGCTGGATTTGGCGGGGGGAGAGGGCGTGGCGGCCTGGGGCCTCGCCTTCGGGCATGTGGCGTTCATCATGCTGGCAGGCTTTGCCGTGCTGCGCTGGTTGGGGCGCGGCCAGGATTCGCCCGACCCTTCCCGGTAAGCTTCCTGCCAAAGCGCTGCCTTACAGGCGGAATTGCCCGGCCTTCCATGCGGTTCCGGGCATGATTCCGGGTGCCCCGGGGGGCTTTGAGGAAAAAAAACGGGTGAGGGGTGGATTTTGCTTGCAATCGCTCAGCGCAAAGCATAGATGACCCCCAGACGCAGTACGCACGTGCCTCTGGCCCCCGGCCCATTCGGCCAAAGGGTTTACGCAACGACGTCAAGCGTTCTGGCAACCCCGTTCGGTTCTTTCCGGGCGGTTTTCTCTGGTCGCTGGTTCGTTCGACCGTTTCGTTAACCTTGGGCCGTCGCCTTCATGGGCGGCCCGTTTGGAGCCTGGAGGGTGCTGCGATGACACCGAAAATCGCACGCTTTTTGCGCGACAACGCGCCGGCCACGCCATGCCTTGTGCTGGATGTGGATCGTGTCGAGGAAAAATACCGCGCCATGCACGCGGCGCTGCCGCTTGCGCGCATCTATTATGCCGTGAAGGCCAATCCCGCCGCGCCGATTCTGGAGCGGTTGGTAAAGCTCGGCTCCAGCTTTGATGCGGCTTCTTTTGAAGAAGTGCAGGCGTGCCTTATTGCCGGCGCGCGGCCTGAGGCGATTTCCTATGGCAATACCATCAAGAAGGCCTCTGCCATCGCGGCGGCGCATCAGGCTGGTGTTTCCATGTTCGCCTTCGACAGCATCGAGGAATTGGAAAAGCTCGCCCGCCATGCGCCGGGCGCGCGGGTCTATTGCCGCATCCTGGTGCAGAATGAAGGCGCGGAATGGCCGCTTTCGCGCAAATTCGGCTGCGAATTGGATATGGCGCGCGACCTGATGGTGAAGGCCGGCCAAATGGGGCTCGACCCCTATGGCATTTCCTTCCATGTCGGCAGCCAGCAGACCAAGACCGCCGCTTATGAAGGTGCGATCGCGCGGGTTGCGATGCTGTTCACGGATTTGAAGGAAGCGGGCGTGAAGCTCCGCATGGTCAATCTGGGCGGCGGCTATCCGGTGCGCTACCGGGCGGAAGTGCCGGAAATTGACGATTTCGGCATGGCCATCATGGGCGCCATGACCAAGCATTTCGGCAATGACCTGCCGGAAATGGTGGTGGAGCCTGGCCGCTTCATCGTGGGCGATGCCGGGCTGGTTTCCAGCGAGGTTGTGCTGGTTTCCCGCAAGGGTAACGCCGATCCGGTGCGCTGGGTCTATCTGGATATCGGGCGCTTTGGTGGCTTGGCGGAAACGGAAGGCGAAGCCATTCGCTATGATATCCGCACGCCGCATGACGGCGCCGAGGATGGTCCGGTTACTATCGCCGGCCCGACCTGCGACAGCACCGATACGCTGTATGAGAAGTCCCATTACCGCATGCCGCTGAAGCTGGCTTGTGGTGATCGGGTGGAGCTGCTTTCCACCGGCGCTTATGTGACGACCTATGCGTCACAGGGCTTCAACGGCTATGCGCCGTTGAAGGAACACTACATTTGACTTCTATGGCGTTATCCGCTTACGCGGGTCACGCCATCGAGACCTTCATTTGGTCGCATTTTCCGAGTCGCCAAACGATTCCGTTTGGCTTGAAAATGCTCCTGTCTTTGGTCGCATTTTCCGAGCCACCAAACGATTCCGTTTGGCTTGAAAATGCTCCGGCGCGGGCAACCGCGCCGGGTCAGACATAGCCCGGGCCTTCAATGGCCGGGTGCGCTTTCAAGAACGCCTCATCCACTTCAACACCAATGCCAGGCGCTTCCAGCGGACGCACGCAGCCATCCTTGCCGATGCGCCAGGGCTCGCTGCCCAATTCATCGCGGAACTTATTGGCGCGTGAGACATCGGCTTCGAAATAGCCGCCATTATCAATCGCGGCGAGCAGATGGATGGACGCCGCCTGGTTGACGCCCGTCATGGATGAATGCGGGTGGATCGGGATCTTAAAAGCTGAGGCCATGGCGGCGATGCGCATGGTCTCTGTCACGCCGCCGCATTTGGACAAATCCGGCTGCCAGATGCGGATGACGTCATCTTCCAGGACACGGGTGAATTCGAAGCGCGTGAAGTGATTTTCGCCGGCGGCCAAGGGCGTATTCCCAAGCCCATGCGCTTCCGCATAGGAACGATGGTCATGCGCGGGGAAAGGTTCTTCCAGCCAGCCGATATTCAGCCGATCCATTTCCGGCAGCACCTGACGCACCTGCGCGATATTATAGCCGATATTGGCATCCGTCAGGATTTCCAGATCATGGCCGAAGGCATCGCGCACCGCTTCCATGCGCGCGATATCATCGCGCACCGTGTCACCCACGCGCAGCTTCACCGCCTTATAGCCCGCTTCCATATGCGGCGCGGCTTCATCAATCAGCTGCGCCGGCGGCTGATAGCCAAGCGCAACACCGCCGGCATAGGCCGGCACGGGCCGCGCAGAACCGCCGAGCAGCTTATACAGCGGCAGGTTCAGCGCCTTGCCCTTGGCATCCCATAGCGCCATGTCGAGACCGGACATGGCCATCGCCGTGCCGGCGCCCATGCCGTGGCTCGCCAATTGGTATTTGTAGATGCGCGCCCAGATGCCGGTAGTATCGAAGGCATCCATGCCCAGCACCAATTGGCGCAGCGTGGTTTCCAGGAGCTTGGCGATGGCGGTATGGGCGCGGCCATGATGGCTTTCGCCCCAGCCAACAATGCCATCTTCCGTGATGACCTTCACCATCACCGCATCGCGCTTCACCGCCTGGCCAATCCCAAGCCGCGGCCCGGCATTGGGCGGCAGCGGGAAGGAGGTGGGGAATGCCTTGATGTCCACGATTTTCATGCGGCGTTACTCCTGATCTCTCGTGCCCAAGCCTGCCACCGTGGCAGGGCATTTGCAAAGCCTGATCACCCGTCGCAGCATGACTGACCGCAGGAGAAACTGGCATGAAACCCGACCCCATCCCCCCCAGCATGGAATCCATCCGCCTATGGAGCGGCGTCGCCTGCCCGAATGAGGCAGCGCGGCTTGGCCTGGCTGATCACATCGGCCTGCTCAAGGAATTGGAGGCCCTGCGCGGCACGCTCGCTTTTGAAGATGAACCTTCCAGCTTTGAAGCGGCACTCCGCGCCGAGCAGGAGAAGGAAGCATGAGCGCGCTGCATGAACTTTCCATGACGGAAGCCGCCGATGCGGTGGCGCGTGGTGAGGTGACTGCAACCGCGCTCACCGAAGGCTGCCTTGCGCGCATTGCCGCGCATGATGGCAAGGTGAATTCCGTGATCCGGCTTGATCGCGACAGCGCCTTGGAACAGGCGGCTGCTGTGGATGCGGCGCGCAAGGCGGGCAAGGCACTTGGGCCGCTCGGCGGTGTGCCGATGATGCATAAGGATATGTATTACCGCGCGGGGAAGGTTTCGACCTGCGGATCAAAAATCCGGCGGGATTTCGTGCCCAAGGTGACAGCAACCGTGCTGGAAAAGCTGGATGCGGCGGGCGCGATTGATATGGGCACGCTGAACATGGCGGAATTTGCCCAGAACCCGACCGGGCATAATGCGCATTTCGGCCATTGCCATAATCCTTGGCAGCATGGCTATTGCACGGGCGGTTCTTCTTCCGGATCGGGTGCCGGTATTGCCGCGCGGTTTTTCTATGGCGCGCTTGGGTCGGATACGGGCGGGTCCATTCGTCTGCCCGCGACGATTTGCGGCGTGACCGGCATCAAGGGCACGCAAACGCGGGTTTCGCGTGCGGGCGTTATGCCACTTTCGTTTTCCGCTGATAATGTCGGGCCTTTGGTGCAAACGGCGCGCGATGCGGCGCGTTTCATGCGGATTATTTCCGGCCATGATCCGCGCGATGCCACCAGCGCGCGCGAAGCCGTGCCGGATTATGAGGCTGCGCTGACCGGCGATTTGCGCGGCATTTCCGTGGCCGTACCGCAGGAATATTTCTTTGATGGCGCCGATGAGGTGGTGGTGAAGGCGTTTGATGCTGCGCTTGATGCCATGCGGGATCGTGGTGCGACAATCACGCGGCTTTCCTGCCCATCACTCCGCGCCCTTGCGCCCTATACCGCCATGATCAGCCGGGCCGAAGGGGCCGCGATTCATGCGGAATGGATGCGCGAAAGGGCCGCGGATTATTCCATTCATTTGTCGTCGCGGCTTTATGGCGGCTATCCGATTCCGGCGCATCTTTACATCGAAGCGCTGTCGCGTCGTGGGCCGCTGCTGCGCCAATTCTGTGCCGAGGCCATGACAGGGCATCACATTGTCGCAACCCCGGCGCTGCGCACCCGCGTGCCCACATTGGCCGAGACGGATATTGATGCCGATGCGGCGAATTGGTCGCGCTTCATGGCGGTTTCGGCCAATACGCGGCCCTTCAATTATTTGGGCCTGCCGACCATCAGCGTGCCCTGCGGCTTTGATGATCGCGGCCTGCCGATTGGCCTGCAA
>JADCEX010000065.1 GCA_020249825.1 Roseomonas sp.
CCCTATATCACCGTGCGTCCCGGGCTGGAGGCGCGGATCAATCGCGCGGTGTTTTACGAAGTGGTGGCGCTCGCCCAGCCGGAGACGTTGAATGGCCGCCAGGTGCTCGGCGTTTGGAGTGAGGGGATGTTCTTCCCCATAGACGAAGCGCCCATCCTGGATCTGCCGGAAGCGTGAGCGGGCAGTTCGCGTTTCCGCTGACGGTTGAAGCGCTGCAGGCGCGCATCGCTGACCCCTTACGGTTACGCGCGGATCGGCCCGCCCCGCGGGAAGATATGGAACGCGCCGCGCGCGCCGGTGGGCGGATGACGCCGGCGGCGGTGC
The DNA here is from genome assembly GCA_020249825.1 of Roseomonas sp. Classification (GTDB taxonomy): domain Bacteria; phylum Pseudomonadota; class Alphaproteobacteria; order Acetobacterales; family Acetobacteraceae; genus Neoroseomonas. Next base: position 325 of record JADCEX010000065.1, read on the forward strand.
TGGTGCCCCTGGTGCTGCACCCGGAACCGACCGTGTTGCTCACCTTACGTTCCGCTGATTTGAAGGCGCATGCGGGGCAGGTTTCCTTCCCCGGCGGCCGGCTTGAAGCAGGCGAAGACCCGGTGACGGCGGCGCTGCGGGAGGCTGAGGAAGAAATCGGCCTGCATTCTGGCTTGCCGGAGATTGTCGGCGAATTGCCGCCCTTGCTGACCGGCACGGGCTTTTTGGTAACGCCGGTGGTGGCGCTGCTCCGCCCGCCCTTTGCGCTGAAGCCTGATCCAGGGGAAGTGGCGGAGACCTTCGAATATCCTCTGGCCCATGTGACCGAGCCCGCCAAGCCTGAACGCCGGTCGCGCGAATTTCGCGGTGAGACGCGGGAATTCTGGGTCTGGCCGCATGATCGCCATTATATCTGGGGTGCTACCGCTTCCGTATTGGTGACGCTTGCTTCCGTGCTGCGCGAAGATTGAGCGAGTTTAGTTTGGTCGCATTTTCCGAGTCGCCAAGTGAAGCCACTTGGCTTGAAAATGCTCCGGCCCACAACGACGGGATAAGCCCGTGCCCTATCTGATCGAAGCCCTGCTGTTCCTGGCACCCTTCGCGGCGTTTTTCGTCTGGCGCCGGATGAATCCGGGGCGCGAGCCAGGTAGTATATTGCTCGTGCTGGCCGGCTGCGGTGCGGCGCTGATGTTGGCGGGTGCGCTTTGGTATGGGCTGTCCCGTGCCAGCGCGCCGGGGTCGAAATACGTCCCTGCGCGCATTGATGGCACCGAAATTACGCCAGGCCATATGGAGCCGCGGCGATGACCGGCACTGAGAAACGCCTAGAGCAGCTTCCGGCATTCCTGACCGCGCCTGCTACGGCTAAGGTTTTGGCCGCTTTGCCCGGTAGCCGCGCGGTGGGTGGCGCGGTGCGCGATGCGCTGGCGGGCTTGCCTGTTGCGGATGTGGATGTCGCGGCACCGCTGCCGCCTGAAGAGATCATCGCGCGGTTGATCGCTGCCGGCTGCAAGGTTTTCGAGACCGGGCTGGCGCATGGCACGGTGACCGCGGTGTGGGATCATCAGCCGATTGAAGTAACGGCGCTGAGGCGCGATGTGCTGACCGATGGCCGTCATGCCGAAGTCGCCTGGACCACCGATTGGCGCGAAGACGCAGCGCGGCGCGATTTCACCATCAATGCCATGTCGCTTGGCGCGGATGGCGTGCTGCATGATTATTTCGGTGGGCGCGATGATTTGGCGCGCGGTGTGGTGCGCTTTGTTGGTGATCCAGAGACGCGTTTGGCCGAGGATTATCTACGGTTACTGCGGTTTTTTCGCTTTCAGGCGCGCTATGGCAAGGGTGCACCGGATGCGGCGGCGTTGCGCGCCATCCGTGCCGCCATCCCCGGCCTCGCGCGGCTTTCCGTTGAGCGTATCTGGATGGAGATCAAGCGCATCCTGATGGTGGTGGAACCGGTGCCGGCGCTGCGCCTGATGGCAGAGCTTGGCGTACTGCCCGCCATCCTGCCGGAAATTGCTGCGCCGGATATTGAATGCGTCGCGCGGCTGGTAGCATTCGGCGCGCCGGCAGAACCCTTGCTGCGGCTGGCGGCTTTGGGCGGTGCGGCGCCTGGGCTTGCGGCGCGCTTGAAGTTCTCATTGGCTGAGACTCGCGCGCTGCGTTTTCTGCAGGAAGCCGAAATGCCTGGCGCGGCGGTTGACGCGGCAGAATTTCGCCGTTGGCGCGCGCGCCATGCGGCGGTGGCGTTGGAAACGCAGGAAGCTGCGCTATGGTTGGCGGATGCGCGGGAAGGCGCCACGCCGTTGCGCAACGCGCTGCGCGCGACGCTGCACGGCGAAGCCGCACCGGTTTTTCCCTTGCAGGGGCGGGATCTTTTGGCAGAAGGTGCTTCCCCCGGCCCGGCACTCGGCGCGCTACTGGCGAAGGTTGAGGCCTATTGGATTGCAGGGGGCTGCGCCGCCGATCACGCCGCCTGCCTTGCTGAGGCAAAACGGCTGATGGCTCGCCCCTGACAGGTGGCTTACCCCGGCAGCATCTTGCCGGGGTTCATCAGGCTATCGGGGTCAATCGCGCCCTTGATCGCGCGCATCACATCCAGCGCCACCGGGTCCTTCAGCGATGCCATGGCGTGGCGCTTGGATTGGCCAATGCCATGTTCGGCGCTGAAGCTGCCGCCCATCTCAACCGCGATGCTATTCACGAGCGCTTCAAGCCCCGCCGCGCGCGATGCCCAATCCTTGTAATCCATGCCCTTGGGCGCCCCCATGCCGAGATGGATATTCCCATCCCCGGCATGGCCGATCATGAACA
>JADCEX010000066.1 GCA_020249825.1 Roseomonas sp.
GGCGATGAAGTCCGGCATGATCGCGGCGGAAGCACTCGCCGCCGCTTGTGCCACGGAAAATCGCGCGCCGGTACTCAATGCCTATCCGGAAATGCTGCGCCATTCCTGGATTTGGCCGGAATTGGAAGCGGTGCGGAATATCCGCCCCGGCTTTGCGAAATTCGGCTTCTGGGGCGGCATGATCAATGCTGCGATTGAAACCTACATCACGCGCGGCAAATCGCCCTGGACGCTTTCGCATCACGAAGATCACGCGGTACTGAAGAAGGGATCGGAGGCACCGAAGATCACCTACCCGAAACCTGATGGCGTTTATTCCTTCGATCGGCTGTCTTCCGTATTCCTGGCGAATACCAATCATGAGGAAGACCAGCCCGCGCATTTGAAGCTGCGCGACCCTGGGCTTTGGAAGGGTGTGAATTGGGAAATCTTCGGCAGTCCCGAAAGCCGTTATTGCCCCGCCGGGGTTTATGAGGCGGTTGGCGTGGAAGAAGGCCAGCCGCGTTTGGTGATCAATGCGCAGAATTGCGTGCATTGCAAAACCTGCGACATCAAGGATCCCACGCAGAATATTGATTGGTGCACGCCGGAAGGCAGTGGCGGGCCGAATTACATTGGCGGCATGTGAAAACACCAGATCAGGACAGGAAAAACCTTATGCTCAAAATCCATGGCATCGCGCGGTCCCGCGCCTTTCGCTGCATCTGGGCCGCCGAGGAAGCGGGGCTTGCTTATGAAGTCATCCCTATTGGCGTCGTACCCGGCTTCAAGCTGGAACGCCCGCTTCCGATCAACCCGAACAACAAGATCCCCGCTTTGGAAGATGGTGATCTGGTGCTGTTCGAAAGCCTGGCGATCAATCTGCACATCGCTGGCAAGGTGGGGGCGCCCTTGATGCCTGCCGGCAATGACGCATCACGCGTACTGCAATGGACGCTTTGGGCGGCGACGGAAATTGAACCGCATGTCATGCGCTGGGCCTATAATGCCTTCCTCCGCCCGCCCGCGGATCGCATTCCGGCGGAAGCCGCCCTTGGCAAGGAAGCGACCGATGAGCGCTTGGCCGTGTTGGAATCCGAACTCGCGACGCGGGATTATCTGGTGGGCAATGGTTTCACCATCGCGGATCTCAATCTTGCCTCCGTGCTCTATGGTTCTTTCGTGAATGGCTATGACTTCACTGGCTTTCCGAAGGCGAAGGCTTGGCTTTCGCGTTGCCTGGAACGCCCGGCGGCGAAGCGTGCGCGGGCGCAGCGCGAAGGCTGACACCAAATAGCAAGAACGGGAGGAAGAAAGGTGATACAACGTCGTCTATTGCTCGCCGCACCCATGCTGGCCATGCCAGCCCTGGCGCGAGCGCAAGCCTGGCCTTCGCGGCCTGTGCGCATTGTGCTGGCCTATCCGCCTGGCGGTTCGACGGATGTGCTGGCGCGCACCCTTTCTGCCGCGCTTCAGGAAGCCATCCCCGGCAGTACCTTTGTGGTGGATAACCGGCCCGGGGGCGCCGCGGTTGTTGGCACTCAGGCGGTCGCGCAAGCGGCGGCGGATGGCTATACGCTGGCGCTTGGCAATAACCAGACCCATGCGGCGAATGCGGCCATGCTGCCAACGCTCCCCTTCGACCCGATCGCCGATTTCGCGCCCATCGCCAAGCTTGCCACGGTGCATCACGCGCTGGTGGTGCCCATCAGCGGCGCCAAGACACTGGCCGAACTTGCCGCGAAGGGGCGCAATGGCGGCAAGGTCACCTACGCGTCTTCCGGCGCCGGATCGGCCAGCCATGTGATCGCGGAAACCTTTGTGCGGCGAGAGCGGTTGGACGCGACGCATGTGCCTTATCGCGGTGGCGCCCAGGCGACCACGGATACCATTGCGGGTACGGTGGATTTCTTTGTCTCCACCTGGCCGCAGGTGGTTGCCCTGGTGCGGGAAGGCCGCTTGCGCGCCCTTGGCATTGGCGCGCCGGCGCGCCTGCCCGAAGCGCCGGATGTGCCGACATTTGCCGAACTGAATGCGCCTGATCTGGCGGTGGATGCCTGGTTCGGGCTTTGGGCGCCGGCGCGCACCGCGCCTGAGATCGTCACGCGGCTCTCCGACATCTTGCTCCGCATCCTGACCGAACCCGCCATGCGGGAAAGGCTGCAAGGGCAGGGCTTTGTCGCCGCGCCCATGGCAGCGGCACCTTTCGGGGAGTTTCAGAAGGCCGAATTGGCGCGTTGGCGCGCCCTGGTGGAACTGACCGGGATCAGGCTTTCCGGCTGAAGTTTTTTTCTCGCAACACCGGAATGAAAAGGGGCGCCTTGCGGCGCCCCTGATTTTTTCCCGGATGGGATCTTCCTGAATTACTTCAGGATGATTTCCACGCGGCGGTTCTGCGGTTCACGCACGCCATCGGCGGTCGGCACCAGGTTGTTTTCTTCGCCGAAGCCGCGGGTCACGATTTCATTGCGTGGCACGCCACGACGCACCAGCTCAGCGGCCACCGCATTCGCGCGGCGGATCGAAAGCTGCATGTTGTAATCCGCCGGGCCGGAACGGTCCGTGAAGCCATTGACTTCGATGCGGGTCACGCCAGCGCCACGGGAAGATGCGGCTTCGCCAATGATCTGGCGGGCGCGATCGGTCAGGTCAGCCTTGCTCCAGTCAAAGAAGACCAGGAAGGTGCGGGCCGCGGCGACCGGCGCGGCGGCGGCAACCGCCGGTGCGGCGTTGAAGGCGTAGCGCAGGCCAACGAGGAGGGAGTGGTTCACGTTGTCCACGTCGAACTTGGCAGCGGTACCAGCAGGAGCAGCCACGGTCGAAATTTCATGCCCCGCGCTCATCATGAAGCGGTATTCAGCGGTCACAGCCAAACCGGGCACTGCGGCGATGGGCAGGGAAAGGCCGACAATCGCCTGACCAGCCCAATTGCCATTGTCACCCGAGAAGGTAGTACCCGCATCACCCACCTTATCCCAGTCATGCCAGATGTAACCCGCACCGGCACCGACATAAGGCGTGATACCGCCCAAAGCGCCACCGAGGTTAATGTCATAAAGCAGGTTGGCCATGGCACCGTAGCTCGTGACTGTACCTCGCGCGCCCGTAACCAAAGAGCTACCCTGCTTTATATCGGAAACATCATTCGAACGGTAGTTGCCTTCAATTTCAGCGCGCAGACCATTACCGAAACCCCAGCCAAGGCTAAGGACACCGACATAGCCCCATGAGAATTCCACCGAAGGATCAGTCCCAGGAAGCCCAGTCATATCCGTCTTGTCGAGGTAGTTCCCACCGATACCCGCACCAAGGTACAGCCCGCTGATCGGCTGGGCCTGCGCCAGAACCGGCAGCGCTACCACCGCCGCAGCGGCCAGAAGGGTTTTTTTCAAGCTCATCGTCATTCTCCATTTCATGTTCGCCGCGACGACTCTAACGGTCTAAGGGCGCACCTCTTATGATCATTTGTAAGCGAGTAGTTACCGAGATGGCTAGCTGAAAAAGCGTCCTTCGACCAAAACTATGGCATCAAAAGCATTTAGTGTTGCAAATACACAACTCAGAAAAATGCCAAACGAAGGCCAGCGTGCTTCACCAAAGCGGAAGGTTCCATCAAAAAAAGAACTACCCGCGACGCTGCCCTTGCCCCAGATGCGGATCGACTTTCTCAGGGATAACCAGCTCTGACAACAAACTCAAGCACTTGGGAAGCTAGCGCGGCGCCAGGTCGCTGGATCCAACGATTACGGCGTTAATCCGAAGAGTAGATGGCGGCAAGCCAAAAAAAGGGCGCCTTGCGGCGCCCCTGATCGTTTCCCGAATGAGACCTTCCTGAATTACTTCAGGATGATTTCCACGCGGCGGTTCTGCGGTTCACGCACGCCATCGGCGGTCGGCACCAGGTTGTTTTCTTCGCCGAAGCCACGGGTCACGATTTCATTGCGTGGCACGCCACGACGCACCAGCTCAGCGGCCACCGCATTCGCGCGGCGGATCGAAAGCTGCATGTTGTAATCCGCCGGGCCGGAACGGTCCGTGAAGCC
>JADCEX010000067.1 GCA_020249825.1 Roseomonas sp.
ATTCGATGCGGTCCACCTGTTCACCGATCAGATAGGTGGTGTCGCCCGGATCGGTCACCTCCACCTGCTGCAACATCTGGCGGACGATCACTTCAATATGCTTGTCGTTGATCTTCACGCCCTGAAGCCGATAGACCTCCTGAATCTGGTCCACCAGGTAATCGGCCAGTTTTTCGACACCCAGCACCCGCAGAATATCATGCGGCACGCGGGGGCCATCTACCAGCGGGTCGCCGCGCTTCACATAGTCGCCTTCCTGAACGGAGACGTGCTTGCCCTTGGGCACCAGGTATTCGCGCGGTACGGGCGGTTCATCACCCACCTGTTCCGGCACCACCAGGATGCGGCGCTTCGCCTTATAGTCCTTGCCGAATTCCACGCGGCCATCAATTTCGCTGATGATCGCATGATCCTTCGGACGACGCGCTTCGAACAATTCAGCGACTCGCGGCAGACCGCCCGTAATATCGCGTGTCTTGGAGCTTTCACGCGGCAGGCGCGCCAGCACGTCACCGGCGGCAACGATGGCGTTGTTTTCCACCGAGAGAATCGTGCCCGGCGTCAGGAAGTAGATCGCTTCCGTGCCGTTTTCACGCTTCACCACATTGCCGGCCTCATCCCGCAGGATCAGACGCGGGCGGAGATCAGCGGCCTTGCCGGGCGCCTTGTATTCGACAACCTCGCGGAAGGACAGGCCCGTCACTTCGTCAACACGGTCAACCTGCGTCACGTTTTCGATCAGGTCGGCGCATTCAACGCGGCCATTGCGTTCGGTGATGATCGGCAGGGTGAAGGGATCCCATTCGGCCAACTTCTGCCCGCGCGTGACCTGCACACCATCTTCCGCGATCAAACGCGCACCATAAGGCACACGTTGACGCGACCGTTCACGACCTTGCGTGTCATACAGCGCGATTTCGCAATTGCGGCTCATGACAATCGGCTGGTTTTGGCTATTGGCCACCACCACGCGATTGAGGATCTTGATGGTGCCTTCAGATGCGGCTTCCACCGCGCTCTGTTCCGCACCACGCTGCGCTGCGCCACCGATATGGAAGGTGCGCATCGTCAGCTGCGTGCCGGGTTCACCGATGGATTGCGCGGCGATCACGCCAACCGCCTCACCGATATTCACCGGCGTACCGCGCGCAAGGTCACGGCCATAGCAGAAGCCGCACACGCCCTGGCGCGCATCGCAGGTCAGCACAGAGCGGATCTTCACCTGCTCCACGCCCGATTTCTCAATGCGTTCCGCCTGCACTTCGTCAATCAGGCTATTGCGCGTGACGATGATCTCGCCCGTTTCCGGATCGGCCACATCTTCCTGTGCGGTACGACCCAGGATGCGTTCGGACAGGGAGGACACCACTTCCGCCCCATCCATCGCCGCACGCACGGAAAGCCCGCGTTCGGTGCCGCAATCCGGCTCCACAATGATGCAATCCTGCGCGACATCAACCAGCCGGCGTGTCAGATAGCCGGAATTGGCGGTCTTCAGCGCGGTATCAGCAAGGCCCTTACGCGCACCATGGGTGGAGTTGAAATACTCCAGCACCGAAAGCCCTTCCTTGAAGTTCGCGATAATGGGCTGTTCGATGATTTCACCCGAGGGCTTCGCCATCAGGCCGCGCATCCCGGCAAGCTGACGCATCTGCGCCGGCGAACCGCGCGCACCGGAATGGCTCATCATCCAAACGCTATTGGTCGGCTTGCCAATTTCCTGGCGCTGAATTTCCTTCATCATCGCGCCGGCGACTTCATCCGTGCAGCGCGACCAAGCATCAACTACCTTGTTGTAACGCTCACCGGCGGTGATCAGGCCGTCGAGGTATTGCTGTTCGAATTCCTTGATCTCGGTCTTGGTGCGCTCAATCATGCCCTTCTTGTCGTCGGGCACCACCATGTCGTTCTTGCCGAAGGAAATGCCCGCGCGCGCGGCGTGGCGGAAGCCAAGCCCCATCAGACGGTCGGCGAAGATCACGCTCTCCTTCTGGCCGCAATGACGATAGACGGCGTCAATCACATCCGAGATATTCTTCTTCGTGAGCTGACGATTGACCAGCGCGTAAGGCAGCTGCGGATGGGAAGGCAGCAAATCCGCAATCATCATCCGCCCGGGCGTGGTCAGCACCGTCGCCGGGCCGCCATTCTCAACGCCAATATCAACCCGCGCATGCACCGCGGAATGCGGCGCAATCAGCCCATTGGCCAGCGCCTGCTCAATTTCACGCAGGCCACGGAAGATTTGCGGACGGAATTTCAGTGCCTCGGATTCTTCCGCGGTCAGGTTCTGGCCGCCCTTGGCGCCGGCGCTGTCGATCAGCGCGCGTACTTCCTCCACGCGCTTTTGCACAGCGCGGAATTCGGGCGTTTCCAAGCTCAGGTAATAGAGCCCCAACACAATATCCTGGCTCGGCACGATGATGGGCTTGCCATTCGCCGGGCTCAAGATGTTGTTGGTGGACATCATCAGGACGCGCGCTTCCAACTGCGCTTCCAGGCTGAGCGGCACATGCACCGCCATCTGGTCGCCATCGAAATCCGCATTGAAGGCAGTGCAGACCAGCGGGTGAAGCTGGATCGCCTTGCCTTCAATCAGCACCGGCTCAAACGCCTGAATGCCGAGGCGGTGCAAGGTCGGCGCGCGGTTCAGCAGCACCGGGTGTTCGCGGATAACCTCTTCCAGAATATCCCAAACTTCGGGACGTTCCTTTTCCACCATCCGCTTCGCTGCCTTGATGGTGGTGGCGTGACCATACTTCTCCAGCTTCGAATAAATGAAGGGCTTGAAGAGTTCCAACGCCATCTTCTTCGGCAGGCCGCATTGATGCAGCTTCAATTCCGGCCCCACGACAATCACCGAACGGCCCGAATAATCCACGCGCTTGCCGAGCAGGTTCTGGCGGAAGCGCCCCTGCTTGCCCTTCAGCATATCGGAAAGCGACTTCAACGGGCGCTTATTCGCCCCCGTGATCGCGCGGCCGCGCCGGCCATTGTCAAACAGCGCATCCACCGATTCCTGCAGCATGCGCTTTTCATTGCGCACGATGATATCCGGCGCGCGCAATTCGATCAGCCGCTTAAGGCGGTTGTTGCGGTTGATGACACGGCGATAAAGATCATTCAAATCAGAAGTCGCAAAACGCCCACCATCAAGCGGCACCAGCGGGCGCAGTTCCGGCGGAATCACCGGCACCACATCCAGGATCATCCATTGCGGATGCGCGCCGGATTCGCCAAAGGCTTCAATCAGCTTCAGCCGCTTCACGAGCTTCTTGCGCTTAGCTTCGGATGTCGCGTCCTTCAATTCGGCGCGCAGCGTCACGGCTTCCTTCTGAAGCTCAATCCCGCCCAGCATCTGCTTCACGGCTTCCGCGCCGATGCCGACACTGAAGGAATCCTCACCGAATTCATCCAGCTTCGCCTGATACTGATCTTCGTTCAAAAGCTGATGCAGCTTGAGGTCCGTGAGGCCCGGTTCCAGCACCACATAGCTTTCGAAGTAAAGAACCTTCTCAAGCTCCTTCAGCGACATATCCACCATCAGCCCCACGCGCGACGGCAGGGACTTGAGGAACCAGATATGCGCGACCGGGCTCGCCAATTCGATATGGCCCATGCGTTCGCGCCGCACCTTGGCAAGTGTGACTTCCACGCCGCATTTTTCGCAAATGATGCCGCGGAACTTCATCCGCTTATACTTGCCGCAAAGGCACTCATAATCCTTGATCGGGCCAAAGATGCGCGCGCAGAACAGCCCATCCCGCTCCGGCTTGAAGGTGCGGTAATTGATGGTTTCTGGCTTCTTGATCTCGCCATAGGACCAGGACCGGATTTGCTCCGGGCTCGCCATGGTGATCTTGATCTGGTCAAAAGTGACGGCTTGACCCGTTTGACCCAGGATTTTCATAAGCTCGTTCATGCGGCCAACCTCTTGAGCGGGGCCGCCGCCACGAAGGCCTCGTGGCGGCTGAGCGGTGAGAGAATAAGACTAAACCGATCCATCAGACCGGGCGGTTTTCCAGATCCACATTGAGACCCAGCGATTTCAGTTCCTTCACCAAGACGTTGAAGGATTCCGGAATACCAGCCTCAAAACTGTCCTGATCGCGCACGATCGCTTCATAGACCTTGGTGCGGCCCGAAACATCGTCCGATTTCACAGTCAGCATTTCCTGCAGCGTATAGGCAGCGCCATAGGCTTCCAGCGCCCAGACTTCCATTTCGCCGAAGCGCTGGCCGCCGAATTGCGCCTTGCCGCCCAAGGGCTGCTGCGTCACCAGACTGTAAGGCCCGATGGAGCGCGCATGGATCTTGTCATCCACCAAGTGATGCAGCTTCAGCATATAGATGTAGCCAACCGTCACCTTACGCTCAAAACGCTCGCCCGAACGGCCATCATGCAGCCAAACCTGGCCCGAGGTATCAAGCCCGGCCTTGTCCAGCATGCCTTCAATATCGGCCATGCGCGCGCCATCAAACACCGGCGTCGCAATCGGGATACCCTTCTTCAGGTTTTCGCAAAGCTCCACCAGCTGATCATCGGCCATGGGCGCAATATCGCGGGTGAAGACTTCCTCACCATAGATATCCTTGAGCTTGGCTTCCAATTCGCTGCGGCGCGCGCTGCGGTGGCGATATTCATCCACCAATTCGCCCACCTGCCGGCCAAGATTGGCGCAAGCCCACCCCAAATGGGTTTCCAGGATCTGCCCCACATTCATACGCGACGGCACGCCCAGAGGATTCAGCACCAGATCAACCGAGGTGCCATCTTCCAGGAAGGGCATGTCTTCCACCGGAACAACGCGGCTGACGACACCCTTATTGCCATGGCGCCCGGCCATCTTGTCACCCGGCTGCAGCTTACGCTTCACCGCGATGAAGACCTTCACCATCTTCATCACACCCGGCGGCAATTCATCGCCGCGCTGCACTTTTTCGACCTTGCTTTCGAAACGCTTTTGCAACCTTTCAATCGCGGCATCGAATTCGCGCTTCATGGCTTCAATTTCCGCCATCGCGGCATCATCCGCGACAGAAATCTGCCGCCACGTCGCCTTGGCGAATTCATCCAGCACTTCATCGGTGATGACCGTGCCGGACTTGATCGGCTTGAAGCCGCCCGTCGCCTTGCGGTTCAACAGGCGCTCACGCAGGCGCGAATAGAAGGAACGCTCCTGGATCGCCTTTTCATCATCGCGGTCCTTGGCAAGGCGTTCGATCTCGGCGCGCTCGATCGCCATCGCGCGCTCATCCTTGTCAATGCCGCGGCGGGAGAAGACGCGCACATCAACCACCGTACCAGCAACACCCGGCGGCAGCTTCAAGGATGTGTCGCGCACATCGGAAGCCTTTTCGCCGAAAATGGCGCGCAGCAGCTTTTCTTCCGGCGTCATCGGGCTTTCGCCCTTGGGCGTCACCTTGCCCACCAGAATATCGCCCGGATTCACCTCGGCACCGATATAGACAATGCCGGCTTCGTCCAGATTGCGCAGCGCTTCTTCACCCACATTCGGAATGTCGCGGGTGATTTCTTCCTGGCCGAGCTTGGTGTCGCGCGCCATCACCTCGAATTCTTCGATATGGATCGAGGTGAACACATCATCACGCGCGATGCGTTCGCTGATCAGGATCGAATCTTCGAAGTTATAGCCATTCCAGGGCATGAAGGCGCACAGCACATTCCGCCCCAGCGCCAATTCGCCGAGTTCCGTGGAAGGACCATCGGCAATGATGTCCCCGGCCTTCACCGCATCACCCACCTTCACCAGCGGGCGCTGGTTGATGCAGGTGGATTGGTTGGACCGCATGTATTTGCGCAGCCGATAGATATCAACGCCGCTGGTGGACCCATCGCTGCCGGTCGCGCGCACCACAATGCGCGCGCCGTCAATTGAATCCACCACGCCATCGCGGCGCGCCACAATCGTCGCGCCGGAATCCCGCGCCACCGCGGCTTCCATGCCGGTGCCGACCAGCGGCGCATCGGCGCGGATCAGCGGCACCGCCTGACGCTGCATGTTGGAACCCATCAGCGCGCGGTTCGCGTCATCGTTTTCCAGGAAGGGGATCAGCGCGGCGGCCACCGAAACCAACTGCTTCGGGGAAACGTCAATCGCTGTCACTTCTTCCGGCTTCACCAGACGGAAATCGCCGCCCTGACGGACCGAAACCAATTCATCCTTGAAGCGGCCATCCGTATCCACATTGGCGTCAGCCTGCGCGACGATCAGCCGTTCTTCTTCCATCGCGGACAAATAGCGGGAATCGCCCACAATCTGCCCATCCTTCACCAGGCGATACGGCGTTTCGATGAAGCCGTATTTATTCACCTTGGCAAAGGTCGCGAGTGAATTGATCAGGCCGATATTCGGACCTTCCGGCGTTTCAATCGGGCAGATGCGCCCGTAATGCGTGGGGTGCACGTCGCGCACTTCAAAGCCGGCACGCTCACGCGTCAGACCACCCGGACCAAGCGCGGACAGGCGGCGCTTATGCGTCACTTCCGAAAGCGGGTTGGTCTGGTCCATGAATTGCGAAAGCTGCGAGGAACCAAAGAATTCCCGCACCGCCGCCGCCGCCGGCTTCGCATTGATCAGGTCATGCGGCATGACCGTATCAATATCCACCGACCCCATGCGTTCCTTGATCGCACGCTCCATCCGCAGCAAGCCGACGCGATATTGATTTTCCATCAATTCGCCAACCGACCGCACACGGCGATTGCCGAGATTGTCAATATCGTCAATCTGCCCGCGCCCATCCTTCAGGTCGAGCAATACGCGCAGTGTCGCGACGATATCCTGCTTGCGCAGGATGCGCACATAATCCGGCACTTCTTCCAGCGAAAAGCCGAGCCGCATATTCATCTTCACGCGCCCTACCGTGGAAAGGTCATAGCGCTCCATGTCGAAGAACAGGCCACGGAACAGCGCTTCCGCCGTCTCCGGCGTCGGCGGTTCACCCGGACGCATGACGCGATAGATATCCATCAGCGCTTCGTCGCGATTGGAATTCTTGTCCACCGCAAGCGTATTGCGCATCCAAGGCCCGATGGCCTGATCAATCGCGAGTGTCGGCAGGCGATTAAGGCCAAGGTCTTCGATCTGAGTCAGCTTCGCTTCCGTCAGTTCCTCACCGGCTTCGGCCCAGATTTCCCCGGTTTCCATATTCACCAGGTCTTCCGCCAAGAAACGGCCGAGCAATTCAGCGCGGCCCACCAGCACTTCCGTCGTGCCGGCTTCGGCGATCTTGCGTGCCATGCGCGGCGTCAGCTTGGTTTCCTTATCCGCCACCACTTCACCGGTGCGCGCATCCACCAAGGCTTCCGCCAGCTTCACGCCGCGGAAGGCATCGGGATCAAAGGTGCGCGACCAGCCCTTGGGGCCGCGCGCAAACACCACCTGACCATAGAAGGAATTCAGGATTTCCTCGGCATCCATGCCGCGCACTTCATGCAGTTCAAGCTGATCATTCCGATCAGCGCGCAGCATTTCAGTAGCCGCGCTATCCAGCGCGTAAAGCAGCGTGGTCACCGGCAGCTTGCGCTTGCGGTCAATGCGGACATAGCAGATGTCCTTGGCGTCGAATTCGAAATCGAGCCAGGAACCGCGATACGGAATCACCCGCGCGGCGAACAGATACTTGCCGCTGGAATGCGTCTTGCCGCGGTCATGATCGAAAAACACACCGGGGCTGCGATGCATCTGGGAGACAATGACACGTTCCGTGCCATTGATGATGAAGGTGCCGTTATCGGTCATGAGCGGCATATCGCCCATGTAGACATCCTGTTCCTTGATGTCGCGCACCGAACGGCTGCCGGTTTCCTCATCCACATCCCACACGATCAGGCGCAGCCGCACCTTGAGCGGCGCGGCATAGGTCAGCCCGCGCTGGATGCATTCCTCAACATCATATTTCGGCTCTTCGAGTTCGTATTGCACGAACTCCAGGCGGCCGCGCCCGGCGAAATCATCAATCGGGAAGACGGAACGAAACACTTCCTGCAACCCGGTGACGGTACGTGCATCCGGAAGCACTTCCATTTGCAGGAAGCTTTCATAGGATGCGCGCTGCACATCAATAAGGTTCGGCATCGGCGCCACTTCCGGCAAACGCCCGAAGCTCTTGCGGATCCGCTTACGCCCGGTGAAAGACTGGGTGATCGCGTTCATGCCTGTCCTGCTCTTCTCTATCTGTCCTGTCGGCCTACCCTGCCGACGCGGGTTACCCGCTGAACGCCGCCCCGGTCGGGGACCGGAGAAACGCGGGCACGGGCGGAACCGACCCCCTTTTCAGGGAAGTTCCACCCGCGCCCAATTTTTTTCGTCCGGCCCCGGCAGCGGATGCCCAAGGCCGGCCTGAAGTCTTACTTCACTTCGACCGTGGCGCCGTTTTCTTCCAGCACCTTCTTGATCTTGTCGGCTTCGTCCTTTGACACGCCTTCCTTCACAGTCTTCGGCGCGCCTTCCACCAGGTCCTTCGCTTCCTTCAGGCCAAGACCCGTAATGGTGCGAATTTCCTTAATGACATTGATCTTCTTGTCGCCGCCATTGGCCAGGATGACGGTGAATTCGGTCTGCGCTTCGGCAGCCGGCGCGGCGGCGGCAGCGGCCGGCGCGGCGGCGACAGCCACCGGCGCGGCGGCGGAAACGCCCCACTTTTCTTCCAGCATCTTGGAAAGCTCGGCAGCTTCCAGAACGGTCAGGGCGGACAGCTCGTCCACCAGCTTCGCGAGATCAGCCATGTCTTTGTACTCCTTGATCTAGTAGCTTGGTTTGGTTCTTGCAACTCCCCCAGGGCGGCATGCCATGGGGGACAAAACATCCGGGCCTCAGGCCGCGTCCTTCTTGGCGTATGCCGCCAACACCCGCGCCACCTGCCCACCAGGGGCCTGAAGCACGCCCGCAATCCGCGTCGCCGGGGTCTGGATAAGACCCAGCAGCTGCGCGCGCAGCGTCTCCAGGGACGGCAGCTCGGCCAGAGCCTTCACGCCATCGGCGTTCAGCGTCTGGGTTCCAAGAGCACCGCCCAGGACAACAAACTTATCGTTTGTCTTGGCGAACTCCACGGCAGTTTTCGCCACGGCCACCGGGTCCGTTGACCACGCAAGCGCGGTCGGACCCTTCAGCAATGGCGAGATGCCTTGGAAGCGGGTGCCTTCGAGGGCGCGGGTGGCCAAGCGGTTCTTCGCGACCTTATACGAAGCCCCAGCCGCGCGCATCTTACGCCGAAGTTCGCTCACATCCGCGACGGTCAGCCCGCTATTGCGGGCAACCAGCACGAAGGAGGTCTCGGCGAAGATCGTGGCGAGGGATTCGACGAATTCGCGCTTCTCCGATCTTTCCACTCTACGTCTCCGTCGGTGACTGGGGCCTTTTGGAAGGGCTCCAGCCGGGTTCACTCGGGGGCGGGCACCAGCACGGCACCAACCCCGGTTCGCCTGTCAGTCCGGAACGCCAAACCAAGCCAAACCAGGGACTTACCCTGGGTGGTCTCTGCTTGGGCACCCCGTCTATCCCCTGCGAGCCCGAGGGCCCTTTACTGTCCCGAAGGACAACAGGAGGTCTCCGACAGGTTCGGAAATGGCCAAAGGCCATCCCCTGCCCGCTTGGCCCCATAAGGACCAAGCGAATTCAGTGCACGGCCAGGGGCCGCGCAAAAATCTTAATTGGCCGAAGCCGAAAGGCTGCTCACATCCACGCGCACGCCAGGGCCCATGGTGGAGGAAACCGCCACCTTCTTCACATAGGTCCCCTTGGCACCGGTCGGGCGGGCGCGCTGGATCGCTTCCACGAAAGCGCGAGCGTTCTCAACCAACTGCGCTTCACCGAAGGAAGCCTTGCCGATGCCGGCATGCACAATCCCGGCCTTCTCAGCGCGAAATTCCACCTGACCAGCCTTGGCCGCGGTCACCGCGCCCTTCACATCCATGGTGACGGTGCCAAGCTTCGGGTTCGGCATCAGGCCGCGCGGGCCAAGCACCTTACCAAGCCGGCCCACCAGGCCCATCATGTCAGGCGTCGCGATGCAGCGATCGAACTCAATCTTGCCTTCCTGCACCAGGGCCGCCAGGTCATCCGCACCGACAACATCCGCGCCAGCAGCCTTGGCTTCATCAGCCTTGGCGCCACGGGCAAACACGCCAATGCGCACGGTCTTGCCGGTGCCATGCGGCAGGCCCACCACGCCGCGCACCATTTGGTCCGCATGGCGGGGGTCAATGCCGAGATTCATGGAAATTTCGATGGTTTCGTCGAACTTCGCCTTGGCGCCGCCCTTGGCGAGCTTCACCGCCTCATCCAGCGCATAGGTCTTTTCACGGTCAATGCCCGCATAGGCCGCCTTCAGGCGCTTACCTTGCTGTGCCATGATTTTAGCCCTCCACCACGGTCAGGCCCATGGCGCGGGCGGAACCCGCGAGCATGCGCACGGCAGCGTCAACGTCATTGGCGTTCATGTGCTGCATCTTCACCTTGGCGATTTCCACCAGCTGAGACTTGGTGACGCGCCCGATCGGCGCGGCCTTGCCAGGCGCGGTTGAGCCCTTATCGAGCTTCGCGGCCTTCAACAGGAAGTAGGTATTGGGCGGCGTCTTGGTGATGAAGGAAAAGGTGCGGTCCGAATAGGCAGTGATGACCACGGGTGTGGGTGTGCCCGGTTCCATCTGCTGCGTCGCCGCGTTGAATTCCTTCACGAATTGCATGATGTTCAGGCCACGCTGACCAAGCGCGGGACCCACGGGCGGCGAAGGATTCGCCTTGCCAGCCGGGATCTGCAGCTTGATATAGCCTGCGATCTTCTTCGCCACTGTCTATATCCTCTCTCATAAAACCGAGAGGCCCGCGGTGCATGCGACCCAAAAAGGTCTCCCGCGTTCCCCGAAACGCCAAACAGCCCCTTGGATTACTCCCGGGGCGGTTCAGCGGAAGTGGGCGTTTAGGGGGTGTGGGCGGGCGCGTCAAGCGGGTTTCCATCTGGCCAAGGGTGCTTCGCTTCGCCATAAGGGCTTATGCCCGCACAAGCCTGGATTGTTGTCATCGCCGCCGCTGCCTCTGTCTCCTTAGCACTTGGGGCGCGGCAGACCTTTGGGTTGTTCCTGCTTCCGCTTGGGGCGGAGCACGCCATCCCGGCCTTTGCCTATGGCGCTGCGGTCGCGCTCCATAACCTGCTTTGGGGCGTAGGCCAGCCGCTGGCCGGGGCTTTGGCGGATAAGATCGGTGCCGGGCGCGTGGCTTTGGGGGGCGCGGTGATTTACGCCATCGGCTTGATACTACCGGCGGTTTGGCCCAGCACAACAAGCCTGATCATTGGGATTGGCGTTTGCACCGCGCTTGGCGTAGCGGCGGCGGGGTCTGGCACCGTGCTTGGCGCGGTCGCGCGTGCCGTGCCGGAAAATCGCCGCGGCGATGCTTTGGGCCTCGCCTCTGCCGGCGGGTCCATTGGCCAGGCGGCCATGATCCCCTTCGTGCAATGGGGGATTACGGATCACGGCACCTCCGGCGCTTTTCTGATGCTGGCGGCGACCATGGCGCTGATGCTGTTTGTTGCCCCAAAGTTGGAATGGGCGCCACCTGGCCCCGCGACAGGGCGCCCGACCGGGCTTGCAGGCCTGCCGGCGCTGGCAAAGCGCGCCTTGGCCGAGCGTGATTTCGCCCTGCTGACGCTCGGCTTCTTCGCCTGCGGCTTTCAATTGGCGTTTTTGACGACGCATCTGCCGGCGCATCTGTCACTCTGCGGCCTGCCGGCGGGGCTGGGCGTGACGGCGCTGATGCTGGTGGGGCTGTTCAATATTCCGGGATCATGGCTCTGCGGACGGATCGGCAATAGCATTCGCCCGGAAGTGGCCTTGGGGGGGATTTACATGATCCGCACCCTGGCAATCGCGATCTTCGCCAATGTGACGCCCACCGAATGGGGAACCTTGGTCTTCGCCGCTGTCATGGGCTTCATTTGGCTTGGGACGATTCCCCTGACCTCGGCGGCCATTGCGCGACGCTTTGGCGTGGCGGATCTGGGCGCGCTTTACGGCATTTGCTTCTTTTCCCACCAATTGGGCGGGTTTTTGGGGGCAGGGGCCGGCGCCTGGGTGGTGGACGCCACGGGCAGCTATGACGCCTTTTGGCCGGTGATGCTGGTGGTCGGCGTGATTGCTGCGCTGGCGAATTGGATCACACGGCCGCCGAGGATGGCGGCGGCTTAGAGCCACCCCCGCCGGTTGCCCCCTCCCCCCCGCCTGGGCTAATCCAAGCGCCCCAGGCGCCGCAGCGCGCCGTTTTTGTTGAGCCAGGCCAAACCATCATGCCCATCATGCCCGATAGCTGGATCCGCACCATGGCGGCAGAACACGGCATGATTGAACCCTTCGTGGAAGCGCAGCGCCGGGAAGGCGTGATCTCCTACGGCCTGTCATCCTATGGCTATGACGCCCGCGCGGCGGATGAATTCAAGATATTCACCAATGTGGACAATGCCATTGTGGATCCCAAGGCTTTTTCCGAAGATGGCTTTGTCACCCGCAAGGGGCCGGTTTGCATCATCCCGCCCAATTCCTTTGTGCTGACCCATACGGTCGAGTATTTCCGCATCCCGCGGGATATCCTGGTGATCTGCCTTGGCAAATCCACCTATGCGCGCTGCGGGCTGATTGTGAATGTCACGCCGCTGGAACCGGAATGGGAAGGCCAGGTCACGATTGAAATCAGCAATACCACCCCGCTCCCCGCCAAGGTCTATGCCAATGAAGGCATTTGCCAATTCCTGTTCCTGAAGGGTGATGCCCCGCCCGAGGTCAGCTATGCCGACCGCCGCGGCAAATATATGGGCCAGCGCGGCGTTGCGCTGCCGAAACTCTGATGGACCGTATTCTGATCCGTGGCGGGCGGGTGCTTTCGGGCAGTATCCCGATCTCGGGCGCCAAGAACGCTGCCTTGCCGCTGATGGCGGCGGGCTTGCTTTCTGATGGGCCACTCACGCTTACCAATGCGCCGGACCTGGCCGATATCGCCACCATGGCGGGGTTGCTGGGGCATCACGGGCTTACTGTTTCACGTGACACAAACGCGCGCAGCATCACCATCAGCGGCGCGGCGACCGATCTGGAAGCGCCTTATGATCTGGTGCGCAAGATGCGCGCCTCGGTCCTGGTGCTCGGCCCCTTGCTGGCCCGCCATGGCCGCGCACGCGTGAGCCTGCCCGGCGGTTGCGCCATTGGCACACGCCCGGTTGATCTGCACCTGAAGGCGCTTGAGCAAATGGGCGCCGAGATCGAAATCACCGCCGGCTATATCGAAGCCCGTGCAACACAGGGGCTGAAGGGTGCGCGCATCATCTTCCCGCAGGTCTCGGTCGGTGCCACGGAAAACATTCTGATGGCGGCAGCCTTGGCGCGCGGGCAGAGCGAAATCATGAATGCGGCGCGTGAGCCAGAAATCACCGACCTTGCCGCCTGCCTGATGCGCATGGGCGCACGGATTGAAGGCATCGGCACGGATCGGCTGGTGGTGGAAGGTGTGGCAAGCCTTGGTGCCGCGACGCACCCCATCATTGCGGACCGGATCGAAGCCGGCACCTTTGCCTGTGCCGCCGCCATCACTGGCGGGTCGCTGCTGCTGCAAGGCGCACGCTTGGATCATTTGGGCGCGGTGACGCGCACGCTGCGCGAAGCCGGCGTGGATGTCGCTGAAGAAGAAGGCGGGCTGCGCGTGACGCGGAGCAATGGGCTTCGCGGCGCTGATGTGATGACCGAACCCTTCCCGGGGTTCGCCACCGATATGCAGGCGCAATTCATGGCGCTGATGTGCGTGGCGGATGGCGCTTCCATGATCACGGAGACGATTTTCGAAAACCGCTTCATGCATGTGCCGGAGCTTTCGCGCATGGGGGCGCGCATCAATTTCCACGGCGCTTCCGCCATTGTGCGCGGGGTGAAGAAGCTTTCCGGCGCGCCGGTGATGGCGACTGATCTGCGTGCCTCGGTCTCCCTTATTCTCGCGGGTTTGGCCGCGGAAGGTGAGACGATTGTGAACCGCGTCTATCACCTGGATCGCGGTTATGAACGGGTGGAAGCGAAACTGGCGGCGGTGGGCGCCGATATTGAAAGACTGGCGGGCAGGTAGTCATGGATATCCCGATCCCAAATGCGCTGAATGGCGCGCCGGCTGAAACCGACACGCCGCTTGTGATTGCGCTTCCCAAGGGGCGCATCCTGAAAGAACTCCATCCTGTTCTTGCCCGCGCCGGGCTGATCCCGGCCGAGGATTACGCAGATGAGGATAGCCGGCGGCTACGCTTCCCGACCAATGATCCGACGGTTGATGTCATTCGCGTGCGCCCCTTTGATGTCGCGACTTTCGTCGCGCATGGCGCGGCGGCGATTGGCGTCTGCGGCGCCGATGTGCTGATGGAATTTGACTACCCGGAAATCTACGCGCCGCTTGATCTTGGCATTGGCCGCTGCCGGATTTCCACCGCCGAGCCGGTGAATGCCGCGCCGGATGATCCGCGCCGCTGGTCGCGCGTGACGGTCGCCACGAAATACCCGAATATCGCGCAGCGCCATTTCGCCGCGCGCGGGGTGCAGGCGGAAATCGTGCATCTGAACGGCGCGATGGAATTGGCGCCTTCCATGGGGCTCGCCAAGCTGATTGTGGACCTTGTGCAAACCGGCTCCACCCTGAAGGCCAATGGTCTTAAGGAGACCGAGGTGATTGCTCATGTCACCTCCAAACTCATTGTCAATCGCACCGCGCTGAAAACCCGGCCCGAGGCGATTGGCGCTTGGATTGCGCGCTTCCGCGCTGCTTTGGAAGCCACCGCATGAGGCGCCTTGATACGCGCGACGCAGGCTTTGAAGCCGCCTTCACCGCGCTATTGGATGACGCCCGCGAAACCACGCAAAAGGTGGATGGCGTGGTGGCCGGCATCATCGCCGATATCCGCGCGCGCGGTGATGCGGCCTTGGTTGATTACACTTCCCGCTTTGACCGCTGGCGGCCCGCCAATGCTGCCGCGCTGCGCGTCACGCCCGCCGAAATTGAAGCGGCGGATGCGACCATTGCGCCAGAACTCC
The DNA here is from genome assembly GCA_020249825.1 of Roseomonas sp. GTDB lineage: Bacteria > Pseudomonadota > Alphaproteobacteria > Acetobacterales > Acetobacteraceae > Neoroseomonas. The sequence continues at coordinate 15,077 of JADCEX010000067.1, forward strand.
GCGCCGCGCTGAACCTTGCGGCAGAACGCATTGAAGCCTTCCACCGCGCGCAATTGCCGCAGGATTTGGTGATGCGCGACGCGGCGGGGCTGACGCTTGGGCTCCGCTGGGGGCCGGTGGATGCGGTGGGGATTTATGTGCCGGGCGGCAAAGCGGCCTATCCTTCTTCCGTCCTGATGAATGCGCTACCGGCGCGCGCTGCCGGTGTGCCGCGCATTGCCATGGCGGTGCCAACACCCGCTGGCGCGCTCAATCCCTTGGTGCTGGCGGCGGCGAAGCGCGCTGGTGTGACTGAGATTTACCGCATCGGCGGCGCGCAAGCCGTGGCCGCGCTGGCCTGGGGCTCGGGCAGCATCGCGCCGGTGGATCGGATTGTTGGCCCCGGCAATGCCTATGTCGCGGAAGCCAAGCGCCAGGTCTTTGGCCGGGTTGGCATTGATTCCATCGCCGGGCCTTCGGAAGTGGTGGTGATTGCTGATGCCGCCAATGATCCTGCCCATGTGGCGATGGATTTGCTGGCCCAAGCCGAACATGATGAAAGCGCGCAATCCATCCTGATCACGCCCGATGCGGCGCTGGCCGATGCGGTGGCGCAGGCGGTGGAACACGCGCTGAAAACCCTGCCGCGCGCCGCGATTGCCGGGGAAAGCTGGGCGCGCCATGGCGCGGTTATTCTGGTGCACAATCTTGCGGAAGCGGCGGCGCTGACCAATCGTCTGGCGCCCGAGCATCTGCAATTGATGGTGGATGATCCACGCGGCTTGCTGGCACATATCCGCCATGCCGGCGCAGCCTTTCTGGGCCGCTTCTGCCCGGAAGCCGTTGGCGATTACATCGCAGGCCCGAATCATGTGCTGCCCACAGGCCGCACCGCGCGCTTCGCTTCTGGCTTATCCAGCTTTGATTTTCTAAAGCGCACAAGCTGGGTGGAAGCCGATGGCGCCGCACTCGCGCAAATCGGGCCGGCAGCGGTGGCTTTGGCGGAAGCTGAAGGGCTGCAAGCCCATGGGCGGAGCATCAGCATCCGCCTGAATTGATCACGAAAAAGGGCCGGGACCATGATGAAAAAACGCGAATTGCTTGCCGGTTTGGCGCTGCTGCCTTTGGCCGTGCCGGCCTTGGCGCAGGAATACCCCTCTCGCCCGATCCGCCTGCTGGTGGGCTTCGCCGCGGGCGGTTCCACGGATGTTTTTGCCCGCGCCATTGCGCCACGCATGCAGGCATTGCTCGGCCAGCCTGTCGTGATCGAAAATCGCCCTGGTGCCGGCGGCAATATCGCGACCGAAGTAACGGCACGCAGCGCGCCAGATGGCTATACGCTGCTGCTGGGAACGATCGGGCCACTTGCGATCAACCCCACACTTTATGGCAATCTTTCCTTTGATCCACTGAAGGATCTCACACCCGTTTCGCTGATCGGCGAAGTGCCCAATGTGCTGGCCGTACCGGTGGATCGGCCCTTTCGCAGCGTTGCCGATATCATCGCCGCCGCCAAAGCGCGGCCCGAGGCGTTGAATTTTGGCTCCTCCGGCATTGGTTCTGCCGGGCATTTGGCCGCCGAACAGCTTAATCTGATGGCGGGTATTCGCACGACGCATGTGCCCTATCGCGGCGGCGGCGCGCTGCTGCCGGAATTGATCGCGGGGCGCGTGGATTATGCCTTCACCACGGCGCTGAATGGTATTCCGCAGGCGGAAGCAGGGAAGCTGCGTATTCTGGGCGTGCCTAATGGCAAGCGCGTGCCTTTGCTGCCCGAGATTCCCACCATCGCGGAATCTGGCCTGCCTGGTTTTGATGGTGTGGATTGGGCTGCCATGATGGCCCCGCCCAACCTGCCAGCGCCAATCCTGGCCAAGCTCAATGCCACGATGCAGAGCGTGCTGAAGGACCCGGAACTGGTCGCCGCCATGGCAGCGCGGCGCCTGGTGCTGGAAGGTTCAACACCGGAAGCGCTGGCGGAATTCCTGCGGCGTGAGACGGCGCGCTGGGCGCCGGTGGTGCGGGCTTCTGGTGCGCGGCCCGACTGAAACCTCAGCCCTTAACAGCAAAACCTTCTTCTTCCACCGCGCGCACCACATCAGCGCGCGGCAGAGAAGTTGCAGCAACCACGCGCTTCGCGGCCAAATCTACCTCCACCTTCGCTGCCTGATCCAGCGCCTGAATGGCATTGGTCACGGCGCGCACGCAATGGCCGCAGCTCATGCCCTCAACTTGCAGCGTGATGGGTTCAGCCATGGCGATCATCCTTTCCAGCTAGCTCTTCCAAAATCGGGCAATCCGGCCGCGCGTCGCCGTGGCAATGCTCGGCCAGATGGCGCAGGCTTTCTGCCATGGCGCTGAGCGATTTAGCCTTGGCTTCAAGTGCGGCGACATGATCCAGCGCAAGCCGCTTCACCTCCGCACTCGCCCGCGCGCGGTTGCGCCAAAGATCGAGCAGGCGCTTCACATCCTGTAGCGGAAAGCCAAGATCACGCGCATGGCGAATGAAGCGCAGCTCCGCGACATCGGCCTGGGCGTAGACGCGATATTGATTGGCGCCGCGCCCCGCAGAGATCAACCCAATCACCTCATAATGGCGGATCATCTTGGCCGAAATACCCGAAGCGCGGGCAGCGTCACCGATATTCATGGCCGGGGCCTCCAGCGCGAGAGCAATAACGCATTGGTCAGCACACTCACACTCGAAGCCGCCATGGCCGCGCCCGCGATGGGCGGCGAAAGCAAGCCAAAGGCCGCGAGCGGCAAGCCGAGCAGATTATAGCCAAAAGCCCAGAACAGGTTTTCCCTGATCTTGCGCAAAGTCAGGCGCGTAATCTCCAAAGCCGCCGGCACCAAAGCGGGATCACCGCGCAACAAGGTGATGCCAGCGGATTGAATGGCGATATCCGTGCCTGTGCCCATGGCAATGCCAAGATCAGCCTTGGCGAGTGCCGGCGCGTCATTGACGCCATCGCCCACCATCGCGACTGCCTCCCCCGCTTCCTGCCAGGCCGCGATGCGCGCGGCCTTGCCATCGGGCAAAACCTCAGCGGCGACATCGGTAATGCCAAGCGGCGTCGCGACAGCAAGGGCAGCGGCGCGTTGATCACCGCTGATCATGGCGGGCTTCACGCCAAGCGCGGCAAGCCCAGCCACGGCCGCTGCCGCACCCGCGCGCGGCGCATCCTCAAACAAGAAAATCGCGCGCGCTTCATGGCCTTCAATCAGCCAGGACAGGCTTTGCCCCGCGGCCTCACCGGCTGCCGCCGCATCGGCCAAGGCGCCCGGCGCCGCGCTGGCTTCCTGCAATAGTCTGGAAGAACCGAGCGCATAACGCCGCCCACCCACAACGCCTTCAACACCACGTCCAGGCAGGGCGCGAAAATCCTCGGCGGGCAGGGCGGCACCCGCTTCGGCCAAAACCGCGCGCGCCAAAGGGTGTTCGCTGCCCGCTTGCAAGGCGGCGGCAATCGCAAGCGCCTGATCCCGCGTCATCCCTGGTGCTGTATCCAATGCCGCCAGCCTGGGCCGCCCTTCCGTCAGTGTGCCGGTCTTATCAAAGGCAACCAGGGTGATGTGCCCGGCGCGCTCAATCGCTTCCGCATCGCGCAGCAGAATCCCGGCCCGCGCCGCCGCCCCCGTGCCGGCCATGATCGCCGCCGGCGTCGCCAAGCCAAGCGCGCAAGGGCAGGCAATCACCAGGACCGAAACGGCATGGATCAGCGCGGCTTCAAACGCCGCGCCCGCCAGCAACCAACCGAGTAGCGTCGCCAGCGCCAGCCCCAGCACCACCGGAACGAAAACCGCACTCACCCGGTCCACCAGCTTCTGCACCGGCGCCCGAGACGCCTGCGCCGCCGCCACCAACTGCGCCACGCGCGCCAGCGTCGTATCGCCCCCGACAGCTCGCGCTTCAATCAGCAGGCGCCCATCCAAAGCCATGGTGCCGGTGGAAACCGTCGCGCCGATGTCCTTTTCTACCGCCCGGCTTTCGCCGGTCAGCGCGCTTTCATCCACGCCGGCGCGGCCTTCACGCACCAGCCCATCCACTGGAATGCGTTCTCCGGGGCGCACCACCACCAGATCGCCCACGGCCAGCAGCGCGGCGGGCACTTCGCGTTCCTCACCGGCTTCCAGCCGGCGCGCCTGACGGGGGCTGAGGTCAATCAAGGCGCGGATCGCCGCCCCGGTGGCGCGCTTGGCGCGGGCTTCCAGATATTTGCCGAGCAGGACAAAGAAAATCACCATCGCCGCGGCTTCGAAATAAAGATGCGGCGTGCCGTGATGCGTGGGCGTGGTCAGCAAAAGCCAGGTGGAAAGCGCCCAGCCCGCACCGGTACCAAGCGCCACCAGCACATCCATATTGCCCGTGCCGGCACGCACCGCCGCAAAGCCCCCGCGCCAGAAACGCGCGCCGAGCCAGAATTCGACAAAACTCGCCAGACCAAATTGCGCCCAGCCGCTTGGCATCCAATCCTGGCCGAAGCCCATGCCGATCATGCCTATCAGGAAGGGAGCAGAGAAAATGCCCGCCAGCACCACATCGCGCCGTTCCCTGACCAGGGCGCGAGCTGCAGCTTCTTCCCCAGCTTCTGTCTTGCTGCCGCGCAATTCATAGCCAGCAGCTTCCACCGCCACGCGCAAAGCGGCTTCCGATACCCCGGCGATGGCCCTGACATGCGCCTGTTCCGAAGCTGGATTGACGCTTGCTTCCAGCACCCCAGGCACGGCGCGCAAAGCGGCCTCCACCCGGCCGGCGCAGGCAGCGCAACTCATGCCACCAATGGCAAGGTCAAATTGCGCTTCGGTCACGCCATAGCCGGCGCCTTCAACCGCCTGTTTCAAGGCGGCGGCGCTGGCGCTGCCCTGCACTTCTGCACGATCCGTGGCGGGGTTGACCTGGACATCCGTCACACCGGGCAGCTTCCGGATGGCGCGTTCCACCCGCCCGGCGCAGGCAGCGCAGGTCATGCCTTCAATGGGCAGGGAAAGGCGCGGCAGGGGCGCGGTGGCATCCGGCATGGCAGCCCTCATCTGGCGCTTCCAATTATGGGAAGGTCAAGCCCAATGCGATTGACGAAGGCGTTATCCATGCCGAGATACAAAGTGCCATGCCTGCCCTTTTCCTCACCCTTTTCGCCCTGCTCCTGGCCCCCCTCCCTGCCCTTTCGCAGACGGAACCCTTCCGCGTGCTCAATCAGACCGAGCAATCGGCCCATTCGCTTTTTGCCGTGCGAACGGGGCGGCCGGATTGGGGAGCCAATATGTTGACCCGCGGCCCGCTGGCGCCTGGTGCCGGGATCAATATACGCCCTAGCGAGAATGCCGGCTGCCGCTTTGATTTCCGCCTGGTGCTGAGCGATGGGCGGGAAATCATCAACCGCGGCATGGATATTTGCACGGAAAAGGTCGTTGCCATGCAATCGCCCCTGCCCCGCCCGCCCGGCGCCGCGGCCCCCACCCCTACCCCCGGCGCGCCGCCGCAGGCGCGCGGAAGGGCTTCCACCGGCACGGGCTTTGTTGTGGCGCGCGACCGCGTGC
>JADCEX010000068.1 GCA_020249825.1 Roseomonas sp.
CAGCTTGCCAGGCGCTTCAATATCCCAGGCCCAAAGCCGGCCGGTTTCGGTTTCCGCGACATAAAGTGTCTTGCCATCGGGGCTCACGCCAATGCCATTGGCGCCGCCGAACACGGGGAAGGCCGCTTCCACCACGCGTGAGCCATCTTCCGATGCCCAATAAGCACCGCCATGGTCGCGGTCCCGCGCGCGCACCTTGCCCAGATCGGAAAACCAGAAGCCACCCTTGCCATCGAACATCAAATCATTCGGGCCACGCAAAGGCCGCCCATCGCAAACCCGGATCAGCGCTTCAACCTTGCCAGTCGCAGCATCAATCTTTTCAATGCGTCCGCCCGAATAATCCGGCGATTGGCCGCTCGGGCGCAAAATCCCGGGTTCTTCATGCCAGGTGAAGCCGCCATTATTGCAGACGTAAAAACTGCCATTCGGCCCAAGTGCCAGGCCATTCGGCGCGCCTTCCACCGTCGCAACCGTGGTCTTGGCACCATTAGGCGAAACTTTCGTGATGCGTCGCGCCTCGATTTCCACCAGCGCCACAGACCCATCGGGCATGGCAACAGGGCCTTCGGGGAAGCGCAACCCCTCGGCGATGATTTTCAGGTCGGGTGATGCAACATGCACGGCCATGGTTTCCTCCTGTATTGGTTGGGGGGATCATGGCCCTGTTTTGCCCCGCTGCGAAGCCTTGACGCGGCGTGGCTTCGGGGGAAGCCTTCACCCCATGAAAACCGCCCTTGATCCCGTCACGCTCTCGGTCCTCGATAACCGTTTCCGCGCCATTGTGGAGGAAATGGGGGAGGCGATGCTGCGCACCGCCTATTCGCAAATCCTGAACTCGTCCCGCGATTTTTCCATCGCACTTTGTGATGCCGAAGCCCGGCTGGTGGCGCAAGCGGATCACATCCCGGTGCATGTCGGCGCCATGCCCTTCGCCGTGCAGGCGGTGCGCGATGCCTTTGGCGATAGCGTACAGGAAGGCGATATCTATCTGTTGAACGACCCCTATCATGGCGGGTCGCATTTGCCGGACCTGACGGCCATTGTGCCGGTCTTTGCTGAAGGGCGCTTGGTATTCTGGTCCGTCGTGCGCGCGCATCACACGGATATCGGTGGCGCCACCCATGGCGGCTATAATCCGGGTGCGACGGAGATTTGGCAGGAAGGGTTGCGTGTACCGCCCATCCTGCTCGGCCAGGGGCGCCTGCCGCGCGAAGACCTTGTGCGCATGATCATCACCAATACGCGCCTGGCGCGTGATGTGCGTGGCGATCTGATGGCGATGATCGGTGCCGCGCATCTCGGCGAAAAGCGCCTGCTGTCGGTGCTTGCGCGTTATGGCGCGGATACCACCGTGGCGGCGGTGGATGCGATTCTGGCGCTCGCGGAAGCGCATACACGGCGCATCATTTCCACCTGGGCTGATGGAACCTGGTTGGGTGAGGCGTTTCTGGATGATGATGGCTTTGGCGGCAAGGATATCGCCATTCGCGCGCGCGTGACAAAGCAGGGTGATCATTTGACCGTGGACCTCACGGAAAGCGCGCCGCAAACGCCGGGCTTTGTCAATTCATCCTATCCCAATATGGCGAGTGCGGTGCGCATGGCGCTTGCCTTCCTGCTGGATCCGGAGGTCGCGAAGAATGATGGCTGCTTTCGGCCCCTCACCATCAAGGCGCGTGAAGGCACGGTTGTTTGGGCGAGTGAAGGCGCGCCGGTCACCATGTGCACATCGCATTGTTCGAATGAGATTGTGGAGGCGGTGGTGAAAGCGCTGGCAAACGCCTGCCCGGATCGCGCCATGGGTGGTTGGGGGCGGCGTTTTCGCGTGGCGATCAAGGGGCGCGATCCGCGCCGGCCGGGGCGCTTTTTCGTCTGGCACATGTTCCATGCGCGGCCAGGCGGCGGCGGTTCCTCGGGCGGCGATGGCTGGTCCACGGCCGGGGAATGGCATTCCGCTGGCGGTTTGAAATTCGGCAGTGTGGAAATGGCGGAAGCGCGTTTCCCGCTTTATTTCGCGCGTCATGAATTCCGCCCAGGCAGCGCGGGTGATGGCACTTATCGCGGCGGGCTTGGTGGCGATTTGCTGCTGAAGCTCGAAACCGATGGCCCTGCGGTCGCGAATACCGCCGGCGATGGTGTGCGCTATGGTGCGGCGGGGATGCTAGGTGGCCGGGATGGCCTGCCACATCACTATCGGCTGGAACGCGCCGATGGCACATCGCGCGATTTGCGCACCAAGGAAGTCGGCATTCCGCTTGCACCTGGGGATCAATTGCATGTGCTGTCGGGCGGCGGCGGCGGCTGGGGGCCGCCTGAAAAGCGCGACCCTGCCGCACGCGCGGCGGATGCGGCGGAGGGTTTGGTATGACCTATCGTATTGGCGTTGATGTCGGCGGCACTTTCACCGATGTGGTCTGCGTGGCGGCGGATGGCACCACAACCCTCGCCAAAGCTGCCAGCACGCCAGCGGATCAATCCGAAGGTGTGGTCGCGGGCTTGGCCGTTCTCGCGGAAACCCTTGGCGTCACGCTGGCTGATCTGCTGCGGCAGACAGAACGCATCGTGCATGGCACCACGGTTGCCACCAATGCGTTGTTGGAACGCAAGGGGGCGAAGATTGCGATGCTCACCACCGAAGGGCATCGCGATGTGATTGAAATGCGCGAAGGGCTGAAGCCTGAGCGCTACAATATGCGCCTGCCCGCCGCCCCCGCGCTGGTGCCGCGCCGCTTGCGGCTTGCGGTGCGCGAAAGGCTGCGCCCGGATGGGCGG
>JADCEX010000069.1 GCA_020249825.1 Roseomonas sp.
GCGCGCGGCCGGCGGGCGTATCATTGGCCAGGTGCGGACACCCTTCCCGGGCACGACGGATTTCTCCTCCTTCCTCGTACAGGCGCAGGCTTCCCGCGCGAAGGTGATCGGGCTTGCCAATGCGGGTGCCGATACGCAGAATTGTGTGAAGCAGGCGGCGGAATTCGGCCTCACGCGGCGCGGGATCAAGCTTGCCTCGTTACTGCTGTTTGTGAATGACGTGCATGGCCTTGGGCTGCAACCGGCGCAGGGGCTGGTTTGCACCGAAAGCTTCTATTGGGATCTGAATGACAAGACCCGTGCCTGGACGGAACGGATGCTGCGCCGCATTCCGAACAACTACCCGAACATGATTCATGCCGGCGTCTATTCGGGCACGCTGCACTTCCTGAAGACCGTGGCGGCGATGGGTGTGCCCGCGGCCAAGGCTTCCGGCCTTGATTTGGTTAACCGGATGAAGGCGCAGCCTTCCGAGGATGATCTTTATGGCAGGGCTGTCATCCGCCCGGATGGCCGGCGCCTGATCCCGTCCTACCTGTTTGAGGTAAAGACGCCAGCCGAAAGCAGGAAGCCCTGGGATTACTACAAGCTTCTGCAAACCACGTCGGCCGAGGAAGCCTTCCGCCCGATCGGTGAAGGCGGCTGCGCGCTGGTCCGTTCGTAATTCTTGCTTCTGAGCGCCACTTCGGATCCCGCGTCTGGCCCTGGCCAGTACGCGGCGATTCCTTGAGGGAAACATTACCGCATGGATGAGATTTTCGGCATACCGACGCCGCTGCTTTTTGGGCAGCTTTTGCTCGGACTGATCAATGGCGCCTTTTACGCGATGCTGTCGCTCGGCCTCGCGGTGATTTTCGGGCTGCTCAACATCATCAACTTCACCCATGGCGCCCAGTTCATGATGGGCGCCTTCGTGGCCTGGATGCTGCTGCATTACCTGGGCATCGGCTATTGGTGGGCGCTGATCCTCTCGCCGCTGCTGGTGGGACTTACGGGGGTGATATTGGAACGAACAATGATCTGTCGATTATACAAGATGGATCACTTGTACGGCATGCTGCTGACCTTCGGGATATCGCTGATCCTGGAAGGCATATTCCGAAATCAATACGGCTCCTCCGGCATGCCGTATCGGATCCCGTCGCAGCTTTCCGGCGCCTGGGATTTGGGCTTCATGTTCATGCCGGTCTATCGCGGCTGGGTCGTTGTATTTGCGCTCTTTGCCTGCATCACTACCTGGCTCGTGATCGAAAAGACGCGGCTTGGCGCCTATCTGCGGGCGGCGACGGAAAACGCACCGCTGGTGCAGGCCTTTGGCGTGAATGTGCCGCGCATGATCACGCTCACCTACGGGGCGGGTGTGGCGCTGGCCGCGCTTGCCGGCGTGCTGGCCGCGCCCATTTATTCGGTCAATCCGCAAATGGGCACCAATCTGATCATCGTGGTGTTCGCGGTGGTGGTGATTGGCGGCATGGGCTCCATCCTTGGTTCCGTGCTGACCGGTTTCGGGCTTGGCATCATTGAAGGTCTGACCAAGGTTTTCTATCCGGAAGCCTCGGCCACCGTGATCTTCATCATCATGGTCATTGTCTTGCTGGCGCGTCCTGCCGGCCTTTTTGGGAGGGCATGATCCATGGCCGGTCATTCCATGACGAGCAGCAGCTCAGCACCTGCGGGACCGCAGGAAGAAATCTTTGGCTTCACCAAGGCGCAATTCGTGGCCCTTTTGGTCATGTTTGCGGCGCTGGTGATCGCCCCCTTCTTCCTCTACCCCGTCTTCCTGATGAAGCTGCTTTGCTTCGCGATCTTCGCTTGCGCTTTCAACCTGCTGATCGGTTATGTGGGGCTGACTTCCTTCGGCCATGCCGCCTATTTCGGCATGGGGAGCTATATTGCCGCGCATAGCGCCAAGGTCTGGGGCCTTTCGCCGGAGCTTTCAATCCTTGTCGGCGCCTTGCTGGCAGGGGTGCAGGGGGCGATTTTCGGCTGGATCGCCATTCGCCGCCAGGGCATCTACTTCGCCATGATTACGCTCGCGCTGGCGCAGATGATCTACTTCTTCTGTCTGCAAGCGCCTTTCACCGGCGGTGAAGACGGTATTCAGGCAGTGCCGCGCGGCCATCTGTTTGGCGTTATTTCGCTCTCCTCCGACATGACGATGTATTGGTTTGTCGCAGTCATCTTTGTCGCCTGCTTCCTGCTGATCCATCGCATTGTGCATTCGCCCTTCGGACAGGTGCTGAAGGCCATTCGTGAGAATGAAGCGCGCACCACATCGCTTGGCTATCGGACGGATGACTATAAGCTGGTGGCCTTTATCCTTTCCGCCACCCTTGCCGGTGTGGCGGGTGGCACCAAGTCGCTGGTCTTCGGTATTGCCACGCTGACTGACGTGCATTGGTCCATGTCCGGTGAGGTGCTGTTGATGACGCTGGTGGGCGGGCTCGGCACCGTGTTTGGGCCCATGATTGGCGCTGCGGTGATTGTCGCCATGCAGAACTACCTGGCAGAGATGGGCGCCTGGGTCACCGTGATCCAGGGTGTCATCTTCATTGCCTGCGTGCTTGCGTTCCGGCGCGGCATTGTGGGGGAAATCGCCAATCTGCTGCGCGTGCGCCTGTAAGGCGCCCCACACTTCCAAACAAGGCGCCTCTGCCGCGGTTCGTGGCAGGGGCGCTTTGCTTTTGGGCATGGCGCGTTGCCGATAGGGTGCATGGAGGCAGTCCAGGGCTTGCGAAAGAAGCGCTTTGGGGGTTTTTAGAAGCGTGATGAAGCCACCCATCTCAGCCAGGGGATTTTCCCAGTGACCGGACCGGTCCTGGACGTGTCCGGGCTCAGCCTTGGCTTTCGCCAGGATGGGCGCATGATTTCCATTCTGGATGGCATTTCCTTTCGCGCCGAAGCTGGCAAGACGCTCGCGATTGTCGGCGAAAGCGGCTGCGGAAAATCGGTGGCGTCGCTCGCCATCATGGGGTTGCTGCCGGAAAACGCGGCGGTCACGGGCAGCGCGCGGCTGATGGGGCGGGAATTGATCGGCCTGCCGGCAGAAGAACGTCGGGCCTTGCGCGGCGCCGAAATGGCGATGATTTTTCAGGAACCCATGACCAGCCTGAATCCGGCCTTCACCGCTGGCGAACAGGTGGCGGAAGCGTTGCGGTTACACCAGAAGCTGGACCGTGACGCAGCCTTTAAGGCAGCGGTTGCGATGCTGGAGAAGGTCCGCATCCCCGATGCAGCGCGGCGCGCGCGGCAATACCCGCATCAGCTCTCGGGCGGGATGCGCCAGCGCGTGATGATCGCAATCGCGCTCGCCTGCCGACCCAAGCTGCTGATTGCCGATGAACCGACCACGGCCTTGGATGTGACGGTGCAGGCACAAATCCTGGCGCTGCTGGATGATCTGAAGCGCGAGACCGGTACCGCAGTAATCCTGATCACACATGATCTGGGTGTGGTTGCCGATCACGCCGATGATGTTGTGGTGATGTATGCCGGGCGCGTGGCAGAACAGGCGCCAGCTTCAACGCTTTTTGCGCGACCGGAACATCCATATACCGTCGGCTTACTGGGCGCCGCACCGGCGGCAGGGGTGCGCGGCGAAAGGCTTGCCAGCATTGAAGGCACCGTGCCGGATTTACGCGCGCCGCCGCCTGGTTGCCGCTTTGCGCCGCGTTGCCCCTTTGCCATCGGCCGCTGCGCTGAAGGCGCACCGCCCTTGACTGAGGTTGCGCCCGGCCATTTCAGCGCCTGCCTGCGCGCGCCACTCGATGCCATGCTGGGGGCGGCGGCATGACCGTATTGCTGGAACTCCGTGATGTCGTGAAGCATTTCCCGGTGCGTGATGCCTTGGGCCGGCGCGCAGGTGCTGTGCATGCGGTGGATGGCGTTTCGCTTGCCGTTGCAGAAGGTGAAGTGCTGGCCATTGTCGGCGAAAGCGGCTGCGGCAAATCCACGCTTGGGCGCGTCATGCTGCGGCTGATTGAACCGGATAGCGGTGCGGTGCGGTTTGCTGGTGAGGACCTTGCCAGCCTTTCGCCATCCGCCTTGCGCGCGCGCCGGTGCGACATGCAGATCATTTTCCAGGACCCATTCGGCAGCCTCGATCCCCGCATGACGGTCGCGCAGGCCATCGCTGAGCCACTACGGTTGCATCGCCTGGTGCCGCGTGGGCAGGAAGCGGCGCGCGTTGCTGAATTGCTGACGCGCGTTGGCTTGCGGCCAGAAAATGCCGGGCGCTGGCCGCATGAATTCTCGGGCGGGCAGCGCCAGCGCATCGCCATTGCCCGCGCGTTGGCCTGTAATCCGCGGCTGATCATTGGCGATGAACCCGTCAGCGCGCTGGATGTTTCCGTGCAGGCGCAGGTGATCAATTTGCTGCGCGATCTGATACGCGATTTGCGCCTGACCTTTGTGCTGGTCAGCCATGATCTTGGCGTGGTGCGTCATGTCGCGGATCGCGTGGCGGTGATGTATCTTGGCCGCATTGTGGAAGAAGGCCCGGCCGAGGATGTGCTGGGCGCGCCGCGCCACCCCTATACGCGCGCACTTGTCGCCGCCATGCCGGGCGCACAGACGAAAACGCCGCCCCTTGAAGGCGATGTGCCAAGCCCGATCGCGCCACCTTCCGGCTGTCGCTTCCATACGCGCTGCGCCTTTGCCGCCGAACGCTGCCGTGTTGAAACGCCGCGCCTTGAAGGTGCGCGCCACGCGGTTGCCTGCCATTTTGCGGATAGCCTGCCCGCTGCCGTTGAGCGCATTGCCGCGCTTGGTGGTGGGGAAAGACTGGCAAGGCTGCAATCCTTTTTCCGGGGCAATGCCCCGCAACCCAACGGGATGGGAGAACACGCATGAAAACCATGATCCGCGCTGCCTTGGCCGCTTTTGGCGTGTTGGCCCTCGCCGCAGCGCCGGCAAGCGCGCAGCATTTGCGCATTGCGCTGAAGGAAGACCCCGATATTCTGGACCCGACTTTGTCGCGCACCTTTGTCGGGCGCATTGTCTATGCAGCACTTTGCGACAAGCTTTTTGATATCAATGAAAAGCTGGAAATCGTGCCGCAATTGGCAACCGGCCATCGCTGGGAAGACCCGCGCAACCTGATCATCACTCTGCGCGAAGGCGTGCGCTTTCACGACAATGAAGTGATGGATGCGGAAGCGGTGCGCTATTCCCTGATGCGGCATTTGACCTTGCAAGGCAGTTTCCGCCGCAGCGAAATTGCCGATATGGAAAGCGTGGAAGTGGTGGACCCGCTGACGATCCGCATTCGCCTGAAGGGGCCATCGGCGTCCTTCCTCGCGGCCCTGACGGATCGTGCCGGCATGCCCGTCAGCCCCAAAGCAGCCGAAGCGTTGGGGCGCAATTTTGGCACGCGCCCTGTCTGCACCGGACCATTTCGCTTTGTGGAACGTGTGGCGCAGGAACGCATCGTGGGTGAACGCTTCCCCGAATATTGGGATGCACGGAATATCCATATCGCGCGCGTCACCTATCTGCCGATCCCGGACAACACTGTCAGGCTCGCTAATCTGCAATCCGGCGCGGTGGAATTCGCCGAGCGGATGGAACCTGATGACATGAAGCCCATCCAGCGCAGCCGCAATCTGCGCGCCGTTGCGGTGGATGAGCTTGGTTATCAAAGCATCAGCATCAATACCGGCAATGGGGACCGCGCCAATACGCCCTTTGGCCGCGATGCACGCATCCGTCGCGCCTTTGAATTGGCGATTGATCGCGCCGCGGTGAATCAAGTGGTTTATGAGGGCATGTATGTGCCAACCCGCCAGCCTTTCCCGCCGGCGAGCCCCTTTCATGTGCGTGATTTCCCGCCCACCACGCGCGATCTTGCGCGCGCGCAAGCGCTGCTGCGTGAAGCGGGTGCGACGCTGCCGATCACGGTTGAAATGACCGTGCCCAACAATCCCGACTTACGGCAGGTGGGTGAGGTTATTCAGGCCATGGTGAAGGAAGCGGGTTTTGATCTTCGCTTGCGCGCCATGGAATTCGCCTCATCCTTGCAGGCCGCCGCGCGGGGCGAGTTTGAAACCTATCTGGTCGGCTGGTCAGGCCGCACCGATCCGGATGGCAACATCTTCAGCTTCACCCGCACTGGCGGCGGGCAGAATGATGGCCGCTATTCCAATGCGGAAGTGGATCGGCTGTTGGATGAAGCGCGCACGGAATTGGATTTGGCCAAGCGTCAGGCGCTATACGCTCGCGCCGCGCGCATCGCCTATGGCGATGATGTGCACCGCATCTATCTTTGGCACCGCAAGAATATCATGGCGCATAGCGCGCGGCTGACAGGTTATCGGCCCATCGCGGATGGGCTGGTGCGGCTGCAAGGCATGCGGTTGCAGTAGGCGCCATGTGGGTCTGGCTTCTCAAGCGAATTGGGCAGGTTCTGCCCACGCTTTTCATCCTCTCCATCCTGATCTTCGGGCTGCAACAATTGATGCCCGGCGATCCGGCGCTGATCTTGGCGGGAGAGGAGAGGGGCGACCCGCAAGTGCTCGCGCAAATCCGTGCTGAGCTCAGGCTTGATCGGCCGATCTACGAACAATACCTCTATTGGATCGGCAATGTGCTGACGGGTGATTTCGGCTTTTCCTGGCGCATCAGGATGCCCGTCAGCCAGCTTATTCTGGATAAGCTGCCGGTCACGGCGCAGCTTGCCGCCATGTCCTTCATCATTGCGGTGCTGATCGGCGTGCCGGCGGGGATTATCTCCGCCGTGAAGCGCGATCAGCCGGCGGATTGGGCGGCGAATGGTGTTGCGCTGTTTGGCATTTCCACGCCGAATTTCTGGCTCGGCATTATGATGATTTTGTTTTTCAGCGTGGAATTGGGCTGGCTGCCACCCTCAGGCTATGTGCCGCTGACCGAGGATTTCTGGCAATCCATCGCGACCACCATCATGCCGGCTTTCGTGCTGGGCACAGGCGTTGCCTCGGTGCTGATGCGCCATACGCGCGCGGCAATGTTGACGGCGCTGTCGCAGGATTATGTGCGCACGGCGCGTGCCAAGGGGCTGCGCGAAAGGGTCGTTGTCTGGAAACATGCGCTGCGCAATGCGCTGATCCCGGTGGTGACCTTGGGCGCGATTGAATTCGGGCGACTGTTGGCCGGAGCAGTGTTGACCGAACAGGTCTTCACCATTCCAGGCTTCGGCAAGTTGATTGTGGATGCGGTGTTCAACCGCGATTACCCGGTGGTGCAGGGTGTTGTGCTGGCAACCGCCTTGATTTTCGTGCTGCTCTCCCTGGTGGCTGATTTGCTTTACATGGCAATCAATCCAAGGCTGCGTCAGGCATGAACGCGCCGGCCATCAGCATGGGTGAAAGCCCCACGCGCCGCGCGTTGAAGCGGTTTTTCCGCCACAAGCTTGCGGTGTTTGGCCTGGTGGTGGTGATTGCCTTTGTGCTGATGGCGCTGCTGGCGCCGCTGATCGCGCCCTATGATCCGCTGCAAACAAGCTGGACCCGCATTCGCAAACCGCCATCCGCCGAACATTGGTTCGGCACGGATGAAAACGGCCGCGATGTGCTTTCGCGCGTGATATGGGGTGCACGCGCTTCGCTGATGGCGGGTGTGGTTTCCGTGCTTGGTGCTTTGTTCATCGGCGTGCCGCTTGGATTGCTTGCGGGCTTGATTGGCGGCTGGGTGGATGGGCTGATATCGCGCGTGGCGGATGCCATGCTGTCCGTGCCCTTCCTGATCCTGGCGATTGCGCTGGCGGCATTTCTGGGGCCGGCGCTTGAAAATGCCATGCTCGCCATTGCCATCACGGCATCGCCGGTGTTCGTGCGCCTCACACGCGGCATGGCACTTGATGCGAAATCAACCGATTGGGTGGAGGCAGCGCGCGCGCTTGGCAATCCGCCATGGCGCATCGGCCTTTTTCATGTGCTGCCCAATATCATCCCGCCCTTGCTGGTACAGGCAAGCCTTGCCATTGCGGAGGCGATCATCGCCGAGGCATCACTTTCCTTCCTGGGGCTTGGGCAACAACCGCCAGCACCTTCCTGGGGGTCCATGTTGAATAGCGCGCAGCGTTTTTTGACGCAGGCGCCCTGGCTTTCCATCATGCCGGGGTTGGCGATTTTTGTTGTCGTGCTGGCCTTCAATTTGGTGGGCGATGGGCTCCGCGATGCGCTGGACCCAAGGGCGGATCGGAAGTGATGGAAATACGCGGCGCACCAGGCCATTTGCCGCGCGGGCGGCGCATTTACGCCATTGGCGATATCCATGGCTCCCTGCCACAACTGCGCGATCTGCACGCGCAGATTGCCGAGGATTTGCGCCGCCGCCCCACGGGTTCGGCCATGCTGATCCATCTGGGTGATTACGTGGATAAGGGTCAGGATTCACGCGGCGTGGTGGATTACCTTTCCGGCGGTGATCCCATTCCTGGCCTGCCCACGCTGCATCTGATGGGCAATCATGAGGAAACCATGCTGGGCGCGCTCACGGGCGATGGCGCGGCGGCAGCGGATTGGCTCTGGGGCGGGGGCAGGGCGACGCTCGATTCCTGGGGTGTGGCGCCCGATGCGCCGCGTGATGCCTGGCCCGAGGCGATTGCCGCGCATCAGCGCCGCTTCCTCAGGGATTTGGCGTTATGGCATGAGGAGGGCGGCTATCTATTCGTCCATGCCGGCATTCGCCCCGGGGTCGCGCTGGAAGACCAATCGCGCGAGGATTTGCTCCGCATCCGGCATGATTTTCTGAATAGCCCGCGCGATCATGGGTTTGTCGTGGTGCATGGGCATACGGCGGGCTTCATGCCGGTGGTGCGGGAAAACCGCATTTGTATTGATACCGCCGCCTGGTCCGGAGGGGGGCTGACGGCGGTGATGTTGGAAGGGGAAAGCCTCGCGTTTTTGCAGGCGAAGTGATGGGGCAGATGATTTCTCAAAAATGCAGAGACATCAGTTTTTCGTCTGACGGAACGCAAAAAAACATTCCCGCTCACGCTGAGTAATACCCCACCATGAGTCACAATGGGCTACAGCCTCAGCCAATGGGGCGCATTGCCGCAGCATGGGCAGATGGCTGGTCGTGTATTTGAATTCACTGACCAACTCCTTGCCGCCCTGGTCTTTCGCTACCGAAAAAGAAAACTCTCTGTAATCACCATTATGGTCGAGCAAAATGAAAAAGAAATTATTGCGCTTTAGATCATCAAATGCAGTGGCTAGGTCATTGGTGTTTCTTGTTTTGAGAGCCCTCGAAGGTCGAGGAGCCTTTTCGGTATCGTTGAATTTGTAATAAAAAACGTCATTGCCGCTATCAAATTCTGGTATACCAACACAGACATAGCCTGGGAAGTTCAACTTCCGAAAATCCACGATGCCTTTTTCCGGGTCAACCACGAGCCGGCCATAATCATCAACCTTGAAGGACCTGTCTTGGTAGTTCAGATACAGCCTGTAGAGTAGCGGAACTCCCAACAAGAAAAACAAGAATATGGCAGTGCTCACACCAACTACCCAAACTTCTTTGCGCGAGATGGTGCTCTGATTGTGGATCACATCACAACTCCGCCCGATCAGCTAACTTAGATTCCATGACCTTTTCTCACGGCTTGCGCTTCACCAGTGTCTACTCCCCCACTTTCCGCTTATGCCCCAACACCCCCATCAACCGCCGATCCCGCCACGCTGAACGCTCCCCAATCTTCTCTAATGGCAGCGCCGCGCGGCGTTCCGCCGTCACGCGCGCAACCGTTGCGTCATCATACAAAAACGGCGTCTGTTCTTCCGTAATCCCGCCCATCAGCCCGCCAAAGCGCGCGGCGTAATCCGCAACGCCGCCCGGTGCGTTCAGATCAATCGTCTCAAACGGCCCCATGAAGCACCAGCGGAGCCCAAGCCCGTCCTTCACGCAGGCATCCACATCCTCAACACTCATCACGCCGTCACGCACCAGGCGGAAGGCTTCCGCCACCAGCGCTGCTTGCAGCCGGTTCAGCACAAAGCCCCGGGTTTCCTTCATTGCCGTCACCGGCACCTGGCCCACACGCGCCATCAGGGCGCGTGTGCGCGCCACAACTTCCGGCGCGGTCCAGGGCGCGCCCACCAATTCCACCAGAGGCACCAGATAGGGCGGGTTCACCGGATGCGCGACTAGGCAACGCGCACGCCCGGCAAGCCCCTCGGTAAAGGCGCTGGCTGGAATGCCGGAGGTTGAAGATGCAAGCACCACATCCGGCCCACATAGCGCATCCAGCCGCGCGAAAAGCTCCCGCTTCGGCTCCACCCGCTCCGGCCCGTTTTCCTGCACATGCGCCGCCCCCGCGACACAATCTTCCATGCTGGCGGCAGCGCTGATGCGCGCGGCGATAACGGCGGGTGTTTCCGTGATCAGCCCTGCCTCGGCCAAGTCCTGAAGGCTTTGCCCAATCAGGCCGAGGGCAGTCTCGGACACCCCCGCCACCGGGTCCCAAATCCGCACGCTATGGCCGGCGCGGGCGAAAACCATGGCCCAGGCGCGGCCAATCAACCCGGTCCCGATGATGGCGATTTGTTCCATGGTGTAACTTCTCCCTTTGCCGGTCTTGATAGGCCGCTTCCCAAAGGCGATGTAACGCCGCGTGAGTGAAAACCGCAACGCGCCCCTGCCGGCGCCCCAAACCCCGAGCCTGCCGCTTGGCATCAAGCGCTGGCTTGGCTTCATGCTTCTTGGCGGCACCATGGCGCTGGCGGGCTTGCTGGCACTTTGGCGCGCGGTTGCTTCGGTGTTCGGGCTGTGAACAGTTTCTGGCGCCTTTGGCTGCTGCCCATGATGGGCCTCGCGCTGGTGCCGGCGGCTTTCTTCAATCTTTTCGCCATGCGCCAACAGGCTTTGGTCGGCTGCCTGCTCGGCATTGCCCTTCCCTTCATCGCCGCGCGCATCATGAAGCGCGGACGGCGGGGTGACGCCAAGCGCGCCGCAATCTTGATGGGCGTGGCAGCCGGCCTCGCCACCGGGCTTGGCGCCGGGGCAGGGCCGATCATCGGGCTGCTTTTCGCCCTCGGCGCCTGGGGCGGCACCAGATTGCTCTATGCTGAAATCCCGGAAGCCGCACCGCCCGCGCCGCCGCCGCCACCACCTTCTGGCCCGCTTGCGGATGCGCGGGTCAGGCTGGCGGGCATTCAAGCCATTGCCTTGCGCGGCCATGAAGCGCGGCTTTTGCCAGTGGCGCGGGTCATTGGTCAGGTTCTGGATGATCTGGAAGCCCGGCCCGAGCGAATCCCCCGCGCCCGCCGCTTCCTTGCGGTGCATTTGGATGGGCTGGAACGCATCGCCACACGGATTGAAGCGGGCGCGACGCCGCCGCCCGCGCTTGGCGCGCTGCTGCGTGACCTTGAAGCCGCCGCACGGCGCTTGCGCGAAGATCTCCGTGCCGAGGAAAGCGCGGCACTCGATATCCAAGTCAAGGTGCTGGCCGATCGGCTGCGCGAGGAAGGCTATTCATGAGCGACATCGTCACCACCCCTGAAGAACGCCGGGCGGAGGTTGAACGCCTCGCCGCGCAGCTTGACGTGACAGACCCCGCTGCCGTGCTTCGCTTCGGCCAGGAAGCCCAAACCCGCGCCTCGGCGGCGGCGGCTGCCATGCTGGAAGGGGCGAAAAACCGCGAAGCGGGGGAGGCGGGGCAGACGCTCGGCACCTTGCTCACCACCCTGCGCGGCTTTGATGTTTCAGGGCTTGCGGAAAAGCCCGGCTTCTTCGCGCGGATCTTCAACAAGGCGGGCGCTGAGGCCGCGCAGGTGGTCAGCCGTTATGAAGGGCTGAAGGACCAGGTGGAGGCGATTGGCGACAAGCTTGATGCGCATCGCACGCGGCTTCTGGAAGATGTTGAAAAGCTTGAACGCCTTTATGGCGCCACGCTCGATTGGTTCCATGGCCTTGGTGATCACATTGCCGCTGGCGAGATTGTGCTGAACAACACTGACAGCACTGCCATCCCGGATGCAGAAGCCAAGGCCACCGCCGGCGATATGCTCAATGCGCAGAAGCTGCGCGATTTGCGCGCGGCGCGTGATGAACTTGATCGGCGCATTCATGATTTACGCCTGACACGGCAGGTGGCGATGCAGGCGCTGCCTTCCATCCGGCTCATTCAGGAAAATGACAAGGCCTTGGCGGCGAAGATCCAATCCGTGGTGGCCAATACCGTGCCGCTTTGGCGCCAGCAGCTTGCCCAGGCACTCGCCATCCAGCGCATGCGCGATGCGGGGCAGACGCTGAAGCAGGCCAATGACCTGACCAATCAATTGCTGACCGCGAATGCCGAGAGGCTGCGCCAGGGTAATGCCGAAGCGCGGACTGAAATCGAACGCGGCGTGTTTGATCTGGCGGCGGTGAAGCAAGCCAATGCGCTGCTGGTCGCCACCATTGAAGACAGCTTGACCATCGCCGAACGCGCCCGCGCCCAGCGCGCCGATGCGGCGGTGGAATTGGACAAGGCAGAAGCCGAAATCCGGCGGGCGCTGATGGCCGCAAAGGCCATTCCGCCGGCGCCAAAAACCTGAACAGCCAGAGATCGGGAGAAAACGCATATGCTCACCAAACGCGCCATCCTGGCTGCGATGCCAAGCTTATTGGCCGCGCCGCATCTTGCACGCGCCCAGGCCGCCTGGCCCAATGGGCCCATTCGTATCGTGGTGCCATTCCCGCCGGGCGGTTCCACCGATGCTTTGGCGCGGCTGCTGCAACCGCATTTGCAGGCCGAATTTGGCGTGCCCATCATTGTTGAAAGTCGCCCGGGTGCTTCAGGCTCGCTCGGCACCGCGCAGGTCGCGCGCGCCGCACCCGATGGCAATACCTGGTTGATCGTCTTTGATACGCATGCGGTCAATCCGGCGCTTATCCCAAATATGGGGTTCGATACCGAACGCGATTTGACCTCGCTCTTGTTGTTCGGCACCGCGCCCATGATACTGACAGCGCATCGCACACGCCCCTATCGCAGCTTCGCCGATGTGGTAACGGCGGCAAAGGCGCGGCCGGAAACCGTCACCTATGGCACCATCGGCAATGGCAGCCTCGCGCATCTGACGATGGAACTCATCCAGCGCGCGGGCGATTTCAAGCTGGTGCATGTGCCCTATCGTGGCGGCGGGCCGCTGGCAGTTGCGGCCGCGGCGGGTGAGGTGGATTTGCCGATCGCCACACGCCCTGCGGTTGGCGTGCATATTGATGCCGGCACGCTGCTGCCGCTCGCGCAAACCGGTGCAACGCGCAGTCCAAATATCCCGGATGTGCCTAGCCTTTCGGAACTTGGCATTCCGGGGATCGATTCGCGTGCCTTCTGGGGCTTCCTCGGCCCCGCCCGCCTGCCCGATGCCATCAAGGCCCGCATGGAAGCGGCCATCCGCAAGGCGCTGGATGTGCCGGAGATTCGCCAGCGCATTCTTGGCCTTGGCATTGATCTCAACCCGCAGGGGGAGGCCGCCTTTTCGCAATTCCTTTCTACCCAGATCGCCACCTGGGGCCGGGTAGTGCGGGAGAACAACATCCGGCCAGATTGAAAACACCGCTTGACCAGCGGCGCAGGGCTTGTTCCCATGGCGGCAACGCCAAGAAATGAGGAAGTCTGCCATGCGCGCCTGGGCTGTCATTGAAGCCGGAAAACCGCTTCAGGAAATCGAGATCCCAACACCTGAACCCACCGGAAAGCAGGTGCTGCTGGAAATCACCCATGCCGGGGTTTGCCATTCCGATCTGCATATTTGGGAAGGCGGCTATGATCTCGGCTCACGCGGCTATCTGAAGCTCTCGGATCGCGGGGTGAAGCTGCCTCTCGCCATGGGGCATGAGATTGTCGGGCGCGTGCTGAAATGGGGGCCGGAGGCTAATGGCGCCGGCCTTAAGGTTGGCGATCACATGGTGGTCTTCCCCTGGGTGGGGTGTGGCACCTGCGAAGCCTGCCGCGCGGATGAGGATAATATGTGCCTCACGCCGAAAAGCCTCGGCGTTTATCAGCATGGTGGCTATGCGACGCATGTGCTGGCGCCCGAGCCGCGGCATCTGGTGCCGGTGGGCAACCTCGATCCCGCCTTGGCCGCGACCTATGCCTGTTCGGGCATTACGGTGTTCAGCGCCATCAATAAGGTCATGCCGATGCCGGCAGATGAGCCCATTGTCCTGATTGGCGCGGGCGGGCTTGGGCTGAACGCGATTGCCGTGCTGAAGGCCAAGGGCCATCGGCGAATCGTGGTGGTGGATGTCAGCGCTTCCAAGCTCGAAGCCGCCAAGCGGGAAGGAGCGACCGATATCGTCCAGGGCGGGGATGCCGGCACGGCCAAGCGCATCATGGATACCTGTGGCGGCCCGGTGCGCGCCATTATTGACCTGGTGAACGGGACGGAGACAGCGCGGAGCGCCTTTGATGCGCTGCGCAAGGGCGGCAAGCTGGTGCAGGTGGGGCTATTCGGCGGGGAATTGGCGGTCCCGCTACCGGTCATGCCGATGCGCGCGCTCACGATCCAGGGATCTTATGTGGGCAATGTCAAGGAGTTGCGGGAATTGGTCGGCATTGCCCAAAAAGGTGGTTTGCCGGGCATTCCGATTACCCGTATGCCGCTTAATCAAGCCGACACAGCGCTCAATAGGTTGAAAGATGGCAAGGTGACGGGCCGAATTGTCCTCACGGCGGAGGTTTCTTAAAAAATATGAAACTAATGGTTGCATTCCGACCCAAAATACTCAATCCTCACATGCATGGACAACGGAAGCACCCTTATTCAAGACATCGCCCCCTTGCGAGACTTCGTCCGCGGCATGACAGCCTTGGCCGATGCGGGTGGCGATGAGGCCCTTTTCCTGAAGAAGGCGCCAAGCTTGCTCCGCAAGCTTGTGCTTTCCGATAATTGGTTGCCGCCGGAATATACGGCGCCAACCGATACCTATCGGCAGTTGTTGCTGCATTGCGATCCGCAACAGCGGTTTTCGGTGGTCTGCTTCGTGTGGGGGCCAGGGCAACAGACGCCGGTCCATAACCATACTGTCTGGGGCCTGGTTGGCGTGCATCAGGGTGAGGAGATTTCGACCGAAATGGTCGCTGACCCGAATGGCGGGCCGATGCGCCCGGGGCGCGTTGACCGGGTCAAGCGCGGCGATGTGGTGGTCTTGAGCAGCGACAGTTACGACACGCATCGCGTGGAAAATGCGGTGCAGGGGCGCACCAGCATCAGCATCCATGTCTATGGCGCCAATATCGGTGCCGTGAAGCGCGCCATGTTCAATCCCGAAACCAGCCAGCCCGAGTATTTCATCTCAGGCTATGACAATAAAAGCGTACCCAATTTGTGGGATTTGAGCCGGTCTGCCAATTGAACGGCGCCTCTTGCGCCTGCGCGCATGAGGCGTGATGCTGCCTGCCGAAAAGCAGGGATCATTTGCCATGGCCGACAGTATTCCCGTCCTCGACCTTGCCCCCTTGCGCGCGGGCGCGCCCGGTGCGCTTGAACAGCTCGGCCAGGAACTGCGCCACGCCTTTACCGAAGTCGGCTTCTATTTCGTGCGCAATCACGGCATTCCGGAGGCGCTGCTCGATCAAACCTTCGCCGAGGCTGCGCGCTTTCATGCTCAGCCCTTGGAAGCCAAGCTCGCGCTCAAGATCAATGAACACAATATCGGCTATATGCCGATGCGTGGTGCAACCACACGCGTGAATGCGGTGGGCGAAGTGGCGCTGCCGAATGCCAATGAAGCCGTGTTTTTCAAGCGCGATCTGCCGGCGGACCATCCCGATGTGATGGGCAAGGTGCGCTTCCGGGGTGCCAATCAATGGCCGGATTTGCCGGGGTTTCGCGACAATATCCTGCACGCCATGGCGGCCTTTGAAGGCCTGGGCCTCGCGCTTTTGCCCATTTACGCCCGCGCGCTTGGCCTGCCAGAAGATTACTTCGCGCCCTTCTTCCAGGAACCCATGTTCACGCTGCGGATGTCGCATTACCCGCCGCAGGAACCAACCGCGCCCGAGAATGAATACGGCATCGCGCCCCATATGGACACAAGTTTCATGACCATTCTGGCGCAGAACAAGGTGCCGGGCCTCTCGCTCCGGCTGCCGGATGGGCGCTGGTTGGATGCGCCCGCACCCGAAGGCGCACTCCTGATCAATGGCGGGATGATGCTCCGGCGCTGGACGGATAATCGCTTCCTCGCGACCCCGCATCGCGTGATCAATCGTTCCGGCCGCGAACGCTATGCGATTCCCTTTTTCATGGATGCGAATTATCGCGCTGTCATGAAACCAATCACCGCTGATGCTGCGCCAAGCCGGATTGAACCCATCACCTATCCCGATTTCATGACTGGTTATCAGCGCGCCAATTTCCACCATGCCGCCGCAAAATCTGAAGAAAAGGTGCAGTTGCAGGGCGCCTGAAATCTTGACTTGAACCGGGGGGCTTTACCTTCCGTCCAGATGGCGTAGCCTTTTCCCTGCCGGGAAAAGCCAATACCAAACGGGAGGAAAGTTCATGCAAGTTTCACGTCGCACGGCACTTGCGGCCGGCGCAGGGTTTGGCGCAGGCATTGGTGGCCTGCCCTGGCAAAGCGCAAAGGCCCAGGCCACGAATACCATCAAAATTGCGCTGCTGACGGATTTTTCCGGCACTTATCGCGACGTGAGCGGCCCGACCGAACTGGCCTGTGTGCGTCAGGCAGCCGCTGAAATGAGCAATCGCGGCTTCAATATCGAAGTGCTTTTTGGCGATAATCTGAATCGTCCTGATGTCGGTTCCAACCTGACGCGGCAATGGATTGACCGCGATGGCGTTGACGTTGTTGTGGATGGCGGCGCTTCTTCCGTCGCGCTGGCCGCCAATGAAATCATTCGTGACAAGAACAAGGTTTTCCTGAATACCACTTCCGCGACTTCGGATCTGACGGGGCGTGCCTGCACGCCCAATACCGTCCATTGGACCTATGATACCTGGATGCTGGCCAATTCCACCGGCGGTGCCACGGTGCGCGCAGGGGGCGATAGCTGGTATTTCATCACGGCCGATTACGCCTTCGGCCATGCCCTGGAACGCGACACGGCGAATTTCGTGCGCAATGCCGGCGGGCGCGTACTGGGCCAGGTGCGCACACCCTTCCCGGGCACGACCGACTTCTCGGCCTTCCTGGTGCAGGCGCAGGCCTCCCGCGCCAAGGTGATCGGGCTGGCCAATGCCGGCAGTGACACCATCAATTGCATCAAGCAGGCGGCAGAATTTGGGCTTATGCGCCGGGGCATCAAGCTGGCCAGCCTGCTGATGTTCCTGCCGGATGTGCATTCCTTGGGGCTTGCAACCACCCAAGGGCTGATCTGCACCGAA
>JADCEX010000007.1 GCA_020249825.1 Roseomonas sp.
ACCGAGGTATAGGCGTGCCCGACATGCGGCTTGTCATTGACGTAATAGATCGGCGTGGTGACGTAGCGCGTCTGTTTCATCTGTCTCGGTCTTGCTGTAGCGCGTTCAAGCGGAAAGCCAGGAAAGCCCGGTCAGCACCGCCTGTTTGCGGTCCATATTCAGTCTTTCGGTCTCATCCACGAGGCGCCCGAGCCTATCCCATAGCGCGGGCCAGGCGGCAAGCGGATGGGCGGCGATCCAGCCGGGCGCGGCCTCACCTCGCGCGGCCTGGCGGAGCGCGCCCGCGATACGCCCGCGCAACAGCCCCATGAAGGTCACGAAGGCGCCGCCACCACGATCCGCAAGGCAGCGTTCAGCCACTGCATGAAACCGCGCCGGATCGGGGCGCTTCAGGTTGGCGAGGCAATCTTCCACCAAAGCCTGCAATTCCAGCCCATCACCTTCGGCAAGCTGCATGGCGCGCCCCGGAGAGCCCTCCGCCATTTCTGCAAGCTTGGCGCGATCAGCCGCCGGCGCATCGGGCAAAAGCCGCGTGAGCAGGGCCTGCATCTCCACATCGCCAAGGGGAAAAAGATCAAGCCTTCGGCAGCGGCTGCGAATGGTGGGCAAAAGCCGCGCTGGGGCGGAGGAGACCAGCAACAGGATCGCCCGCGCCGGGGGTTCTTCCAGCACTTTCAGAATGGCGTTTTGTGCCTGGAGGTTCATGGTCTCCACGCCATCCACCACCACCACGCGCCAACCGCCCTCGGCGGCGGTTTTGTTCATGAAGCCGGGGATCAACCGCGCCGCATCCACATTGATGTCATTGCGCTTGCGATCGCCGCGCAAGGTATCGGCATCAATGGTCAGCAAATCCGCATGGCTTTCGGCGGCCACACGGCGGAACACCGGATGCGATGGATCAAGATAAAGCAGCGGCTTGCCCTTGGGCGCTTGGGGCATGCCGGCCAGCAACCAGCGGGCGAAGCGCCAGGCGAGTGTTTCCTTGCCGATCCCGGCTGGGCCGGTGATCAACCAGGCGTGATGCAGCCGGCCGGAATGGGCTGCCTCGGCCATTATGGCGGCAGCGCTTGCATGGCCGAACAACTCGGGATTGGCGCGCGGTTCCGGCAGGCTCACAGCTTGGCGCCCAGCCTTTGGCGCAGGGTTTCAGTGATGGCGGCAAAGACTGCCTCCGCATCCTGCGCCGCATCCAGCACCACGCAGCGCGCCGGTTCGCGCCGCGCGATATCGGCAAAGCCCGCGCGAATGCGCGCATGGAAATCAGCGCCGAGCCTTTCATAGCGATCTGCCGCACTCCGCCGCGCCGCACGTGCCAGCCCCGCTTCGACGGGCAAATCAAGGATCAGTGTCAGGTCCGGCTGCAAGCCTTCCAAAGTCAGATCACAAAGCCGCGCCCAGGTTTCATGAGCCAAGCCCTGCCCTGCCCCCTGATAGGCCAGTGTGGAATCCGCAAAACGATCGCAAATCACCCAGGCGCCGGCTTCCAGCATGGGGCGGATGGACCGCACCACATGTTCCCGCCGCGCGGCAAAATGCAGCATGGCTTCCGTCAGACTGTCCCAGGAACCGGGAGAAAGAAGCAATTCGCGAATACGCTCGGCCCCCGGCGCGCCGCCGGGTTCGCGGGTGCGCAAAACCGGCACGCCCGCCGCCGCTAGTGCTGCGGCCAAGCGTCGCGCCTGGGTGGATTTTCCAGCACCCTCACCGCCTTCAAGCGTGATGAAATAGCCGCGCGCCATGAGAGATTCAGGCGCCGGAGATCCAGCGCCCGATCACCGCCGGAATGCGCGGGAAAAGGCCGAGCTTTTCCACATCCGCCCCAGCCACCAAGGGCACGGAAAGTGTCGGCACCCCCTGCCCTGCCACCTGCAATTCGCCAATGGTCTGCCCGCGCATGACGGGCGCGGTCAGCGGCGCCTGATAGCGCACACGCACTTCAAGCCTTTCCCGCCAACGTCTTGGCAGCGTCAGGGTGATATCACGCCCGCCCACCATGGGGACGGTGCGGCGTTCCCCAAGATAAACCGGCACGTCCTGCACTGTATCCTGCGCGCGGAACAGGGTTACGGCTTCAAATTCGCGAAAGGCCCATTCCATCAGGCGCTCGCTTTCTTCTGCCCGCGCGCGCATGCTGGGCAGACCGTTCAGCACCAAAATCACGCGCCGCCCATCACGCATGGCGCTGCCGGTCAGGCCAAAACCGGCTTCTTCCGTATGGCCGGTTTTCAGCCCATCCGCGCCCGGTACGCGCGCCAGCAGCGGGTTGCGATTATCCTGGCTGATATTGCTGAAGCGGAAGCTGCGTTCGCTGTAGAAGCGATAATAATCCGGGAAATCCGTGATGATGCGCCGCGCCAGGATGGCAAGATCACGCGCCGTCATGCGGTGTTCCGGATCGGGCCAGCCGGTGCTGTTGCGGAAATTGCTGTTCACCAGGCCAATGCGTCGGCCCGTTTCGGTCAGCAATTCGGCGAATTGCTGTTCGCTGCCGGAAATCGCCTCGGCCAGCACAATGCAGGCATCATTGCCCGATTGCACGATCACGCCGCGAATAAGGTCCTCAACCCGCACCTGTTGGCCAATATCCACAAACATCTTGGAACCGCCCATGCGCCAGGCGCGTTCACTGACCGGCAGCGTCTGATCCATTTGCAGCCGGCCCTGGCGGAGCCGTTCAAACACAACATACATGGTCATGAGCTTGGACATGCTGGAAGGCGGCATGCGCTCATCGGCGTTTTTCTCAAGCAGCGTGGCGCCGGTCTCGAAATCCACCACCAATGCCTGACGCGCCAGTACATCCACATTGCCAACCGGTGTGGCAACCGGGGTGCCTTCCTGCCGAGGCGCAGGACGGCGTTGTGGCTGGGCTGGTACTGGTGCC
Organism: Roseomonas sp.; assembly: GCA_020249825.1. Taxonomy (GTDB): domain Bacteria; phylum Pseudomonadota; class Alphaproteobacteria; order Acetobacterales; family Acetobacteraceae; genus Neoroseomonas. The sequence goes on from JADCEX010000007.1 coordinate 2,888, forward strand.
GGGCGTTGCTGCGCAAAAGCCTGATCCGCCGCAAGCCATAGCGGCAGACCGCCCAAAACGCCCCCAATGATACTGCGACGCGATGCCATGCCGGGTTCCTTCATGCCTGATCGCTTTTACGCCAAGAAAAGGCAGCGCCTTATTCCACAATAATCCTTGCCCCGGATAGGCCAGCGGCCAGAGTCCGCTCAAGCGCAAAATCCGCGGCCCGGACCTCGGCGAAGGGGCCAAGGGAGACACGGAAACTGGCATTGCGCCCCCTGCCCTGCTGGCTGATCCGCGCCCCCGCCAGCCGGGCCGCGGCGGCTTCCGCCGCAGAACGGCCGGCAAATTGCCCGGCTTCCACCATCAAGACGCCTGGGCGCGGCGCCGTTTGCATCACGGTTTCGGGCAAGGGTGCCGGAGGGTCGCGCCTTTGAGGGGCCGATTCGGCGATCGGCGCAGCGCTTGGCAGGGGCTGGACCTCCCGCCGCGGTGCTTCGCGCGTACCAGGCAAGGGCGGCAATTCTTCCCGCAGCACTGCGGCGCGCGGGGCGGCGGCGATGGCGATGGGGGGCAGCGCATGGCCGGGTAGAT
>JADCEX010000070.1 GCA_020249825.1 Roseomonas sp.
CCAGACTGTGGGGCTGAGTGTCAATCTGGCATCCGGCAGTGTGAACGATGGGCTGGGCGGTATTGATTCGCTGGTCAATATCCGCGGTGCCCAGATGTTTGGCAATTTTGCCGATACGCTGATCGGGTCCAACGGGGATGATTGGCTGGCACCTTCGGCCGGCAATGACAGCATTGTTGGTGGCAACGGGTTTGATGTTCTTTCCTATGATGGCAACCCGACAAGGGGTGTTTCCGTCAATCTCGCCACCGGCACGGCGAATGACGGAGATGGCGGTACAGATATCTTCACCGGTATCGAAGCCGTTCGGACCAGCTATTCAAACGATACCGTTATTGGTGATAGTGGGTTTAATGCCATCGTGCTTGGCGCGGGTGCGGATTACGCGGATGCAGCGGGCGGGAGAGACGTGGTGTCCTACCGCTTTGGCTTCAGCCCGGGCGCAGTGGTTTATACCTATAATGAATCGGGCAATGGCCGAGTTTTCTCTGGCGTAACGATTGACCTGGCAGCTGGACGCGCGACGGATTACGGCAATTCTGTTGATACCATCCTGAATTTTGAGGATGCCGAAGGAAGCACGATGCATGATAGCATCTTGGGCTCCAGCGGCGACAATGAGCTTGATGGCTGGGAAGGCAATGACACCATCAATGCTGGCGCCGGCAATGACACGATCTTCAGTGATACCGGCGACGACCTGTTCATGGGGGGCGCCGGCAATGACCTTTACCTGATGGCCGCTGCCACGGGTAACGTGACCATTAATGATGCGTCCGGAAATGATACGGTGTCCTTTGGCGGAGGGTCTGGCCGGGAAATATTGGCAAGTGAAATTTCCAGCGTGGCGGGCATTGAGGCGTATGACCTCGCCAATGGCGGCAACATTCTGCACCTGACCGCGGCGCGGGCCTTGAGTGTTTCGGGGACAGGCTTGTTCCGCGTCTTTGGTAGCGGTGGTGACAGGCTTATCTTCGACGACACCGGCTGGGTGCGCACGGGAAGTTCTGGCGGCTTTGACACCCTTTCCAATAGCGCGGGCAATGCCACCGTGATTTCCTCCTCCGGGCTTGTGTCGTCCGATGTCGGTTCTGTCGTCACTGGCGGTGATGGCAATGACACGCTGGCTGGTGCCAATGGGGCCGATACGATTGATGGCGGCAATGGCGCAGATATCATCACGGGCTTTGGCGGCAGTGATTCCATGCTCGGCGGCGATGGTGCTGATAGTATCAGCGGTGGTGATGGTGCCGATACGGTGCTGGGCGGTGCCGGCAATGACCTGATACAGGGCAGCAACGGGAATGACAGCCTGTCTGGCGGTGATGGTGCGGATACGCTTTCCGGCGGCGGGGCCAATGCCAGTGACACGTTCAGTGGCGGCTTGGGCGATGACCTTTTCCTGGTTGGGGGGCAGTATGATAGTCTGCTGATTGATGCCGGCGGAAATGATACGATTTCGTTGCAGGGCGCCAGCGCTGATACAACCTCGGCAATCGCTGGTGACTTGAATGGTGTCAGTGGCTTTGAGGCTATCAATCTTGCGGGTTCGGGCCACCGGCTTGGGCTGACGGCAGCTTCCGTTATTGCGCTTTCGGATACTGATGTGCTGCGCGTTTTCGGCAGCGGCAATGATGTTCTTGTGTTTGAGGATACGGGCTGGAATCGCGGCGCAACCTCTAGCGGGTTTGTCACCTTCACCAATGGTGGCGCTACGGTGATTGCGGCTGAAAGCCTGGTGCCTGCGGCTACTGGTCCTACCGCTGGCGATGACGCGCTTTCTGGTACGTCCGGCAATGACGTGATTGATCTGCTGGCGGGGAATGACAGTTACCTTGGGCTGGCCGGCGGTGATTCCATCCTTGGTAATGATGGGGCTGATACGATTTATGGTGGCGATGGCGCCGATACCATCCTTGGCGGTGCCGGTAATGACCGCATCTACGCAGAGCTTGGCAATGATTCGGTGGATGCGGGTTCAGGCAATCAGGACCGTGTTCTCTATAATCAGCCTGGTGGCGCGGCGATCACTGCCACCATTACGTCGAGCGGTGGTAGTTCAGGCGTCAATACGGCCATCGTGACAACGGCGTCGCAGGGCAATGACAGTCTGCAAGGTTTCGAAATCCTGATTGCTTCCAGCGGCGCGGATTCCATCACTGTAACGTCGGCAGCGACCGCGACTGAGCTTCTTTGGGTTTTCGGCGGCGGCGGAAATGACACTCTGGTGGACAACTACCGCCAAAATGGTGTGTTCGCTGATTTTACCTCGCCCAATGTCACTGCCGGCATTGTCGTCAATCTGGCTAATGGTACGGCGACCGATGGCTTTGGGAGTACGGATAGCCTTGTTGGCTTTACCGCAGTCAATGCCACGAACTTTGGCGATACCTTGATTGGCAGCGATTCCAATGATCGCTTCCGTGGCTGGGAAGGGAATGATTGCATCATGGGCGGCAATGGCGCCCAGGACATGATTGATTACAACTATCTCAGCGCCAGCTCGCAGGCGGTCAGCGTCAATCTGCTTGCCCAGCGTGCCATTGATGGGATGGGCGGTACCGATACGCTGATCAGTATTGAACAGGTGCGTGGCGGCTCTGGGAATGATACCATCATCGGTGACGGCGCCGACAATGTGATCCGCGGCAATGCCGGCAGTGACAGCCTGGATGGCGGGACCGGCACGGGCGATGTGGCGGATTATTCCTTCAATTCTCTTGCTGTCAGCGTAAACCTTGCCACAGGGCGTGGTGGGGATACTTCGACAGGCACTGACACGCTTGTGGGTTTTGAGCGGGTTTGGGGTAGTGCCTCGGGCGACACGCTGATTGGCAGCGTTAATGATGATGTGGTCCGCGGCAATGGCGGCAGTGATTCCATTGATGGCGGCCTGGGCAGTGCCGATGTGGCGGATTATCGCAATGCCACCACCGGCATTTCGGTGAATTTGGCAACAGGTGCCGCACAGGATGGCCAGGGCGGCATTGATACGCTTGTTGGCATTGAACGGGTTTGGGGGAGCGCCTTCAACGACACGATGGTTGGCGGCAATGGCAACGACGTCTTTGATGGCGGGGATGGGTCTGACGTTGCCGCATACAACGGTAATGCCAGCACCCAAGCAGTCAGTGTCAATCTTCTGGATGGTCGCGCAAGTGATGGCTTGGGCGGCACGGATACGCTGATCAGCATCGAAAATGTCTGGGGCGGTGCAGGCAATGATACCATCATTGGCGGCAATGGCGCTGAAAGTTTTTGGGGCAATAGCGGCAATGATAGCCTGCTTGGTGGCAATGGCGCCGATACGCTTGATGGCGGGTCCGGCAATGACAC
>JADCEX010000071.1 GCA_020249825.1 Roseomonas sp.
AGCCGCCGGCGTCGCGCTGGCCGATGCGCTTGGTAATCCGATCGCGATTTCGGTGCCGGTGCCGACGCAGCGCTTCACGGGGCGTGAAGGCGCTATCGTCGAGACGCTGCTGGCCACGCGGCGGGCACTGGCCGAGCGCTTTGCCGCCGAGATTGAATAACCCGCGCAGGTCGATGAACCGCAATTAAGGGCTTGCCTTCGCTGACCGCATGGTGATACATAAAAACCATAATGCAATACAATCCGAGCTAGTCGGATAACCGGGAGGGGGAAGAAATGCCAGTAACGATCCGTGGCATCGACTTCGAAGCGAACCGAGACAATGCGATGGGGCTCGAATTCTTTGACCTGTCGCACAGATTTGGCTTCCAGACCCCAAATTGGCCGTACTTCCAGGACGTACAGATTGAGCGGATCCACTATATGGCGAAGTCGGGTGTGCTTTCGCAGCGCATTACGACCACAATGCATAACGGTACGCATATTGACGCGCCGGCGCATGTAGTCAGCGGAACGCCATTCATCGATGAGATGCCGCTGCCGCACTTCTTCGGCTCGGGCGTTGTGCTGGATTTGCCGAAGAAGGCGTGGGAGCAAATCACCGGCGACGACCTGGAGCGTGTGGGCGGGAAGGTCGTACGGCCCGGGGATGTGGTTCTTATCAATACGGGCTGGCATCACAAATACGAGGATAATGAGGAGTATTTTGCCTATTGCCCGGGCTTGGTGCCTTCTGCCGCCCATTGGCTGGTGGAACGCAAGGTGAAAGTCGTGGGGCACGATACCCAGGCCAACGACCATCCGCTGGCAACCGCGATCGGGCCGCATCGCAACGGGCCATTGCTGCCGCACTTGGCCCAGGAATACCTCGCCTGGTCCGGCGGGCGGAGTTGGGACCTTGACTTCCCCGAATGGGAACCAGTGCACCGGATCCTGTTCAAGAATGGGATCATGGGCATCGAGAATGTAGGCGGCGAACTTGACGCCGTCACGGGTAAGCGCGTGACCTTCGCCTTCTTCCCATGGAAATGGGACCGCGGGGATGGCTGCATCGTGCGGCTCGTCGCCATGACGGATCCAAGCCAGAAGTACAGGATCGAGTCAGGGGCGACATTCTGATGTTGGTCCGCGCTTTCGCCGACGCGCCGGCCTACAAGGCCCCAAACCACCGGGGTGTGACGTCGGTGAGGCTGCAGGGCTTCGAAGTGGCAGGCGGCCCCATAAACCAATGGGTCGGCCTCTCGCGCTTTGCGCCCGGCGGCGGGGCAGGGCCGGATTCGACACCTTTCGAAAAGGTTTATGTCGTCCTTTCCGGCGAGATGACCGTGATCGTTGATGGGCGTGAGACAGTTCTCTCCAGGTTCGATTCCTGCACGATCGCGCCCGACGAAGTCCGGGAGATCGTTAATCGGGGCGCGGAGGTGTGCGAGATGATCGTTGTTGTCCCCTATCCGCCGATCATAGCCTGACGCCGCATCCGCACATGAAATCACAGCCTTAAGAAGGTCTGCTGAGAATGGACAATGCCCTGAAGGATCCGCTCTCACTATTTGATGTCAAGGGTAAGGTTGCCGTCATTACCGGCGCGTCCGGCGCATTCGGCGCTGTCGCGGCAGAGGCGCTTGCAAGTGCTGGCGCGAAGCTGCTGCTCACTGCCGGCAAAGCGGCCGAGCTTGAAGCCATCGTGGCGGAATGCGGCGGCGCGCCGAATGTTATGGCCTTGAATATCCGCCCAGATGCCGAGGCGAAATGCGATCGGATCATCCAGACGGCAGTCGCTGCATTTGGTGGCATTGATATTCTTGTCGTCGCTTCCGGCAAGAACCAGGTAGCCAAGATTACCGAAATGGAGTCCAGCCAATTTCTGGACGTGATGGACGCCAATGTCACGCAGTCCTGGATGATGGCGCGGGCCGCCACGCGGCAGATGCTGGCGCAGGGCCGCGGCGGCAAGATCATTTTCATGTCGTCGGCCCGCGGATTGCTCGGGCACCCCGCAGGCTATACCGCTTACTGCGCCTCTAAGGCGGCGGTAGATGGCATCACCAAGGCGCTGGGCTGCGAACTTGGCCCGACCGGAATAACTGTCAATGCGATTGCGCCAACGGTTTTCCGCTCACCGCTGACCGCCTGGATGTTCGAGGATAGCGAAAAGGCGAATGAGGTCCGGAAGGGGTTCCTGGCCCGCGTGCCGAAGGGCCGCCTCGGGGAGCCTGCGGACCTCGCCGGACCGCTGCTGTTCCTCGCCTCGCGTGCCTCTGATTTTTACACGGGCCACGTCCTCTACGCGGACGGCGGCTACACGGCGGGCTGACCATGGCAGACAAGATGTCAGTCGCGGTCATCGGTGCAGGTCTTATGGGCCATGGCATCGCGCAGGTCTTCGCCGTGGCGGGCCATCCCGTCACCATCTACGACCCTTCGGCGGCAGCGCTGGACAAGGTTGTTGGTCGTATCGCCGCCAACCTCGAGGTACTGGGCGAGGATATGGCCGCCGCGCATCGCGTGGCGCCGAGGGCCACAATCAAGGACGCAGTCAAGGGTGCATCCTTCATTGTGGAGGCCGCGCCGGAGGATCTGGCGATAAAGCAGGCTGTCTTTGCCGAAATCGAGGCCGATGCAGCGCCCGATGCCACGCTCGCCTCCAACACCTCGGTCATCCCCATCACGGCGATCATGGGCAAGCTGAAGCACCGCGAACGCGCCCTCGGTACCCATTGGTGGAATCCGCCTTATCTCGTTCCACTCGTTGAGGTCATCGGTACCGCATGGACCTCATCGGCGGTGATCGAGCGGACGATCGAGCTGCACCGGTCCGTCGGCAAGACCCCGGTTCATGTCCGGAAGGATGTGACGGGCTTTATCGGCAACCGTCTGCAACATGCGCTTTGGCGGGAGGCCATTTCGCTGGTTGAGAACGGCGTCTGTGATGCGGAGACTGTGGATATCGTCGTGAAGGCAAGCTTCGGTCGCAGGCTTGCGGTGCTGGGACCCATTGAGAACGCCGATCTTGTTGGCACGGATCTGACGCTTGCGATCCACAAAACGGTCCTGCCTGATATCGATCGGCGCAGCGGGCCATCACCCTATCTCGAAAAACTCGTGTCAGAAGGGCGGCTTGGTTTCAAGTCGGGTGAGGGTTTCAGGACCTGGACCGCCAAACAGCAATCGGACCTGCTGGCGCAGGTGACGGAGCATCTCAAAAAACAACGCTGATCATCAACTTCAAAAACGCACCACAACAAGGAGGTAACGACACCATGACACAGAAGAACAGCGGCCTGAGCCGCCGACAGGTCTTTAAGGGTGGCGCTGCTGCGGGTATCGCCCTGCCGGCCTTGCTGCACGTGATCCCTGTGAATGCCCAGAGCCGCGTGATCAAAATCGGCCATGTCTCACCAAGGACAGGCCCACTCGCGGGCTTCGCGGAGGCCGATCCCTTCGTGCTGGAAGGGCTACAGAGGATCGTCGCTGGCGGTTTGCGGGTGAGCGGCCGCACCTATCCGGTGCAGATCATTTCCAAGGATTCCCAATCGAACGGCGCCCGCGCGGCGGAGGTCGCATCCGAATTGATCCTGCGTGACAGGGTCGATCTGATCGTCGGTGCCTCGACCCCCGACACGACCAATCCGGTAGCTGATCAGGCCGAGGCCAACGAGGTGCCCTGCATCACGACCGATTGTCCCTGGCAGCCCTTTTTCTTCGGCCGCAAGGGCGATCCCACCAAGGGCTTTACCTGGACCTACCACTTCTTCTGGGGGCTGGAGGATATCATCGGCGCCTTCACCGCCATGTGGAATTCCGCGCCGACGAACAAGATCGTTGGTGGGCTTTTCCCCAATGATGCCGATGGCAATGCTTGGGGCGACCGCGAACGCGGACTGCCCGGCCCGCTTGCCGCCGCGGGCCTGAGGCTCATCGATCCTGGTCGTTATCAGCCGCTGAGCAATGACTTCACGGCGCAGATCACCGCATTCAAGGCGGCTAATGTGGAGATCGTGACCGGCGTGATGATCCCGCCTGATTTCGCCACCTTCTGGTCGCAGGCGGCACAGCAAGGTTTTCGACCCAAGATTGTGACCATCGGCAAAGCGTTGTTGTTCCCTTCTGTAGCCAGATCGCTCGGCGCACGCGCCAATGGCCTTTCGACGGAAATCTGGTGGTCCCCTTCGCATCCCTTCAAGTCGAGCCTTACCGACCAAACGGCGAAGGAGCTCTGCGATGCTTACACAGCGGCCACAAACCGCCCCTGGACACAGCCGATTGGCTTCAAGCACGCGCTTTTTGAGGTGGCCTTTGACGTTATGAAGCGCAGCAGGGCGCTGGAGCCAAAGGCGATCCTTGAAGCAATCACGGCGACCAATCTCAACACGATCGTTGGACCGGTGGGTTGGGGCAGAGGGCCAGTGAGGAATGTGAGCAAGACGCCCTTGGTCGCTGGGCAATGGAAGCTTGGTCCGCGTGGACCTGATCTGGTGATTACCACCAACGCGACCGCGCCCAATATTCCGACAGGTGGGCAACTCGAATTGCTGAGCTGACGCCGGGCGGGAGAAAAGCTGGGCCTGCCGGTCCAAAAGGGAGGAACATCCTGACCAAACTGACACGCGGTGGTGGGTTTGCAGGCATCAGCGCCGCTGGCGTCATCGCTGCCTTGCGGACCCACGGCCAGGAGTTTTCAGCCAGGGCAATCCGAATCATGGTGCCGACGGCGCCGGGTATGCCGCCTGATGGCATCAGCCCAATGATTGCGGCAAGGTTCGGCGCCGCCGAGTGCCGGGCCGTTTCTGTCGAAAATAGCCGAGATGCCCGCAAGGCGCTGATCGGTCACCGATTGCGACAAATAGGCGTCCGACCGTGCTGGGTATTCGATCTGGCTGATCAGCCTGCCAGCCGCGGCGACTCTGGCGCCGCTGGCTCAGCCGCCTCTCAACCCGCGGCGGCACGTCAATCCAGTCGTGCAGGCCGCGCAATTCTGCAACCTGCTTATCATTCAACCTTTGGTGACGGCGAATCTGGATGGCACGCGCAGCGACATCGTCATCACCGGCAAGTGATGAGCGGTCAATGAACGGCGCAAACATCCTAACGCTCTCCTCCGTGTCGAAGCGTTTCGGTGCGATCATTGTCGCGGATGCGCTGGATATCACTGTTGCGGCGGGAGAGGCGCTTGGGATCATCGGGCCGAATGGCGCGGGCAAGACTACGCTCTTTGGCATGGTCTCGGGGGCTGTGAGGCCTGATGCCGGACAGATCGAATTCAATGGCGCTGACGTGACGCGGCTGCCGCCTGAGAAGCGCTGCCGCATGGGCCTCGCGCGGAGTTTCCAGATTCCGCAGCCTTTCACGGGCCTCACTGTCTTCGAGAATCTTCTCGTTGCAGCCGCCTTAGGTTCCGGGCGCGGCGAGCGCGAAGTCTATGCGGATTGCGCCGATGTGCTTGAGCGCTGTGGCCTTGCTGCAAAAGCCAACCTGCCGGCTGGCTCGCTTGCGCTGCTCGACCGCAAGCGGCTTGAGATGGCGCGCGCCTTGGCAAGCCGGCCACGCCTGCTGCTGCTGGACGAGGTAGCGGGCGGCCTCACGGACGCCGAATGTGCAAGCCTGGTCGCCTTGATTCGTGAGATTAATGCCGAAGGTGTCACGGTTATCTGGATCGAGCATGTTGTCCATGCGCTTACGGCTGCCGTTGACAGGTTAGCTGTCCTCTATGGCGGCAAGATCATCGCGGACGGCCGACCCGCTGACGTCATCGCCGACAGGGCCGTGGCCGAGGTTTATCTTGGGATGCCGCAGTGATGGGCGCCCCGCTGCTGCAGATTGAGGGCCTCTCGGTCGGCTATGGAGATTTTCAAGCGCTCTGGGACATCTCGCTCAGCCTGAACGCGGCGGAGGTTGTCGCCATCATCGGTGCAAACGGGGCGGGCAAGAGTACGCTTCTCAAGAGCATCGCTGGCCTTGTGCGCCCCCGCGCCGGCCGCATCATCCTTGAGGGTCGGGGCATCGAGGCCTGTCGGCCGGCGGAACCCGTCAGGCTCGGTGTGGCATTGGTTCCCGAGGGGCGGCGGCTCTTTCCATCGCTGACCGTCGAGGAGAACCTCCTGATTGGTGGCCAATGCGGGCGCAAGGGCCCATGGTCGCTCGCCCGTGTGCTGGAGCTGTTTCCGGTGCTTGCCGAAAGGCTCCAACACCGCAGCACGGATCTATCCGGCGGGCAGCAGCAAATGGTGGCCATCGGCCGCGCGCTCATGTCGAACCCGATCCTGCTGCTATGTGACGAGATCAGTCTCGGTCTCGCGCCCATCATAGTCAAGGATATCTACAACAGCATTCCCTCAATCGCCGCAGATGGCACGGCGATCGTCGTCGTCGAACAAAACATCGATCAGGCGCTTGCCGCGACGAAATATGCGTATTGCCTGAGCAAGGGACGCATTGTGCTCGAGGGAGCTTCGGCCGCGCTATCGAAGGATGAGATCGCGGTCGCCTATTTTGGAGGCGGCTGACATGGATTGGCTGAACACAATTGTGCAGGGTATCCTGCTGGGCGGACTCTACGCGATTTTCGCGGCGGGCCTGTCGCTCATTTTCGGTGTGATGCGCCTTGTGAATATCGCGCATGGCGACTTCATCGTGCTTGCTTCTTATATCGCCTATGTGACCGTCGCCGGCTTAGGGCTGCATCCGATCGCATCGCTTTTGATCGTCGTGCCGGCGATGGCATGCCTCGGCTATGCAGTTCAGAAAGGCCTGCTGAATCGGGCGTTGGGCGCTGATCCTTTGCCGCCCT
>JADCEX010000072.1 GCA_020249825.1 Roseomonas sp.
ATCATCAAAGGTGCGCGGAACATGGCGGCTGCGCAGCGCTTCTATCACTGGGCGCTATCGGCCGAGGCGCAGCTTACGGCTTCCCAGGAAGCGAAGAAGTTGCAAACCATGGCCAATCGCGGCGTGCCGCTGACCGATGGCGCGCCAAACATGGCAACCGCGCGCATCATTGATTATGACAATGCCCGCTTTGGCGCGAGCGCGGAACGCCGCCGCCTTCTGGCGCGTTGGGATAGGGAGGTCGGCGCGCTCCCGCGCTGAAACCCCTGACAATGTTCTTCGGCAGCAGCTTCTTTTTCTGGGTGATCGCTGCCTTGGGCACGCTGATCCTGCCATGGCATATGCAGCAGGATGGCGTCAGCCTTGCGACACTGATGGGGCTTGGCGCGCCGGATGCGGAAGCCGCATCGGCCCTATGGCAGGCGCTCTCTTTCGGCCGCTTCTGGTTCTGGCCGGTGATTGCTGCCTTGGTTTTGGCTTTGCCCGGCGCGCTGCCTTTCGCCAATGCGCGCATGCGCGGGCGTGTGCTGATCATGGCGGGCAGTTTTGGCTTATTGGCCATCATCGCGCAGGGCTTTGCGGTCGGCATTCAAGGCTGGAATTATCCCTTGCTTGAAGCGACCTTTGGTGAACTACAGGATCGCCAATTCGGCATGGGGCTTGGTGGCGCGCTTGGCTTCATCGGATTTCTGGTGCTGCTGACGGATGGCCTGGCGCTGCGCGGCTATTTCAAGGGCGATCGCTTCATCTCCGGCGCGGTTGGTGTGCTGATTGCCTGCATTGCGATTTTCACTGCGTGGCCCGTTACCACCATCCTCGCGCAAATCTTCACGCCGCAGGGTGATCTTGGTGTTGCGGATGCCATGGCGGCGCGGCTGTTTGATCGCAAGATCTGGGGGCTCGCTTGCGTTACCTCCACGGTGAATTGTGGCGTGTTTTGGAATACGCTGGTGCTGGCGACCTCTACCGCCACGGCGGCGACGCTGCTTGGGCTTTGCTTTGCGCTGATTGTGACACGCACCAGTTTCCCCGCCCGCCGCGCCTTGCGGCTGCTGACGGTGCTGCCCATCATCACGCCGCCCTTTGTGATTGGCCTTGGCTTGATTCTGATTTTCGGCCGTTCCGGCGTGGTCAATCAATTGGCCGATAACCTATTCGGCTTGCAACTTGGCCGCTGGATTTATGGCTTCAACGGCGTTTGGTTGGCGCAGGTTTTCTCCTTCACGCCAACCGCGTTTCTGGTGCTGATCGGCGTGGTGGAAGGTATTTCACCGGCCATGGAGGAAGCATCCTCCACGCTGCGCGCCAGCCGCATGCGCACCTTCCGCGCGGTGTCTCTGCCCCTGATGCTGCCGGGCATTGCCAATGCCTGGCTGGTGGTTTTCGTTGAAAGCCTTGCTGATTTCGGCAACCCGATTGTGCTGGGCGGGTCCTTTGGCGTGCTGTCCACCGAGATTTTCTTCGCGGTCGTTGGCGCGCAGCAGGATTTCGGCCGCGCCGCGGTACTGGCCGGGATCATGCTGGTGATCGCGCTCTGCGCCTTCATGATTCAGCGCGCGGTGGTTGGCAGCCGATCCTATGTCTCTCTGACAGGGAAGGGCGATGTCGGGCTACCGACACCGCTGCCAACACCCGTGCGGCGCATCGCCTATGCCATTGCGCTGCCTTGGGCGCTGCTGACGATCACGGTTTACACCATGGCGCTGGCCGGTGGTTTCGTGCGCGTCTGGGGGCGGGATTGGACGCCGACCTTCTCCCATTTTCAGCGCGCCTTTGCGCTGGAATGGAGCCCCGCCGGCGCGCTGATTTTCGCAGGCGGCGCCTGGCATTCGCTGTTCACCACCATCAAGCTCGCGGCGATTGCGGCACCCATTACGGCAGCGCTTGGGCTGCTCGCGGCCTGGGTGCTGTCGCGGCAGCGCTTCGTTGGGCGCACTGCCTTGGAATTCGCGCTGATGCTGACCTTCGCCGTGCCTGGCACGGTGATCGGTGTTGCCTATATCCTTACCTATAATCTGCCGCCGCTGGAAATCACCGGCACGGCGATGATCCTGGTGGCCTGCTTTGTCTTCCGCAATTTGCCGGTTGGTGTGCGTTCCGGCGTTGCGGCGATGAGCCAACTCGACAAATCCCTGGATGAGGCGGCGGTGACTTTGCGCGCTTCCACCCTCCGCAGCCTGCGGACCGTGGTGCTGCCGCTGCTGAAGCCCGCCATTGTCACCGCGCTGGTCTATGCTTTTGTGCGCGCCATGACGACGGTCTCCGCCGTGATCTTCCTGGTCTCGGCGCGATATGAAATGGCGACGGTCTTCATCATCAACCGCGTCATCAATGGCGATTATGGGCTGGCCATTGCCTATTGTAGCGCGTTGATCGTGCTGATGATGGCGGCGATTGGCCTGATCAATCTGCTGGTCGGCAGCCGGCGTCTTGGCCGGCGCCAGGCCGCCGCACCGATAGGAGGGCGCGCATAGTGAACAATAAGGCCGCCGAGGTCCGGCTTGAGGGCATTGCCAAGCGCTACGGCAAGGTGGAGGCGGTAAAGCCACTCGATCTGATTATTGAGGGCGGCACGCTGGTGACCTTGCTCGGGCCTTCTGGTTGCGGGAAGACAACGCTGCTGCGTATGATTGCGGGCTTGGAACAACCAAGCGCCGGGCGGCTGTTCATCGGCGGGCGGGATGTGACGCTGCTTTCCGCCGGAGAGCGTAATGTCTCCATGGTGTTTCAAAGCTATGCGCTGTTTCCGCATATGACCGTGCTGGAGAATGTGTCCTAC
>JADCEX010000073.1 GCA_020249825.1 Roseomonas sp.
AAGATCAACATAGCTGAACAGGGAACCAGCCACTGCATCATTGCCACGCATCGCAACCTCGACCAAATGCGAGGACAGTGAATCATAGATACGGAAATCAGGCTATGAATTTCAGCAGCCTGCTAAACCAGTCCCAGCTAGTCTCGAGCGACATATCGCCGAGGTTGGCCATGACCGAGATGACCCTATCCCTGCCTGATCAGCTTGCCGCTGAAATCAACCGCCGCGCCGAGGCGCTTGGCACCACCGCCGAGGAATGGGTCGCTGCCATGTTAAGCGACATTGCCGCCGACCTGCCGGAAGAACCCGGCAAAGGTGGCGATGAGTGGATTTCCCGCTGAAGCCTGCGGCCCCGCCCGGTTGAGGCTTTACAAGGCAAGGGCCAACGCCTAACCGGCGCGGCCCATGTCCTTCTTCGAAATCCTGCCACCCCCGGTCCTGTTCTTCGCGCTTGGCTTCGCGGCTGCGGCGCTGCGTTCCGATCTTTCCGTCCCCGATGCGCTGGCCAAGACGCTTTCCCTGTATTTGATGATGGCGATTGGCCTGAAGGGCGGCATTGCCATTGCGCAGCCAGGCGCCTCGGCCGGGCTGATCCCTGCCTTGGCCTTTGGCATCGCACTTTCGGCATTATTGCCGCTGCCGGCCTATGCGCTGCTGCGTGCCGCAACACCGCTTGATTCGGCAACGGCGGCGGCGGTTTCCGCCCATTATGGCTCGGTCAGCGTGGTGACTTTCGCCGCCGCCGTTGGGCAATTGAATGCGACCAATACGCCCTATGAGGGTTTCATGCCCGCCGTGCTGGCCGCCATGGAAACCCCGGCGATTCTGACCGCGCTTTTGCTGGCGCGGCGTGGTGGCGCGGCGACCTCGGGCGGGGCACGGGAAATGGCGCGGGAAGTGTTTTTGAATGGGTCTGTCGTGCTGCTGCTCGGCGCCTTTTTGATTGGCTGGTTGGGTGGGGCGGCCGCCGATCGGCAGCTTTCGCCCTTCATCACCGCGCTTTTCCCCGGTGCGCTGTGCCTGTTTTTGCTTGAGATGGGGCTGACGGCCGCCCGGCGGCTCCGTGATCGGGGGCGGGGGCTGGATGCGCGGCTGATCGGCTTTGCCATTATCATGCCGCTGATTGGCGGCGCGGCGGGCTTGGCCGGCGGGTTGCTGGTGGGGCTTTCCACGGGCGGTGTCGGGCTGATGGCGGTGCTGGGGGCATCGGCTTCCTATATCGCGGTGCCGGCGGCAATGCGGTTGGCGTTGCCTTCCGCCGATGCCGGGATTTACGTGACCCTTTCCTTGGCGATCACCTTCCCCTTCAATGTGCTGGCTGGCATCCCGCTTTGGCTTTGGGCGGCGCGGCTGGCCACACAATAATCAAGGGGAGACGGGACATGCACGCGCGCAAAAGGATCGAAATTGTCGTGGAGGCTGTGCGGGCGGAGGCCGTGACCCTGCTGCTGGACCGCATGGGGGCGACAGGTTGGACGATTCTGCCCGTGCTGGCCGGGCGCGGCCATCAGGGGATTCGCCGTGCCGGGGACCCGGGCGGGGTGGATGATAATGTGCTGGTGCTCTGCATCACCTCGGCCGAGGTCGCATCCCGCGTCCTGGCGGCGGAGGGTGAATTGCTCGGCGCAAGGCCTGCCATTGTGACGGTGTCGGAGTGCCAGGTGCTGCGGGCGGATCATTTTTGATACGCGGTTTTGGTTGACCTTTTGCCCGCCGCAGGCCCAGAGCGAGTTGCGTTCACATGGATTCACGCAACACGCTCTACGTCGCTGTTTTTCGAGCATCTTCACACGTTCAGATGATTCCATCTGAACGTGATCTACTCTAGGGGAGGCTTATGCAAGGATCACCCCGCGCGAGCTTTGGCGTCGGCACTGCCAGACGAGTCTTCGGGCTTGGGCTGATGGCGCTGTTGCTGGCGACCATGCCGAGCGGGGTATTCGCGGCTGCTGAGGCGCCGGCCCAAGCACCCCGCCAGCAACGCCCTGCCGCCGCCAATGCCGCCGCGCGCCCCGCGCCGCCGGCCTTGCCCGAAGCTTGGGGGCTGTGTTCGACGGCGATTGCGGCGGCTGAGCGTGAGGCGGGGCTACCGGCTGGTTTGCTCGGCGCCATTGCCAAGGTTGAAACCGGGCGCCGCGCGCCGGATGGCAGCGTGCAGCCCTGGCCCTGGTCCTATAACGCCGCCGGTGATGGCCGTTACGCTGCTTCGAACGCTGAGGCGTTGCAGGAAGTGCGCGCACTTCAGGCGCGTGGCGTGCGCTCCATTGATATTGGCTGCATGCAGGTCAATCTGTTGCACCACCCGCAGGCCTTTGCCAGCCTGGAAGCGGGTTTCGACCCCGCAACGAATATCGCCTATGCGGTGCGGTTTTTGCGGGAATTGCATGCGCGTACTGGCGATTGGAACCAGGCCGTTGCGATGTATCATTCCGCGACCCCGGAACGTGGCCTGATCTATCAGCAGCGCGTGATGGCGGCGCTGCATGGGCATGGCTTTGTACCCGGCCCTGCGCCTGGGGTGATCCCCTTGCCCGGCCCTGCCATGGCGGGGCTTTGCGCTTCCGGGCGCGGTGCAGTGATGCTGATTGGCGCGCGTGAACCAAGCCTGAAGCCCGTACCGACGACGCCCGAGGTTGAGCTTCGCCTGCGCGGTACCGCGCCCCCTGGCCCGGCGGCGCGGACGCGCATCATGTGCCTGCCCAAGGCCAGCAATGCACCGATGGAAGTGGCAGAGGCACGGCCAACAACAGCCGCGCGGCGTTGAACGGTTTCGGAAGGCTCTTCCGTTTCCGCCCAATTAGGGAAGAACGAAAAGCGCCAGGATATCCTGCATGGTCATGTTCTGCGCGAGGATCACGTCATCCCCCGCGCCGCCATTCATGCTATTCGCAAGCCCATTGCCGATGATGATATCAGCGCCGCTGCTGCCGGTGACGGTGATGCTGGTCACGCCCGCGGCAATCATGATCTGTTCGACATGGTTTGGCATGGCGTAGCTGACCGACGCAATGATGGTTTCGAAACCGCCTTGAGGCAATTCAATAACCCGGTCGGCCGCATTGTCCACATAGAACAGGTCATTGCCACTACCGCCATCCATGGTATCGGCGCCGGTCCCGCCGTTGAGGGTATCGTGACCGCCCAATCCCCTGAGTGAATCATTGCCGCCGAGACCATTCATCTGGTTGTCAGCTTCCGTTCCCGTCATGACATCATCAGTGTCAACTGGTCCCGTGCCGGTGCCCGAAACGGCGATGGCGGATGAAGACATCACTGTCAGGCTACCATTGGTGAAGGCGGCGATGCCGATACTTGTTGTACCTTGCACCCAGCCTGCATCGGTAAAGTTGATCGTGCTGGTGGCATCGCCGTAAATCATCAGCTGGCCGGCGCCGGATACTTGCTGGATGATCGCTGCAGAAAGCGTGAGCGCCCAACTACCGCCGTTAAGGTCAATAGCTTCGATGCCTGTGACGTTGGTGAGCGGCAGGAATGGCTCGGCGTAGAAGGGCTGATCCCCGCCCGCAGCACTGGCAAGCTGCGACAGGCCACTGCTTTCCGGATCACCCAATGGGCTGAGCGTGTCATTCCCTGACATGCCTTCCAGGGTCAAGCTGCCCGAGACGCGCAAACGTATCAGGTCATCGCCAGCACCACCCGAGACAAAGATCGAATCCAGGAACCCGGATAGATCACCAATGATGGTATCATTGTTTCCTTCGCCCATGACGGTCGCGTCACCGAAGCCCGCAACAGTCAAAGCGTCATTGCCGTCACCACCACGAATGCTGTCAAACCCGCCGCGGCCCTCAATCACGTCATGTCCCGAACCACCGAGAAGCGTATCGCTGGAAGCGGAACCCAAGACGGTATCGTCACCGCCTTCGCCATTGAAAAGCCCGGTGACGCTTGGACTAAAGAGCATCTCGGGAGATGCCAGGAGCAAATCATTCCCTTCGCCGCCAATCAGGGTATCGGCGGTCGAGAGATAGTTTATCTCACCGCCCGGGCCTGACGCGGCAAAGAGCGTGTCATCGCCGATGCCGCCCGAAAGAGAATCCGAGCCCTCTCCTCCATCCAGCACATCATTTCCATTGGCGCCATGAAGGGTATCATCGCCACGAGCACCAAAAAGGCTTTCGACGCCGCTTCCACCCAAAAGACTGTCATGGAAATCCGAGCCTAGTGCTGCCTCAAAGCCGGAGAGGCTATCCGTACCGCCCAATCCATCCTGAGCGCGCTCTGTACCGAAGTTCACGGTAACGGCACTGGTTGCAGCGCTGTAGTCAACCGTATCATTGCCGCCTGAGCCCGCCAGGTTATCGGCGCCGGCGCCACCGGCCAGAAGGTTATCACCGCCACTGCCAAGCAGCGTATCATCATTGTCGCCGCCACGCGCATTTTCAATGCTGATCAGCGTATCGGCATCACCGCCTGCCGCATTGAAACCGCGTCCAATGGCGAGATTGACACTGACTGCCCCTGCGGCGCCAGTGTAGTCCACCATATCGGTGCCATTGCCACCATTGATGGCGTCAAGCCCGTCAAAGGGACGCAGGATATTGTTGTTGCCATCACCAAGCAGCGAATCGGCGAGGTATGATCCCGCTACATTCCGAACTTGCAATAGACTATCGATGCCGTCATGCCGGTCCTGTGCGATCCCCAATGCAAGATTCACCGTGACACCATGGGTGGCGCTGCCGCTGCGATAATCCGCGAAAAACAGTGGGGCAGGTCCAAAGCTTTCGATCGTGTCATTGCCGCCCGCGCCGTCAAAGGATAATGCGCTGCCGGTACCGGTACTGAAGACTTCCGCATCATCATGGCCCGCTGTGCCTTGAAGAACTTCCATGCCAGTTACTGAGGCGATTTGCGATCCGCTACGCCAGACAGTGGCGCCATGTGAGATGCCACTTGCGCCCGACCCCATAGAGGTTCCGAAGAATGAAATGGAAATCGCTGAACCTTCAAAATAGACCAGATCACCAGTGCCGTTGCCGGCATTGATCTGGTCACTACCGCCCAGACCGCCGGTCAGCGTGTCATTGCCAGCGCCACCGGAAAGGTTATTGCCGTTTTCATTGCCGCGGATGCTGTCCCCAAAATCGGAGCCGATGATGCCGCCAATCCCGATCAAGGTATCCACCGCGCCACCGGTTTCAGAGGCGCGCCCGGTCTGCAGATTGACCGAGACGGCGCCGACAGCATCGGCATAGGAGGCGTAGTCATATGAATTGTAGCCGCTGATACCCACCAGCGAATCGCTGCCCGCGCCGCCCGCCAGCGTATCCGCGCTTTCGTTCTGCAAATAGGTGATCAGGGTGCCTTCGTAATTGCCGATCACAAGATCATCCAGGCCATCGCCATTGATATCCGCCGCGGTGGGCCTGGCATCCATGCCAACATCAATGCCGTTGAAGGGATTATTGGCGCCGGTCAGTTCAACATGAGATGCGCCGTCATTGCGCCAGACACGCAGCAGGCCGTCCGGTGTCCCAACGAGAAAATCAAGATCATTGTCGCCATCAATATCGAGATAGGCATTGCCGGTCGAGGAGATGGAGCCGGTTCGGCCCGAATAAGGGCCAGGCACCAGTGCGTAGCCTGAAGAAGTGTTTTCATAGAGCCAGAGACCGCCCCTGAAAAAGGTAAGATCATCAACCCCATCGCCGTCAAAATCAGCAAGGGTCAGATTCTGGAAGCTTGGGTAAGTTACGGGAAAAAAGGCGATATTCAGAAAAGGATTTTCGGCATTTGTCAGTAGCGTAAAACCTGTCCCGCCATCATTGCGATAAACGCGAAGTCCACCGCTATTGGCGCCAATCAGCAAATCCGCATCCCCGTCGCGATCTATATCACCGAGCGTAATGACTGCTGCTTCGGGAAAATTCGTCGCCAAAACCGGGAATGGGCTGCCGCCCCAGGCACCATAGACACCATTGTCATTTCGATATGCATAGAGCGCGCTGGAACCGGTACCCCCGACATAGGTGGTACCCGCGACCAGCAGATCGAGATCGCCATCATTATCCAAATCGGCGAAGGCTGGGCTTGAACGATTGACAACATCTATGCCGGAAAGTGCGCCAGAGGAATCCAGCGAAAACCCCTCACTTCCCCCACCACCCACCAGCGTATCCGCGCCATCATTGCCCAGAAGAAAATCAGCGCCCGCGCCACCGAAGATGCTGTCATCCCCGCCACCACCTAGCGCGGTATCATGACCGGCAAGCCCATCATAGGTGTCATTGCCGTCAGCCAAATCTATAGAGTCATTTCCAGATGTACCGATCAGATTCTCGGCAGCGCTGATCATGATGGGCTCTTCCAGCCCTAATGAAGCTATTGCAAGGGGCGCGGCTTCTTCACCGCTTGGCGCGGTGCTGGGGGCGCTGCCGCCATAAAGCCGGTCCGAACCACCACCGCCGGAAATGATATCCGAACCATCTTCGCCCGCCAGCGTGTCATCACCAGCGCCGCCGCCAAGGAAATCATCCCCAGCCCCGCCCAGCAGGCAGTCATTCCCCCCGCCGGACAGGATGTAATCATTGTCATTGCCGCCCACGACCGTGAAGGCGCCGCCATCTTCCTGCAGGGTGAGGGTGCCGCCATCCGTTCGGATTCTCTCAATGCCCACAAAGCGGGTAATGACGCCGCCTGCGGAAACCACATAGGTATCGGCAGCGTTCTCCAGATTGATCGTTACCGAACCAAAGCCGGAGAAATCAGCGACATCATTGCCGGCACCACCAAAGAGATAATCGAGGCCGCTACCCCCCTTCAGCGTATCATCGCCATCGCCGCCCAAAAGCGTATCGGCATCAGCACCACCATCCAGCCAATCATCATCATTGCCGCCAAGGAGCGAATCATTCCCTCCATCGCCCGCGATGGAATCATTTCCGCCGAGCCCCTGATAGGTATCATTGCCCGCGAGCAGGGCGATCGTGTCATTCCCTTCGGTCCCGGACAAATTGTCATCGCCAATGGCGCCAGACATCCAAACTCTCCCCGCAAGACTGAATTCCCAGGTGCGTATCAGTTTTAATTCGCATTACCGGACACGCCCTGAACGTTTATTCGGTCGCATGTCCCATACAGCCCGGTGCTTTCACTTGGCCCGAACACGCTCCGCAGCGCATTGAAACACCCAGCGCCTAAAACCCTTTATGAATAAAAGTTTACGTCCGCGTGAGGCGTTTTGGCAATCAGGAAATCACTTGGAGCGGAATGAAATGGGGATACAAATGGGGGATCCGCGCCGCAACCTTGGGTTGTAATCCCGAAGAAAAGCGGAAAATCTGAACTCCGAGCCTTATCCAGCCCCAATCCGCGCAAGCCCGCCCATGTAAGGCCGCAACACCTCAGGAATGGCGATGCTGCCATCCGCCTGCTGGTGCGTTTCCAGCACCGCAATCAGCGCGCGCCCCACCGCCACACCGGACCCGTTCAGCGTATGGAGGAAATTCGTGCCCTTGGCATCCTTGGCGCGGTAGCGCGCGCCCATGCGCCGTGCCTGGAAATCCCGGCAATTGGAGCAGGATGAAATCTCTCGCCACGCGCCCTGGCCCGGCAGCCAGACTTCCAGATCATAGGTCCGTGCGGCGCCAAAACCCGTATCGCCGGCACAAAGAATGATCCGCCGCCACACCAGGCCCAATTCAGTCAGCACGCGTTCCGCGCAGCGCGTCATGCGTTCATGTTCGGCGTCGCTGTCTTCCGGCTTCACGATGGAAACCAATTCAACCTTGGCGAATTGATGCTGGCGCAGCATGCCGCGCGTATCGCGCCCGGCGCTGCCGGCTTCAGAACGGAAACAGGGCGAAAGCGCGGTCAGGCGCAAGGGCAGATCAACCTCTGCCTTGATTTCCTGCGCGGCGAAATTGGTCAGCGGCACTTCCGCGGTTGGAATGAGCCAGCGGCCATCGATGGTGCGGAAAAGATCATCGGCAAATTTCGGCAATTGGCCGGTGCCATACATGGTGGTGTCATTCACCAATAAGGGCACGGCGCTTTCGGTATATCCATGCGCCTCGGTATGCAGATTGAGCATCCATTGCCCGAGTGCCCGTTCCAGCCGCGCAAGCGCGCCTTTCAGCACCGTGAAACGCGCACCAGCGAGCTTGGCCGCGGTGGTAAAATCCATCAGCCCAAGCGCCTCGCCCAATTCGAAATGCTGCTTGGGCGTGAAGGGAAACTCAGGTGGCGCGCCATGCTGGTGCTGCACCACATTGGCGCTTTCATCGCGCCCGTCGGGCACTTCGGCGTCAAGGGTATTGGGTAGCGTTTCCAGCAGCGCATTCTGCGCGGCTTCAGCCTTTGCGGCTTCCGCTTCAAGGGCTGCCATGTCATCGCGCAGTTGCACCGCTTCGGTTTCCAGTGCCGCGGTATCGGCGCCCTGGCGCTTGGCGATGCCGATATCTTTCGAAAGCGCATTGCGCCGCGCCTGCTTTTCCTGCAGCGCCGTTTGCGCCGCGCGCCGCGCCTCATCATGCGCCAGAATGCCCGCCGCTGCCGGGGCGAGGCCGCGCCGCGCCAAAGCCGCATCGAAAGCGGCCGGGTCGGCGCGCAATTGCCTTATGTCATGCATGTCGCAGACCCTTCAGCCGTCTCGTTAGGTCTTGGAATTTTCGTCCGAGGACTTCCGTGCCATCCAACTCGCCGTCAGGATGGAAAGTTCATAAAGCAGGATCAGCGGCACGGCCAAACCGATCTGGCTGATCACATCGGGCGGCGTCAGCACGGCAGCGGCCACGAACATGCCAACAATGGCGTAGCGCCGGCCCTTCTTCAGGCTGTCCACACTCAGAATACCAACCCGACACAACAGCGTCAGCAGCACCGGCAATTGAAACGCAATGCCAAAGGCCAGGATCATGTGCATGACCAGCGACAGGTATTCGCCAACCTTCGCTTCCAACTGCACCGGAATACCGCCTGATCCTGGCATGGTTTCGAAGGAGATGAAGAATTGCCAGGCCAGCGGGAAGATGAAGTAATAGGCCAGCGCCGCCCCGGCAAGGAACAGGAAGGGTGACGCGATCAGGAAGGGCATGATGGCCCGCTTTTCGCTGCGATAGAGCCCCGGCGCGACAAACAGCCAAAGCTGTGTCGCCCACATTGGGAAGGAAAAGAATACCGCGCCAAAAAACGCCACCTTCAAATAGGTGAAGAAGGCTTCATACAGCGCAGTGAAGATCATGCGCCGATCAGCACCACCCTGCTTGGCCAGCACATCGGCCAAAGGCTGCGCCAGAAAGGCGTAAATCTGCGCTGAAAAATAATAGCAGACCGCGAAAGCCGCCGCGAAACCCCCGATAGACCAAAGCAGCCGCGTCCGCAGCTCCTTCAAGTGGTCCATCAAAGGCATCGCCTTATCGTCTATGTGGTCGTCATCCCGGGTGGTGGACACGGAAATTCCTCAAGCGCTGGCGGCGGGTGGGGTGGATGACGAAACAGGCGGGGCAGGCGCGGTTTCAGGCGTGGGCGGCAATGGTGCGGCAAAGCGCGCGACTGTGGGCGGCACGAAGGAAGGCGCATCAGGTGCCGGCGGCAATTCCGGCGGGACATAGGGGGCGGGCGGCGGCGGCATGAAAGTATCGCGCAGCGGGTCTTCGGCTATGGTTTTTTTCAGCGTGCCATCCGAATCCACGGCTTTTTCGATTTCGCCCTTCAGGTCGAAGCTGCGGATATCGTTGATGGTGCTCTTCATTTCCTGGATGGAATTGCGCACATCATCAAGCTTCGCTTCGCGCACCAGCTCATCCGCCTGTTGCTGGAATTCGCCAGCCATACGGCGCAGCTTCTGGACACCCTTCGCGACACCGCGAATGGCCTCCGGCAAGTCTTTCGGACCGATAATGACAACGGCCACCACCGCGATCACCGCGATTTCTGACCAGGCGAGGTCGAACATGCGCTCCTTTGTCCTGCGCGCGTTAATCCGGCAGGGGAAGTCCCGTTAGCAGGAAGCCGGATGCGCGCCAACAGCCCCGATATGGGCCGCCATGGGCATTCATGAAAGCACCTTCACGATCCGATGCGTGGGAAAACAAAGGCGCGTTCCGGGTCGAGTGCAACGGCGATTCGCTCCCCGCGCCTCAGCCGCCGGCCCGGGGGTAGCCTGGCATGCAGGTGCAGAAGGCCGCCCGCGCCATCGGGCAGCGCCAGATGGGCGAGGGTGGTGGCGCCGAGCAGACGGAAGGCCTCTACCTCCACCATCTGGCCTTCGGCGCCAAGGCGGAGCCCTTCCGGGCGGATCAGGACCTCAACCTCTGCCCCATCGGCAAAGCCAGGGGCGGGCAGGGCGCCAAGGGCGGTTTCAGCCTGGCCGGCCTGGATTCGGGCGGGCAATTGGTTCACCTCCCCCAAAAACCCGGCCACATAGCGGTCCACCGGCGCCAGATAGAGCACTTCCGGCGCACCCACCTGCAAAATCCGGCCTTCACGCATGAGGGCAATGCGATCCCCCATGAACATGGCCTCTTCCGCGTCATGGGTCACCAAAAGCGTCGCAATCCCGGCTTCCTGGAGCACATGCAGCGTGTCATCGCGCACTTTTTCGCGCAGCCGCGCATCAAGGCTCGCGAAAGCCTCATCCAACAGCAGCACGGAAGGGCGCGGGGCCAGCGCGCGGGCCAGGGCCACGCGCTGCTGCTGCCCGCCAGAGAGCATATGCGGAAAGGCATTCTGAAAGGCTTCCAGCCCCACGCGGGCGAGCGCATCCATCACGCGCCAAACCCTTTCGCCGCGCGGCGCGAAGCGCAGCCCGAAGGCCACGTTTTCCGCCACAGTCAAATGCGGGAACAACGCGTAATCCTGGAAGACAAAGCCAATATGCCGCGCTTCGGGCGGCACTTCCCGCCCCGCTTCGGCAATCAACCGCCCGCTAATTTCAATCCGGCCATGTTGCAGGGGCTCCAGCCCCGCCGCCAAGCGGAGCAGGGTGGTCTTGCCGCAGCCGGAGGCGCCGAGCAGGCAGACAATCTCGCCCGCCGCGACACTGAGATCAATGCCGGCCAGAACCTCCCGCGCGCCATAGGCATGGCGGATATCGGCGAAGCTGAGGCTCACCTTTGGCTGGCTTCCTCAGCGGCTTCGGGGGTAGGCGCCGGGGCTTCCTCGGCTTCCTCAGCGGTGCTGATCGGGGCGTTCAGGCCGGGCAAGGGCGGCGCATCGCCTGTCACCAATTCTTCCTTGCGCGGCAGATCGGCCAAGGATTTCAGGGAGAATTGCTCCAGAAATTTCGGCGTGGTGCCCCAAAGCGTGGGCCGCCCCGGCACTTCACGGCGCCCGCGCGGCGCCACCAGGCCAAGCTCCAACAGCGATTCGAGCGTGGTTTGCGCGAGCGTGGCACCGCGGATTTCTTCCACATCGCCCCGCGTGCAGGGCTGGTGATAGGCAATGATGGCAAGCGCTTCCATGGCCGCACGCGGCAGCCGGCGCGGGCTTTCCACCACCTTGGTCAGCCGGGGTGCGAGGTCCGCCGCCGTGCGAAAGGCATAGCCGCCGCCGATTTCAGTCAGCACCACGCCGCGCCCCTGATAGGCTTCGGCCAGGGCAGCGCAGGCCATGGTGGCGGAAACGCCTTCCGGCAACACGGTCGCCAGGGTTTGCGGCGATACCGGGCGGTCGGCGGCGAAAATCACGGCCTCCGCAATGCGGAGCGCCTCTGCCATGGTCGCTGCATCGGGCGCGGGGGGTGCCTCGGGCGCCGCGGTTTCAGCCTGTTCTTCCATCGCTGCCCCCTTCTTCTGCCCGGCGGCGGATCATGATCGGCCCGAAGGCCGCTTCCTGTTGCAATTCTATCCCGCCGCCACGCGCCATTTCCAAGCCAGCGACAAGCGTGCTGGCGAGCGCCGCGCGCTGTTCCACCGGATCGTCAAAACCTTCTGGCAGGAAGGCGCGCAATTCGGACCAACTCGGCAGGGCGCCGACCAGCTTGGTCAGCCGGTCCAAAGCTTCCTGCACGGTGAAAAGCTTGCGCGGCTTGGGCCGATAAGGCCGCGCGGCCAAGGCGCGGCGCCGCCCCGCCACATAGGCCTGCAACAGCGCGGGCAAATCAGCGGAGATGCCTGAGCGATCTTCCACCTTCAGCCGTTCCGGTGCGCCGCGGGCAAAGACATCATGGCCAAGCCAGGGCCGGCGATTCAGCCAAAGGGCGGCGGCGCGCATGCGTTCCAGCGTGGCGAGGCGATCGGTCAAAGCCTCGGCGAGCGCTTCGGCGTCTTCGCCTTCCACCTGTTCAGGCGGGATCAGCAGGCGGGATTTCAGCCAGGCGAGCCAGGCGGCCATCACCAGCCAATCCGCGGCCAATTCCAGGCGGATGCGGCGCGCGCCTTCGATCACCGCAAGGAATTGCTCGACCAGCGCGACGATGGAAATCTTGGCGAGGTCCACCTTCTGCGCCCGGGCAAGTTCCAGCAGCAGGTCCAGCGGGCCTTCATAGCCTTCCAGGCGCAGTTGCAGGGAGGATTCGCTCATGTCCCGTTACCCATGTCCGGTGAGCATGAGAACGAAATCGAAGGCGGGCGCAACCACCCCCCGAAAAAACCAGCCCATCGGGTCATAGCCGGGGAGCAGGTGGGGCAGCAGAAACAGGCCGAACATCACCACCAGCAGGCCGTAGGGTTCAACGCGTGCGAGTGCGATGGCGGGGGTGCGGGGCAGCATGCCAACCGCGATCCGCCCGCCATCCAAGGGGGGCAGTGGGAAAAGATTGAATAGGCCAAGCACTAGGTTTGCCAGGATAAACAGGCCAATGGCGCGATAGGCGAAGGCGGTGCCATCCGCCCCCAGGCTGGCCTGCCAGGGTTCCACCGCATGGGCGAGCAGCCCGGCCAAAAGGGCAAGCGCGAAATTCGTCGCCGGCCCCGCCGCCGCCACGCCAACCATGCCATAACGCGGGTTGCGGAGTTGCCAGATATTCACCGGCACCGGCTTGGCCCAGCCGAACATGGCCTCCACCCGTCCAATGGTCAGTAGCTGCGAAATCAACAAAATGCCGGGCAGCAGGATGGTGCCGACCATATCCACATGGCGGATCGGGTTCAGGCTGAGCCGCCCGGCCCGCGCCGCCGTATCATCGCCCAGGGCACGCGCAGCATAGCCATGCGCCGCTTCATGCAGCGTGATGGCGATGACGGTCGCGAAGACCGAAGCCGCCAATTCGGGCAGCCAGGCGGGCATGGGGGGTACTCCCTGGGGGTGGGGCTGCCGGGATAGACGGGAAGGGGGGTAAAGGGAAGCTAGGCCCGCTTGCGCTTTTTCGCCGGCGCTGGTGCCGCTTGGTGCAGCAAAGGCGCCAGGAAGCGCCCGGTATGGCTTTCCGCTGCCCCCGCGATGTCTTCCGGCGTGCCTTCCGCGACCAATTTGCCGCCGCCTTCTCCGCCTTCGGGGCCGAGGTCCAGCACCCAATCGGCGGTTTTGATCACTTCCAGATTATGTTCGATCACCACCACCGTATTGCCGGCATCCACAAGCGCATGCAGCACCTCCAGCAATTTGCGCACATCTTCGAAATGCAACCCGGTGGTGGGTTCATCCAGGATATAAAGCGTGCGCCCGGTGGCGCGGCGGGATAGCTCCTTCGATAGTTTGATGCGCTGTGCTTCACCGCCTGAAAGCGTGGTGGCTTGCTGACCCAGATGGATATAGCCAAGCCCGACCTTGCGCAGCACGGAAAGCTTTTCACGAATGGCGGGGACGGCAGAGAAGAATTCCTCAGCCTCCTCCACCGTCATGTCCAAAACATCCGAGATGGATTTGCCGCGGAATTTCACATCCAAGGTTTCGCGATTATAGCGCTTGCCCTTGCAGGTATCGCAGGTGACATAGACATCGGGCAGGAAGTGCATTTCGATCTTGATGACGCCATCGCCCTGGCAGGCTTCGCAGCGCCCGCCCTTCACATTGAAGCTGAAGCGGCCTGGCTTGTAGCCGCGCGCGCGGGATTCCGGCAATTCGCTGAACCAATCACGGATCGGCGCGAAAAGCCCCGTATAGGTGGCGGGGTTGGATCGCGGCGTGCGGCCAATCGGCGATTGGTCAATATCAATGATCTTGTCGAGGTGATCCAGCCCTTCGATCCGATCATGCGGCGCCGGCACTTCCGCCGCGCCCATCAGGCGCCGCGCGGCGGCCTTGTAAAGTGTTTCAATCACCAGCGTTGATTTGCCGCCGCCGGAAACCCCGGTGACGCAAGTAAAAGTGCCGAGTGGCAGTGCGGCATTCAGCCGGCGCAGATTATTCCCGCTGGCGCCGATAACGCGCAATTGCCGCTTCGTGTCTATCTTGCGGCGCTTTTCGGGGATTTCGATGCGGCGCTGACCCGAAAGATATTGCCCCGTCAGGCTCGCGGGATTGGCGGCTACTTCTGCGGGCTTGCCCTGCGCCACCAGCCGCCCGCCACCCTTGCCGGCGGCGGGGCCGATATCCACCAGATGATCGGCGCTGCGGATCGCGTCCTCATCATGTTCCACAACCAGAACGGTATTGCCAAGGTCGCGCAGCCGCCGCAGCGTGACAAGCAGCCTTTCATTGTCGCGCTGATGCAGCCCGATGGAGGGTTCATCCAGCACATAAAGCACGCCGGTCAGGCCGGAGCCGATTTGCGAGGCCAGGCGTATGCGCTGCGATTCCCCACCGGACAGCGTGGTGGAAGACCGCGCGAGTGAAAGATAATCGAGGCCCACATCCACCAGGAATTGCAGGCGATCATTGATTTCACGCAGGATTCGCCGCGCGATATCACGCCGCTGCGGTGTCAGGGTTTCTTCCACCTGGGCGAACCAATCCCGCGCGCGGTGGATTGCCATGGCGGAGGCTTCGCCAATATGCAGCCCCGCCACCTTGACCGCGAGGGATTGCGGCTTCAGCCGATGCCCCGCACAAGCCGCGCAAGGCCGTTCAGCCTGGTAGCGGGAAAGGTCTTCGCGCACCCAAGGATTGTCGGTTTCGCGAAAACGCCGTTCCAGATTGGCAATCACGCCCTCGAAGGGTTTTTTCACCTCATAGGCGCGCAGCCCATCCTTGTAGCGGAGCGTCACCACCTCATCACCCGTGCCATGCAGGATGGCCTCGCGTACCTTGGCGGGGAGTTCCTGCCAGGGCGAGGTCATCTTCACCTTGAAATGCGTGGCCAGGCTTTGCAGCGTTTGGTCGTAATAGGGGGAGGAGGCGCCGGTCCAGGGCATGATGGCGCCATCCTTCAGCGCCACATCATCCTGCGGCACGACAAGCTGCGCGTCGAAAAAGCTTTCCGTGCCAAGCCCATCACAGGTAGGGCAGGCGCCATGGGGCGAATTGAAGGAAAACAGACGCGGTTCAACTTCTTCAATCGTGAAGCCGGAAACCGGGCAGGCGAAGCGGCTGGAAAACACCGTGCGTTCGCCGCCATCAGCGTTTTCGGCATAGGCAATGCCATCCGCCAGGCCGAGCGCGGTTTCAAAGGAATCCGCAAGGCGTTGCATGATGCCATCACGCACCACGATGCGGTCCACCACCACTTCAATATCGTGCTTGAGCTTCTTGTCGAGCTTCGGTGCCTCGGCAATTTGATAGAGCTTGCCATTGATTTTCACACGCTCAAAGCCGCGGCGTTGGAATTCGGCCAATTCCTTGCGGAATTCGCCCTTCTTGCCGCGCGCGATGGGGGCCAGCAGCAAAAGCCTGGTGCCCTCCGGCATGGCCAGTACGCGATCCACCATTTGGGACACGGTTTGCGCTTCGATGGGAAGTCCTGTTGCCGGCGAATAGGGCACGCCAACCCGCGCCCAAAGCAGGCGCATATAGTCATGAATTTCCGTGACGGTGCCGACGGTGGAGCGCGGGTTATGGCTGGTGGTTTTCTGTTCGATGGAAATGGCGGGCGAGAGACCCTCAATCGAATCCACATCCGGCTTTTGCATCAATTGCAGGAATTGCCGCGCATAGGCCGAAAGGCTTTCGACATAGCGCCTTTGGCCTTCCGCATAGATGGTATCGAAAGCCAGCGATGATTTGCCGGAACCCGAAAGCCCGGTGATGACCGTCAGCGTATCGCGCGGAATATCAAGGTCGAGGTTCTTGAGGTTGTGCTGGCGCGCGCCGCGGATGCGAATATGGCCGGTCATGCGAAGGGGGCTCCGACAGCCGCCCCGGGGAAGAAGGGCGCTGTTGTTCTAAAAATGTTCTCGTTATATATGCGCCTGAATGGCGCCCTGGGAAGGGTATGGGATGGCCCGCCTTGGGGCGATGGTCTATCCTGGGTGGTGAAAACGCGGGAGAGCTTTGCCATGGCGGGTATCAACAAGGTCATTATCCTGGGCCGTCTGGGGCGGGACCCGGAAGTGCGCAATTTCCAGAATGGCGGCAAGGTGGTGAACCTGCGCATTGCCACTTCTGAACGCTACAAGGACCGGGAAGGCAATCAGCAGGAACGCACCGAATGGCATTCGGTCGCGATTTTCAATGATCGCCTGGGCGAGGTTGCCGAAAAATACCTGCGCAAGGGCAGCGAGGTCTATGTTGAAGGCCAGCTGGAAACCCGGAAATGGCAGGATCAATCGGGCCAGGACCGCTACACGACCGAGGTTGTGCTGCGCCAATATCGCGGCGAATTGCAGTTGATTGGCGGGCGCGGCGCCAGCGGCGGCATGGATGATCCCGGTGAGCCTTCGGGGGATCGGGCGCCGGCGGCGCGCCCTGCCCAGCGTGCCGGCGGTTGGGATGCCAAGAAATCCGATCTGGATGATGAAATTCCTTTCTAAGTCAATGGCTTGACGTTAGGCTGACAGTTCAGGCGCGGCGGTGGTTGACGCGGCGCGCCTGACGGTGCCTATGACGTTTTCTCCCTGTGACCCTTCAGGAAACGCTGTCTTTAGAATCGGTTTTCAAGCGTGAGCGACACCCAGAACCCCGGCCAACCCCCGCAGGATACGACCCCGGTCGCGCTTGAGGAGGAAATGCGCCGTTCCTACCTCGATTACGCGATGAGCGTGATCGTGGCGCGCGCTTTGCCCGATGTGCGCGATGGGTTGAAGCCGGTGCATCGGCGCATTTTGTTTGCCATGCAGGAAGCCGGCTACACGGCAGACAAACCCTATCGCAAATCGGCGCGCGTGGTTGGCGATGTGATGGGTAAATACCATCCGCATGGCGATGCCTCGATCTATGACGCGCTGGTGCGCATGGCGCAGCCCTTTTCCATGCGCCTGCCTTTGATTGATGGGCAGGGGAATTTCGGTTCGGTTGATGGCGACCCCCCGGCGGCGATGCGCTACACCGAAGCGCGCCTGGCCCCGGCGGCCGGCGCGTTGCTGGCTGGTATTGACGAAGACACGGTGGATTTCCAGCCGAATTACGATGAAAGCGTGGATGAACCGCGCGTTCTGCCGGCGGCCTTCCCCAATCTGCTGATCAATGGCGCGGGCGGCATTGCGGTTGGGATGGCAACCAATATCCCGCCGCATAACCCAACTGAAATCCTCGATGCGACTCTGGCACTGATTGCCGATCCGGCGCTGACGCTGGAAGAACTGATGAAGATCGTGCCGGGGCCGGATTTTCCGACTGGGGCGATGATTCTGGGGCGTTCCGGCATTCGCTCTGCGTTCGAAACAGGCCGTGGTTCGATCCCGCTGCGCGCGCGCGCCGAGATTGAGGAATTGCGCGGCAATCGCCAGTTGATCGCGGTTACGGAAATTCCCTACCAGGTCAATAAGTCCACGCTGCTTGAGAAAATCGCCGAATTGGTGCGCGCCAAGGCGGTGGAAGGCATTTCCGATCTGCGTGACGAAAGCGACCGTTCGGGGATGCGCATCGTCATTGAATTGAAGCGCGATGCGACAGCGGAAGTGGTGCTGAACCAGCTTTACCGCATGACGCAGTTGCAGACCTCCTTCCCCGTGAATTTCGTGGCCTTGCATGAAGGCCGGCCACGGCAAATGGGCCTCAAGGACGCGCTGATGGCCTTCATCGCCTTCCGTGAGGAGGTGATCCTGCGCCGGTCCCGCCATCGGTTGGCGAAGGCGCGGGAACGCGGGCATTTGCTGATTGGTCTGGCGATTGCGGTCGCCAATCTGGATGAGGTGATCCGCGTTATCCGCGAAAGCGCCGATGGCGCGGCGGCGCGCGCAGCCTTGATGGCGCGGGACTGGCCGGCGGGTGATGTTGGCGTGCTGCTGGCGCTGGTGGATGATTATCGCAATGCCGTTTCACCCGAAGGCACGGTGCGGCTGACGGAAGAACAGGCGCGCGGCATTCTGGATTTGCGCCTGCAACGCCTGACCGGGTTGGAGCGTGAGAAGATCGTTGCGGAACTTGGCGAAGTTGGTGGGCGTATTCGTGAATTGCTGGAAATCCTGGCCAGCCGCCCGCGGCGCTTGGAAGTGATGGATCAGGAATTGCGCGAAATCCGCGCGGAGATTGCCTCCCCACGCATGACCGAAATCGTGGATGGCATCGCCGATGTGGATGATGAAAGCCTGATCGAACCTGGCACCATGGTGGTGACGCTGACGCGTGATGGCTATGTGAAGCGCACGCCTTTGGAAACCTTCCGCGCGCAGGGCCGTGGCGGCAAGGGCCGCAGCGCTGCCGCGACGCGTGAAGATGATGTGATTATCCGTTCCTTTGTCGCGCATACGCATCAATGGGTGCTGTTCTTCACTGATCGCGGGATCGCCTTCCGCGAAAAAGTTTGGCAATTGCCGGAAGCCGGGCCGCAGGGGCGCGGGCGTTCGCTGCGTCAGGTGCTGCAATTGCAGGAAGGCGAGGGTGTGACCGCCATTCTGCCGCTGCCGATGGATGAGGATTTGTGGGAAGGGCTGCACCTGGTCTTTGCCACGGCGCAGGGCAATGTGCGGCGCAATCGGCTTTCTGACTTCAAGAATGTGCGCTCGGTCGGCCTGATCGCCATGAAATTGGATGAAGGGGATAGCCTGGTGGGCGTTTCCACCTGCCGTGAAGGCGATGATGTGATGCTGGCGACACGCGGCGGCAAATGCATCCGCTTCACCGCCGATGCCGATACGCTGCGCGTTTTTGCTGGGCGCGATTCAACGGGCGTGCGTGGCATCAAGCTGGCGCAGGGCGATGCGGTGATTGCGCTTTCCGTGCTGCGCCATGTGGAAGCAACCACTGAAGAACGCGCGGCCTATCTAAAGGCGGCGGCGCAGCGCAGACGCTCATCCGATGATGAAGCGGAAGCGCCCGTGGTGGCAGAGGCTGAAGAAGCGGTCGCTGAAATTACGCTGACGCCGGAACGCTTTGACGCCTTGGCGGAAGCCGAGGAAATTCTGTTGACAGTGACGGATGCCGGCTTCGGCAAGCGTTCTTCCGCGCATGAATATCGCGTCACGGGTCGTGGCGGGCAGGGCATTGCCGGCATTGTGCTGAGTGCGCGCACGGGCCGTGAAGTGGTGGCCACCTTCCCGGCGCGTCCCGGCGATGACATCATGCTGGTGACCAATGGTGGGCAATTGATCCGGCTGAAGGCGGAAGATGTGCGCCTGACCGGCCGTATGGCGATGGGTGTCACGCTGATGCGCCCTGCGGAAGGTGAGCGTGTGATTTCCTGTTTCCCGGTGGCTGATGAAGGTGGCGATGAAGAAGCCGCCCCCGCGCCGGAGGAGAATGGCAATGGCTGAACGGATTGCGCTTTACCCCGGCACATTTGATCCGGTGACCAATGGGCATCTGGACATTATCAGCCGTGCCGCGCGGCTGGTGGATCGCCTGGTGATTGGTGTGGCCATCAATATTGGCAAGGGGCCGCTGTTTGAATTGGCGGAACGCGTCGAATTGGTGCAGGCGGAAGTAGCGCCGATTGCGGCGCGCACCGGCACCGTGATTGAAGTACGCCCTTTTGAAGGTTTGCTGGTGGGATTCGCCCGCGAAATCGGTGCCTGCATGATCGTGCGCGGGCTCCGCGCGGTGACGGATTTTGACTATGAATTCCAGATGACCGGCATGAACCGCCGGCTGGATCATGAAATCGAAACCGTCTTCCTGATGGCATCTGAAACCAATCAATTCATCGCGTCCCGCCTGGTCAAGGAAATCGCGCGGCTGGGCGGTGATATCAGCAGCTTTGTGCCGAAACTGACGCTGGAACGCACCATGGCGCGCGTCAAAGCCGGCGCCTGAGGAAAGGAAAAACCCATGCATCGCCGCCTTCTGCTTGCCACCGGTATGGGCGCCTTGGCCACGCCTGCCTTGGCGCAGGCGAATGACCCGGAGAACACTCTGTTCCTGGAATTGAAGGATGGGCGTGTGACCATCCAATTGCTGCCGGAATTGGCGCCGCGCCATGTGGAACGGATCAAGCTGCTGGCCCGGCGTGGCTTCTACGATAATACCGTTTTCCACCGTGTGATCGAAGGCTTCATGGCGCAGGGCGGCGATCCAACCGGCACCGGAACAGGCGGCTCGCCCTTGCCCAATCTGGCTGCGGAATTCAGCCCACCATCGCGCGCGCGGTTTTTGCGCGGCGTTTGCGGCATGGCGCGCGCAGCTGACCCGAATAGCGCCAATAGCCAATTCTTCATCATGTTCGCGCCGGCGCCTTCGCTCGATGGTCAATACACCATCTGGGGCCGCGTAACCGCCGGCATGGATGCCGTTGACAAGATCAAGCGCGGCGATCCGCCCAATGGCATTGTGCGCGGCCCGGATCGCTTGCGCAGCATGCGCGTAGCCGCTGATATTCGTTGAGACCTGAAGCGAAAGACCAAAGACAATGTCCGAAACCGAAGCCCCTGCCGGGGATGGCGAAAACACCCTGCTCATGGAAATCGAGCACGGCACCGTGACCATCAAGCTGCGCCCCGATCTGGCGCCCTTGCATGTGGAACGGATCAAAACCCTCGCCCGGCAGGGCTTTTACGACAATGTGCCCTTCCATCGCGTCATTGAAGGCTTCATGGCCCAGGGCGGCGACCCGACCGGCACGGGCACCGGCGGTTCCGAATTGCCGGATCTGCCCGCGGAATTCAGCGAACCGTCGCGCGCGCGCTTCCTGCGCGGTGTTTGCGGCATGGCGCGCACCAGCAACCCCGATAGCGCGAATAGCCAATTCTTCATCATGTTCGCGCCGATCCCAAGCCTTGATGGTCAATACACCATTTGGGGTGAAGTGACGGGCGGCATGGACGCGGTGGACAAGATTAAGCGCGGTTCTGGTGGTTCCGGCATGGT
Organism: Roseomonas sp.; assembly: GCA_020249825.1. Classification (GTDB taxonomy): domain Bacteria; phylum Pseudomonadota; class Alphaproteobacteria; order Acetobacterales; family Acetobacteraceae; genus Neoroseomonas. Next base: position 21,181 of record JADCEX010000073.1, read on the forward strand.
ACAGGGGCCGGATAGGATCCGCAGCATGAAGGTTGCGACGGAGAACGCCTGAAGCCTGAGTTTGGCGAATGGGCGGCGCCGTGTTAAGGCGCCCGCCGTTCATGGGAGCTCGTAGCTCAGCTGGTAGAGCAACGGACTTTTAATCTGTAGGTCGAGGGTTCGAATCCCTCCGAGCTCACCAAACTTCTTGACGATGATGTTACGCTCAACTGAGCGGTTCCTGCGGCGGGTGACTTGGTTGTCTCTTGGGTGGGATGGCGATGTGATCAATATCATCAGCGCAACGCGGCTTTCGCACGATGATTTCCTGGCTGAGGCGCCGCTTGGTGCTTCCTTGAAGCGGCTTGCCTTTGATAAGCGCATTCATGCGCGCATTGCGTTCGAAAACCGCACCAGCCTATCTGAGATTTACAATCTTTCCATTGACGCTCCTCAGGCGGCGGAGATTTTGGTCTTCATCCATGATGATGTCTGGATAGATGATTATTTTTTCGCGGATCGTATTATTGCTGGGCTGCATAACCTCGATGTTCTGGGCATCGCTGGTAATCTCCGTCGCCTCCCGCGGCAGCCATCATGGTGCTTCACGGGGCAGATGAATGATAAGTTCATCTGGGATTTGCGCGAGAATCTTTCTGCTGCGGTGGCACATGGCACCGCCCCATTCGGCCGTGTCACCAATTACGGCTCTGTCCCGGCTCAATGTGAATTACTGGATGGTGTGTTGCTCGCGGCGCGGCGCGATAGCCTGCGCAGCAAGGGCGTACGCTTTGATCGGCGCTTTGATTTTCATTTTTATGATCTGGACTTCTGCCGCAGCGCGAGGGCTGCCGGATTAGTTTTGGGAACCGGCCCCGTAGCATTGACCCATCGGAGCCAGGACGCCTTTGGCTCAGCCGATTGGCAGCGTAATTACAGAATTTATCTTGAAAAATGCGGTGAGTGAGGTTTGTCTGTCCAAGCGTGGTGCGAGCCAGCGATATGGTTATGCAACGCGGCTTTTGGGTAGAAGCATCTATGTTGCCCAGATGTACCACCAAAGGTCCGATTCTGTGGCATCCTCACCGCCGGAAAAAGGTCAATATTGCCACGGCGGGCTGCCTTCCATAACCTTTCACGCCTTACGGCCAATTGACTGCGCTCAGACCAACCACGCATCGGTCCGAGACGAATTTGGGGGGGAAACGCCATCATGAAGAACGCGCCAATCTCGCAAATCCCAGGTGTTTATCATCGCCGCGTTGGTGACATCATTGTCACCGCAATTAGCGATGGCTTCCTTGATGGCAATCTGGAGGTGCTGCGCAACATTTCCGAAGATGAGGCGCGCCAGATCCTGACGGAAAATTTCCGCCCCGCACGGCGCACCGCGGTGAATGCCTTCCTGATCTGGTCGGCAGGGCGGCTGGCTTTGGTTGAAACCGGCTGCGGCAATTACATGCAGCCAAGTTCAGGCAAGATCCTGACCAATCTGAGGGCGCTTGGCGTTGATCCCGCCGATATCGAAGTGGTGATGCTGACCCATATGCACCCGGATCATTCGGCTGGCCTCACGGATATGACCACTGGCTTGCCGCATTACCCCAACGCCGAATTGGTCATGCATGAAAACGAACCGAAGCATTGGTTCGACGATGGCGCCATGGCCAAAGGCACTGACCGGGAAAAAAAGCTGTTTTTCCAAGCCGGGCGCGAACAGGTGCTGCCTTACAAGGATCGCTGGCGGCTGTTCCAGAAGGGCGAGGTATTTCCGGGTGTCACCGCCATGCCGTTCCATGGCCATACGCCGGGGCATTCCGGCTACTTGGTTTCATCAGGCCAGGATCAGCTGCTGATCTGGGGCGATATTGTCCATGTGCCGGAAGTGCAAACCGCGCGCCCGGAAGTCTGCATGGCTTTCGATACGGATGCGAAAGCGGCTGAAGCGATGCGTCAGCGGGTTTTCGATATGGTGGCGACGGATAGATTGCTGGTGACGGGCATGCATTTGCATTTTCCGGGCTTCGCGCATCTCACGCGGCGCGGCGGTGGCTATCAATTGATCCCGGCGGCCTGGGAACAGCAGCTTTGACAGGCGGGCTTGCCATGAACGCAGCGGAAAATTTGCGGAAGCGATTGAAGGCCGGCGGCATCCTGGCAGCCCCAGGTGCGCCCGATAGCCTGAGCGCGCGGCTGATCGAACAAGCCGGGTTTGAAGCCATTTACATGACCGGCTTCGGCGCAACCGCCGTACGTTTGGGGCGGCCTGATATCGGACTGCTGACGCAAACGGAAATGACCACCCATGCGCGGGATATGGCGCGCGCGGTCAGCATTCCCATCATCGCGGATGCGGATACAGGTTATGGCGGCCCCGCCAATATCGCCCGCACTGTCGAGGAATATACGCAGGCCGGCGTTGCCGCGATCCATCTGGAAGACCAGGTGGCGCCCAAGCGCTGCGGCCAATTGGCCGGCATCAAATTGATTCCGGCGGAAGAAAACGTCCGACGGCTGAAATGCGCCATCGCGTCCCGCCCCGCGCAGGGGCCTCTGATCATTGGGCGCACCGATGCGATGCCGGCGATTGGCCCGGAAGAAGCGGTGCGCCGCGCGCTGATGTATCAGGATGCTGGCGTTGATCTGGTGTTCGTTGATGGCATCAAGAAACTATCTGAGGTTGAGATTGTGGCGCGCCAGGTGCCTGGCCCCAAGGTGGTGAGCATTGTGGATGGTAATGAAACCGTCGCACTTACGGCGCGCGATCTTGAACAAATGGGTTTTGCTGTCGTTTTCTATGCGGTGACAGCGCTGTTTTCGGCGGCGAAGGCGATGGCTGATGCGCTGGCCATACTCAAGCGTGATGGCACGCCGGCCCAGGCCACGCATGGCATGATGAGCTATGCTGAATTCAGCGCTTTGGTTGATTTGCCGCGCTTTCAGGCGCTTGATGAAACCTATGGCTAACCAGCGTCAGGGGAAAAGGATCACAATCATGCAATTCGGTCGTTTGGGCGTTTGGTGTTCCACAGATCGGCTGGATGCGGCGGCGCTGCGCGCCTTGCTGAACCGCGTGGAGGGCCTTGGCTATGGCAGCTTCTGGTATCCGGAATCGCGCGGCTATGAATCCATGGCGCTGGCGGGGTTTCTGTTGGCGAATAGCAAGAAGCTCGTCATCGGCAGTTCGATTGCCAATATCTACGCGCGTGATGCCTTTACCGCGCGCCGCGGTCTCGCCACGCTAAATGCGCTGCATGAAGGGCGCTTCGCGCTTGGGCTTGGTGTCAGCCATATCCCGATGGTGGAAGGCTTGCGTGGCCATCGCTACGAAAAACCCATTCCTGCCATGCGCGGCTATTTGGATGGCTTGCGCAAGGCTGGTGGTGATGTGCTGGAAGGCCCGGTGCTTCTGGCAGCCCTTGGGCCGAAAATGCTGGCACTTTCGGGCAGCGCGGCGGATGGCGCCGTGCCTTACAACGTAACACCGGAACACACCGCGCAGGCCGCGGCCATTCTTGGGGCGGGCAAGGTGTTGGCGGTTGAACAGAAGGTTTGCATTGAAACCGATCCGGTCCGCGCCCGTGCTCTCGGACGGCGAGAGCTTGCCCGTTATATGGCGTTGCCGAATTACGTGAATAATTGGCTGCGGCTTGGTTTCAGCGAAGCGGAACTCGCCAATGGCGGCAGTGATCGCTTCATTGATGCCATGGTGCTGCATGGAGATGCCGCCAGCGTAAAGGCAGGCTTGCGCGCTCATTTCACCGCTGGTGCAACGCATGTCTGCATCCAGCCGGTGACGGATGATGGCGATACCGTGCATCGGGACGCCATGCTTGCCACGCTGGCGGATACGTGATGGCCATGTTGAAGCTTGGTTATAAGGCATCCGCCGAACAATTCGCGCCAGCGAAATTGCTGGAATTTGGCGTGCTGGCCGAAGAAGTTGGCTTTGATAGCTGCTTCATCTCAGATCACTTTCAGCCTTGGAAGCACACGGACGGGCACGCGCCAAATTCGCTTGTATGGCTTGGCGCGCTTGGGGCGCGGACACGGCGCATGGTGATCGGCACCAGCGTGCTGACGCCAACTTTTCGCTACCATCCTTCCATCGTGGCGCAGGCTTTTGGGACGTTGGGTTCCATGTTTCCTGGCCGCGTCATTCTTGGCATCGGCACCGGTGAGGGGCTGAATGAAGTGCCTTCCACCGGCCAGCCCTGGCCTGAATTCAAGGAACGCTTCGCCCGCCTGCGCGAAGCCGTGCAATTGATGCGCAAGCTTTGGGCCGAAGAACGCGTGAGCTTCGAAGGTCAGTACTACCGCACCGAACACGCCACGATTTATGATCGGCCTGCGATTCCTGTGCCGATTTATGTCGCCGCTGCCGGCGCCATGGTCGCGAAATATGCTGGCCGCGCCGGTGATGGCTTTATCTGTACCAGCGGCAAGAAGCCTGAGCTTTATACCGAAACCTTGCTGCCGAATGTGGTTGAAGGGCTGGAAGCCGCCAGCGCGCCGAAGCCCGATTATGGTCGCATGATTGAGGTGAAGGTTTCCTTCGATACGGATAAGCAGCGCGCCTTGGAAGATACGCGCCATTGGGCGGCATTAGCACTTTCGCCAGAAGAAAAAATGTCGGTAGAAGACCCGGTGGAAATGGAACGCCTGGCCGATGCACTACCGGTCGAGCGCGCCGCCAGCCGTTGGATTGTCTCCAATGATCCGGAAGAGCATGTGGAACGCATCGGATATTATGTCGGACTCGGCTTCCGCCATTTGGTGTTTCATGCGCCGGGACCAGATCAGGCGCGGTTTCTGCGGCTTTATGGGGAGCAGGTGCTGCCAATGTTGCGCCGCCGCTTCGCTTGAAAGCCGGGCTGCAGCTTTTTGCGCTGCCTGGCCTGCCCATGGTGCAGGCGGGGGATGATCTTGCGGCGTTGCTTTTGGCGTCTATGGCGAGCACTGGCTTGGCGCCAGAACCGGGTGATGTGCTGGCCATTGCACAGAAAATCGTGAGCAAGGCGGAAGGGCGGAGCGTCGCCTTGGCATCTGTAGAACCTTCCCAAACCGCGCGAGATTTGGCTGACCAAACCGGCAAGGATGCGCGTTTGGTCGAATTGATCCTTTCGGAATCAGAACACGTGGTGCGCGCGCGACCCAACCTGATCATTGTCAAGCATCGGCTTGGTTTTGTGATGGCGAATGCCGGCATTGATCAATCCAATGTTGGTGACGATGGCCATGCGCTGCTTTTGCCGCGCGATCCTGATGCCAGTGCGGCAGCGCTTTCCGCGCGGCTTAGCCTGCCCGTGGTGATCACGGATAGTTTTGGTCGCGCTTGGCGACGTGGCACGGTGGGGGTTGCGATTGGCGCGGCGGGCCTGCCGGCACTGCGGGATTTGCGTGGCCTGCCGGATTTGTTTGGCCGCACCTTGATGGTCAGCATCACGGGCTTTGCCGATGAAATCGCCGCCGCAGCGGGGTTGTTGATGGGGCAGGGCGCTGAGGGTCAGCCGGCCGTGTTGCTCCGCGGGCTGTCCTGGTCTGGCGCTGTGAATCCCGCCGCCGAATTGCTGCGCCCCGCGCAGGAGGATCTTTTCCAGTGATCATCGCGCTTTCCGGCGGCATTGGTGGGGCGAAGCTGGCGCTTGGACTCTCACACGTATTGCCGCCAGAGGAATTACTTGTCATCGCCAATACCGGCGATGATTTCGAACATTACGGGCTCACGATTTGTCCTGATACGGATACCTTGCTCTATACCTTGGCGGGGCTGGATAATCCGCAGCTTGGCTGGGGGCGCGCGGATGAAAGCTGGGCTTTCATGGAAACGCTCGCTTCGCTTGGCGGGCAAGAATGGTTTCGGCTTGGTGATCGCGATTTGGCGCTGCATATAATGCGCAGCCACCGATTGCGTGCTGGTGAAAAGCTGTCTGAGATTACGGATGATTTCCGTCGGCATTATGGCATTGGCCCGCGTATTCTGCCGATGACTGATGATCCCGTGCGTACACAAATCAGCACGGACCATGGCTGGCTTGACTTCCAGGATTGGTTTGTGCGGCTGCGTGCTGAACCTTTGGCGCGGGCGGTGAAATTCGCGGGCGATGAACAAGCGCGCCCGCAGCCGGTGTTGCTTGAAGCGCTGCGCGCAGAGCCGCGCGGCATTGTGATTTGCCCGAGCAATCCCTTCATCAGTATCGAACCCATCCTGGCCGTGCCGGGTTTGCGCGATGCCATCGCCGCATCAGGCGCGCCGGTGGTGGCCGTGTCGCCCATCATTGCGGGGCAGGCGGTGAAGGGGCCAACGGCGCGCATGTTTGAGGCCCTTGGCGTCACGCCAAGTGCCGCTGCTGTTGCCGCACGCTATGGCGATTTGCTGGATGGTTTCGTGATGGAACACGGCGATGATGGTGAAGGCATCACGCCGCGTGTGTTTCATGCGGCGACATTGATGCGCAACCTGGCCGACAAAACCGCCCTCGCGCGGCAGGTGCTGGCGGCGATTGAAGCACTCAGATGAAGCCCTGGGCCATTCTGCCGGTGAAGGAAATGGCGGGCGCAAAACAGCGCCTGGCGCCTTTGCTGTCACTGGAAGAACGCATTGCGCTGATGCAGGTGATGTTGCGCGATGTGCTGGCGGCGCTATCGGCAGCGCAAGGCTTGGCTGGCATTGCGCTGGTGACGCTTGATCCTTGGGCGGAAGCGTTGGCACGGGAGCACGGCGCGCGGATCATCACGGAAGGCGCGCGGGAAGGCCACACCGGCGCCGTTGTCGCCGCCGCGGCGGCGTTGCAGGCGGAAGGTGTGGCGAGCATCTTGACTCTGCCCGGCGATATTCCCGCCGCCAAACCTATCGAAATCGAAGCTCTAATCGCTGCGGCAAGTGCCCCGCCCGCCTTCATCATCGCGCCCGCGCATGATGAACAAGGCTCCAACGCCATTCTGATGTCACCACCCAATGCGGCTAAGCTGCGCTTCGGTGAAGACAGCTATTTCCCGCATCTGGCGGCGGCACGTGCGGCGGGAATCTCTCCGCAGATTCTGCACCTTCCGGGCATTGCCATGGATATTGATCACCCCGCCGATATCGCGCGCTTCGCCAGTATTCCGGAAGCCCAATCCACGCAAACCATGACTTGGTTGCAGCAAAACGGCACTCTTGGCCGACTAGCCTAATCGCCCGCCAATAAAACACGCTTGCGCGGTGCGGTCTGCACCATGGGCGCAAGGGGCGCCGCAATGCGCGAAGTCTGTTCGCGCTCACGCGCAACGGCACCATAGGTTGTGCTGCGCTGCATCGGATGCCGCCCGATGGAAAGGATCAGGCGTTCCATCGCCTCTGGCGGGAATTCCTGGCCGTGTTCCGTGCCGGCGGCGCGGCTGATGCTTTCATTCATCAGCGTGCCGCCCAGATCATTTGCCCCCGCTTGCAAAGCCATCGCCGCACCTTCGGGGCCCATCTTCACCCAGCTTGTCTGGATATTCGTGAAATGCGGGTACAGCACTAGCCGCGCAACACTGTGCATCAGCAGCGCCTCACGAAAGCTTGGGCCGCGGCGCGCCAGGCCGCGTAGATACATGGGCGCTTCCATATGCACGAAGGGCAGAGGCACAAATTCGGTAAAGCCGCCGGTTTCCGCTTGCAGATCGCGCAGCACCAATAAATGTCGCGCCCAATGCAAGGGCGCTTCCACATGGCCGAACATGATGGTGGCGGTGCTGCGCAGACCAAGCCCATGCGCGGCGCGCATCACTGCCTGCCATTCGGCCGTGTTCACCTTGTCCGGGCAGATGATGGCGCGCACCTCATCATCCAGAATCTCTGCTGCCGTACCGGGCAAAGTGCCAAGCCCAGCATCGCGCAAACGGGCAAGAAAATCGGTCAGCGAAAGCCCAAGCGTGTGCGCGCCCTGATGGATTTCAAGCGCGGAAAAGGCATGGATATGCATCCCCGGCACGGCTTGCTTGATCGCGCGGCAAATCGCTTCATAGGTCGCGCCGGTATAGTCCGGGTGGATGCCGCCTTGCAGGCAGACTTCGGTGGCACCGCGCGCCCAGGCTTCCTTGGCGCGGCGGGTGATTTCTGCATGGTCAAGATCATAGGCCGGTCCTCGCAAGGCTTCATGAGCCTTGCCTTTGCTGAAGGCGCAGAAGCTGCAACGATAGGTGCAGATATTCGTGTAATTGATGTTCCGATTGACGACATAGCGCACGGTGTCGCCCGCGACCGCTTGGCGCAGCGCATCGGCAGCGCCCATCACATGCGCCTGATCCGCATCGCGCGCAGCAAATAGCGTTTCAATCGCGGGCGTATCGAGCCTTTCGCCCTGCGCGGCGCGTTCCACCAGCCCTGCAAGTGCCGCATCCGCTGCGTTCAATAGCGGCGCCGCAATACGCGGCAGAGTCAGCGCACCAGGCGACCAATCATCACCGCGCGCAAAGCCTGCCGCGTCACTCGCGCGCAGCAGTGCCGTTGCGATGCGCGGCGCAAACCATTCACGCGGCGCGCGCAAATAGGCCGGATAGGCCGGCAGGCGCTGCACCAGCACCTTTCCCATTTCCGCTGTTTTTTCGGCAAGCGTTGCAATAGCGGGCCAGGGCGCTTCTGGATTCACATGATCCGGCGTCACCGGCGAAATGCCGCCCCAATCATTGATGCCGGCCGCGATCAAGCGCGGATACGTGCCAGGCGAAAGATTGGGCGGCGCCTGGATATTCGCCTCTGCTCCCAGAATGATTCGCGCTGAGGCAATGGTCCAAAGCAAATCATCCAAATCGGGCTCATCCGCATCGGCACGCTTGGTGCGCGGCTTGGCGCGGAAATTCTGAATGATGACTTCCTGCACATGCCCATAACGTGCGTGGCTTTGAGCAATGGCGCGCAGGGCTTCCAGGCGTTCCGCGCGGGTTTCACCGATGCCAATCAGAATACCGGTGGTGAAGGGGATGCGCGCCTCACCTGCCTGGTTCAGCACCTTAAGCCTGACAGCCGGGTGCTTGTCCGGGCTGCCATGATGCACACCACCTGGCGCACAAAGCCTTTCGCTGGTGCTTTCCAGCATGATGCCTTGGCTCGCGGTCACATCGCGCAGCGCCAGCAACTCTGCCCTATCCATCACGCCGGGATTGGCATGGGGCAGAAGCCCTGTTTCGCGCAGCACCAGATCGCACATCGCCACCAGATATTCGATGGTGGAAGCATGGCCCATTTCAGCCAAAGCTTCGCGCGCCTGACGCCAGCGCAATTCAGGCTTATCGCCCAGCGTAAACAGCGCTTCCGTGCACCCGGCCTTGGCGCCAGCGCGCGCAATCGCAAGCACTTTCTCGGGTGAGAGATACGCCGCCTGCCCGGCACGCGGTTTTTCGGCAAAGGTGCAGTAATGGCAGACATCGCGGCAGAGCTTGGTCAGCGGAATGAAGACCTTGCGCGAATAGGACAGCACGCGCCCATGCCCGGCATCGCGCAAAGCCGCGGCTTCTTCCATCAATTCCGCCAGTGGCGTTCGTTCCAGCCTGTCCAGCACCCTTGCCATCCTCCTTCCCCTGGCCCCATCGTGTGGGAAGGCCGCGCCAGATGCAATGCGCGGGGATGGGAGGCCCAAAATGCAAATCGGTTTCAACGCCCCAACTGCCGGCCCGCTCGCGACGCCTGAGGCGATTACGCGGCTTCTCCAGGGCGGTGAGGCCATGGGCTATGCCTATGCTACCTTCAGCGACCATGTGGTGATCCCCACCGATATTCACGCCATCTACCCCTATTCGGATAATGGCGAATTCCCCGCCGGCGCGCGCGGCGCGCGGCACGAACAATTGACCGAGGTGATGTTTGCCGCCGCACGCACCACGAAGCTGCGGCTGGTAACTTCCGTGATGGTGGTGCCGCATCGCCCGGCGGTGCTGACGGCGAAAATCCTGTCCACGATTGATATATTCTCCAACGGCCGGCTGACGCTTGGCATTGGTGCGGGCTGGCTGAAGGAGGAGTTTGAGGCGCTCGACGCGCCGGATTTCGCGGCGCGCGGCAAGGTGACGGATGAGTATATCCTGGCCGCACGGGAATTATGGACCGCGGACGATCCGCGCTTTCAGGGCGAGCATGTCAGCTTCGACAAGATCAGCTTTGAACCCAAGCCCGTGCAGCCGGGTGGCCCGCCGATTTGGGTGGGGGGTGAAAGCGGCCCGGCGCTGAGGCGCACCGCGCGGTTGGGCGATGCATGGTATCCCATCGGCACGAATCCGGCTTTTCCGCTGGATAGCCTGGCCCGCTACAAGGCTGGCGTTGCCAAGCTGCGCCGCTTGACTGCCGAAGCCGGGCGCGACCCGGCTACTGTTGGGCTTTCACTCCGCGTGCAAAAATTTGGCGCCGAATTGCCCGCCCTGGCAGGCGATGGGGAACGGCATTTGTTTTCCGGCAGTCCAGAGCAGATTGTGGAAGATATCCACGCGCTGCGCGCGCTGGGTGTCTCGGCGATTGATTTCAATTTTCTCGGCTCCAGCGTTGAGAAAGTGCTGGGGCTGATGGAAGAATTTCGCACTTCAGTGATGGAAAGGATCTGACCCATGCGCCTTGGCATGACGCTTGGCATGACCGGCACCATTGATATGGCGCTGGTGCTGGAAGCCGAAAGGCTTGGTTTCACCATGGTTTGGTGCGGTGAAAGCTACGGGACGGATGCGGTGACGCCAATCACTTGGGTGCTGGCGCAAACCACGAAAATCAAGGCAGGCACGGGCATTATGCAAATGCCGGCGCGCAGCCCGGCTTGTGCGGCTTCAACGGCGCTGACCTTGCAATCCCTTTCCGGGGATCGCTTTTTGTGTGGGGTTGGGCCTTCCGGGCCGCAGGTGGTGGAAGGATGGCATGGGCAGCCCTATGGCAGCCCGATTGTGCGCACGCGTGAGTATATAGACATCATGCGCGCCATCATCGCGCGCGAAAGGCCCTTGGAATATCAGGGCACGCATTATCGCATTCCCTATGATGGGCCGGATGCCACGGGGCTCGGCAAGCCGCTGAAGAGCATTCTGCATGGCAAGCCGATGCGCTTTTACTGCGCGTCCATCACGCCGGGCGGCATGCGGCTTGCTGGTGAAATCGCCGATGGCAATTTGCCAATTTTCATGTCGCCGGAGAAAGCTGATCTGGTGGTAAAGCCAACGCTGGAAGGTATGGCGAAGGCTGCTTCACCGCGCGCCTTAAGTGATTTTGATATCGCACCCTATACGAAAATAAGGGTCGGCGATGATCTGCAAGCCTGCCGCGATTCCGTGAAGCCGGAATTGGCGCTTTACATCGGCGGCATGGGCGCCATTGGCAAGAATTTCTACAATGATTATTGCAAGCGCCTGGGTTTTCCTGATGCCGCAGTCGCGATCCAAAAGGCGTTTCTGGCCGGGCATCGCAAGGAAGCGCTCGCTGCCGTGCCGGATGCGTTGGTGGATGAAATCGCCTTGGTCGGCCCCGCGGATCGCGTGCGCGCGCGGTTGCGCGATTGGCAGGCAGCAGCAGGAGAAGGCAAGCTGAATACGCTGGTGCTGACGGGTGCGACGCAGGAAGCGCTGCGTCTGGCCGCCGAGACAGTGCTTTAAGATACAGAACGTATCAGTGCCGCCCAGCGATCAAGCTGCGGCAGGATCTCATCGCGCTTGGCGGAAGCCAGGCTAAGGACCACCCGCGCAACGCCAAGATCGCGGTCCGCCAGCAGCGCGTCGCGGTCTTCCTTCACGCCCCAAATGGTGATGGGCAAATCCTCATCGCGGCGCCCGGCTTCGGCGACCAATTGGCGGAATTGCGGGATCAGCGCACCGACATCGGCATAGTGCTTGCGCACACGATGCGGCATCCAGCCATCGCCATAGCGCACCGCGCGCTTGGCACCCCAGGGGAAGGCGCCACCCACAATGATTGGCGGATGCGGCTTTTGCAGTGGCTTCGGCCCGGTTTCCATCGGTGTGAAATTGACGAATTCGCCGGTATAGCTTGGTTGCGCTTGGGTCCAGATCACCTTCATCGCTTCAATGCGTTCGCGCGCCAGCTTGTGGCGCGAGGCAAAGACGGTGCCGTGGTTTTCAATCTCATCCTGGTTCCAGCCATTGCCGACACCAAACAGAAAGCGCCCGCCTGAGATATGATCAATCGTCGCGACCGCCTTGGCGGTCTGGATCGGGTCGCGCTGCACCACCAGGCAAATGCCTGTTCCCACAAGCAAGTTTTTGGTGGCAGCCGCGGCAGCGGTGAGTGTCACAAAAGGATCCATCACCTCATAATATTCGCGCGGCAGGACGCCGCCGCCCGGATAGGAAGCTGTGCGCGCCAGCGGAATATGGGAATGTTCCGGCGCCCAAAGACTGTCAAAACCGCGTTCTTCCAAGGCCACGGCCAATTCGCCGGGCGACATGGAATAATCGGTGAAGAACATGGCGGCGCCGATTTTCATGTGATCATTCCTTCCTGGTCAGGTGGAAGGCTGGCCCGCTGCGACGCGGCAGGCAAGCCCTGCACCCTTGCCGAAAGCCAGCGGCGCCCCCAAAGAAGATCGCGAAAGGAACCTCGCAATGCTGCCAAGCCATGGACGCTATAGCTACCACCCCTGGCGGGACCGCGCGTCCTATGCCTGGCCGGGTGGGGCGAAGCTTGCGGTCTATCTCGGCCTCAATCTGGAACATTTTGCCTTTGGCGAGGGCCTGGGCGCGGAATTGGCGCCCGGTGGGCCGCAGCCCGATGTGCTGAATTACGCGTGGCGGGATTACGGGAATCGCATTGGTGCTTGGCGGCTGCTTGAACTGTTTGATGAAATGCGGATGCCGGCGACGGTGTTGCTGAATAGCGCCATGTATGATTACGCGCCCGAATTGGTCGCTGCGCATCGCGCGCGAGGTGATGAATTCGCAGGCCATGGGCGGACCAATTCGGAACGCCAATCCATTCTGCCGGAAGCCGAGGAAGCCGCGCTGATCGCTGAAAGCAGCGCCGCCATCACCAAACATGAAGGCAAAGCGCCGCGCGGCTGGCTTTCGCCCTGGATTGCGGAAAGCAAAACAACGCCTGATCTGCTGGTGGAAGCGGGCTATCGCTATACGCTCAATTGGTGCGTGGATGATGCGCCGATCTGGATGCAGACCCGCGCCGGCAAGCTGCTTGCCATTCCCTATCCGCAGGAGGTGAATGACATTCCCTCGATCATTGGGCGCAAGGATGGCGCCGAGTATTTCGCTGAAATGATCATGGATGATTTTGAGGAAAGGCGCCGGCAGATCGCCGATGGCAAGCCGCAAGTGATGGGGATTGCGCTGCATCCCTATCTGGTGGGTCAGCCCTATCGGATGCGTCATTTGCGGCGCGCGCTGGCGCATATCGCCGCGCGGCGTGGTGATATCTGGATCACCACCGCAGGGGCGATTTATGATCATGTTCTGACGCTGCCCAAGGGCAGCATTCCGGGGGAATAAGATGCGCCGTCTTTTGCTTGTTGCGTTGCTGGCGCTTGGCGCCTGCGCCACCCAACCTGGGCCGAATACGCCCGCCACCGTGGGGCAGGTGGACCTCGCCCGCTATGCCGGGCTTTGGCATGAAGCGGCCCGCTTCCCAACCAGTTTTCAGGATAGCAGCCGCGTTCGCTGTGAAGCGGTGACGGCGCAATATACGCTCCGCCCCGATGGTGCGGTGGATGTGCTCAATCGCTGCCGCAACGCCGCCGCCGATGGCGCGATGCGCAATGCAACTGCCATTGCGCGTAGCGCGAGCCCAGGGAATGACCGGCTGCGCGTCAGCTTCTTCTGGCCCTTCTTTGGCGATTACTGGATTATTGGGCTTGATCCTGATTACCGCTGGGCCGTGGTGGGCGCGCCGCGGCGGGATTTTCTTTGGGTATTGTCGCGCACGCCAGTGATGGCGGAAGCGGATTACGCGGCGGCGGTCGCGATTGCGCGGCGGGAAGGGTTTGCGGTGGAGAGGCTGCAACGCACGGTGCAGCCGTGAAGCGCCTCAGCCCAATTCAAAACTGGTGATGCCGTAGATCCGCGCGAGCGGCAGCGCGGGTGCGGGGCCGGCATACATCCGCGCGGTTTCAAAGGCGGGGGCCATGCCCGCATCCTGCGCCATCGCAATCGCTTCAGTATTCGGTTCAGGTACATCCAGAAAAACCGGACCGGCCGGCGCCTTGGCGAGTAGCGCCGCGAAAACCCTACGGGCCGCTTCGGGCGTTTCGGCGAAAAGCGGGCCTATCTTCGAACCCTCGCGGCAGGGGCGCAGCACACCGAGCGCTTGCACACCCGCCGCACCCATAAGCGCAAGGGCGATATGCCCTGGTGCGGTCAGCCATTGGCGCAGAAATGCCTCTCGCTGCGCGGGAAAATAACGGCGATCAAAGGCGGCGATCTGCTGGAAGGTCAGGCGTGACGCTTCTACTGGTGGCGGTCCCGGCTGCGCGGTGTTCAAGGGCGCGGCGGCGCCAAAGCGAATATTGCGATGCAGCAAGGAAAAGCCGGATTTCCGATAATTCGCCTGCTGCGCCACCACGCCATCCAGACCAATCACGCGGTCCTGCAACCGCGCCATCGCCGCGCGCCACAAGGCCATGCCATGGCCTTTGCCGCGAAATTCCGGGCGCATCAGGTAAAAGCCGATAAAGCCAAAGGCAGCGCCATAATCTGTCGCTGAAATGCAGCCAATCGGTTCATCATGCCATGTCGCCACAAGAAAGGCGCAGGGATCCGCAGCGTGGAAGCATCCGGCATCAGCAAGGCCAGGGTTCCAGCCCTCAGCGGCGGCCCAATCCAGCGCCAGGCCAATCTCGCCGGGCGTCATGCTGCGGATCCCAAGGCTCATCCCCCAGCCTCCGCCACTTGGCGCGGGCGCCAGATCGCGTCATGCGTCACGCGCGCCACGGGGCGTGTGTTATTCGCCAGCACCAGCGCTTCAATCGTCACAATCCGATGCCCCTTGCGGTCACTATTGGCGGTGATGCGCCCGCGCGCGGTCAAGCTTTCACCCAGCCGCGCTTCGCTGTGAAAGCGCAGCTTGCTGCCAATATGAATCCAAGGCCCCAACACGACATTTTGCGTGAGCAGCCAATTGCACATGCGCAAGATCAGGCCGGGATGGGCAAGGCCCTGTTCGGCATAAAGCGGCGCGGCTTCACGCACATCGCGCAGATAATCGGTCAGCACTTGCGGTGTAAGTTCCAACACGCGCGTGCCAAGCCAAAGCCCAGGGGCAAGGCTTTCATCACTCGCCTTCGGGCGTGTTTCGGGCGGTGAAGCGGCGTGCCAATCAGCTAAATGCACTTCTTCCGGCGGCGTTTCCGGCAGGCGCGCAAAGCCGGTGGCACAGCCAATCCCTTCGCTTTCTACCGAAAGCGCTAGACCATCAGCTTCGGGCGTCGCGGTAACGGTTGCGATGCGCCCATCATAGACCGGCTTTTGGAAGCCAGCGGAAATCTCTCCCCGACGCAAGAAATCTCGCCCCCATTGCTCTACGGCTGGGTGGCAGCAATAGGCGAAAACCTCGACCCCCGGCACCAGCCCGCCGGTGAAGCCAAAGCGTTGTGCCGTCGCATCATCATGAATGCGATTTTCGGAAGCGTGGGAGAGGTTATAGGCCTCAACCCGATAGGTCATGCTCATGCCATCAACCCTATCAGGCTTCGCGCGCCTTGCCATGGGTGCCCATGACCTGGGCAGGGTCAAAGATGCCCTTCGCGCCGGAAGGAATAATGCCTTCCATTGCCGATGATCAAGTGATCATGCAGCACAATGCCCAGCATGGTCGTAGCCTGCCCAATCTCGCGCGTCATCTCCACATCCGCCCGCGAAGGGCTGGGATCGCCGGACGGGTGATTATGCACCAGAATCAGCGCTGTTGCCTGCAATTCCAAGGCACGGCGCACCACTTCGCGCGGATAGACCGGTGTGTGATTGACCGTGCCCTTGGCCTGCGCCTCATCGGCGATCAGGCGGTTCTTGGCGTCCAGAAACAGGATGCGGAATTGCTCGATCCTCTCCCGCGATAAGGCCGCGTTCAGATAAGCCAGCAGCTTTTCCCAATTGTTCAGCACCGGGCTTTCGCGCACTTCTTCCCGCGCCAACCTCAGCGCGGCGGCCTGAATGCAGCGGAGCGCGGCAATGCCCGCCTCCCCCAGGCCTTCGATCTGGCCGAGTTCCTGCACCGGCGCGCTGATGGCACCCGCAAAGGACCCGAAGCGTGTCAGCAAGGCGCGGGCGATGGGCTTGGTATCGCGGCGTGGCAGGGCCAGAAACAGCGTCATTTCCAGCAATTCATGATCGAGCAGCGCATCTGGCCCGGCGCGCAGCAGTTTTTCGCGCATGCGGGCGCGATGCCCCAAATGGCCGGGGGGAGCCTCGGCCGCATCGGTGACAAGTTCAAGCCCTGGCAGGGCGCTGGCCTCAGCGAGGCCCCTAGTCTTACGGATAGCCATATTCCAACCTGTTCGCCCCTGCTTCATGCGCGAAACTGGATGGATAAATAAAACCTATAGTAGAAATTTACCAGCCAAAAACAACTCGCCCCATGATCCGCCCAGGCAATAGGGTGAAGGCCCCCGTGACCAGTAGCGCGCCCAGATAAAGCCCAATCATGGACCTGCGATGCGCCCCGATCCGCCCCCGCCGCGCCAGGAAGACTGCCACCGCCAAGCCACAAAGGGTGAAGGCCGAAAGCCCATGGATCCAGCTGAAATGGCCCGGTCCGGCAACCCCGGTAATGCCGAAGGAAGACAGCGCCACAAACGCCATCAGCACCACCCAGCACCACCCGAGCAGACGATGCGCGCCGGTGCCCTTGGGGCTGATGAATTGCACCAGGCCAAGCACAATAGCCGCCAAAGCCGCTGCCACATGCGCCTGCACCAGCCAGGGTGCGGCCAGCAGCGGCGCCAGACTCATCCGCTATAAGGCGGCTTATGCAGGCTCTTGGGCGATAGGGTGAAAATCTCCACCCCATTCTCTGTCACGCCAACCATATGTTCGAATTGCGCGGAAAGGGACCTGTCGCGTGTCACCGCGGTCCAGCCATCATCCAGGATCTTCACCTCGGGCCGGCCGGCATTCACCATGGGTTCCACGGTGAAGAACATGCCGGGCTTCAGCTTCGGCCCTTCGCCGGGGCGGCCGAAATGCAGGATATTGGGCGGTTCGTGGAAGTGCCGGCCAATGCCATGGCCGCAAAAATCCCGCACCACGCTGAAGCGGTGCTTTTCCACATGCGCCTGAATGGCATGCCCGATATCACCCAATGTCGCCCCCGGACGAATGGCGGCAATGCCCTTCATCATCGCGTCATAAGTGACATCCATCAGCAACCGGGCCTTGGTGGAGGCTTCCCCCGCCGCATACATGCGGCTGGAATCGCCATGCCAGCCATCCAGGATAACGGTGACATCAATATTGATGATATCGCCATCCGCCAGCACACGGTCCCCCGGAATGCCATGGCAGACCACGTGATTGACCGATGTGCAGGAAGATTTGGTGTAGCCGCGATAGCCAAGGGTCGCCGGAATGGCACCGCGTTTCACCATGAAATCATGGCAAATCTGATCAATCTCCCCGGTCGAAATCCCGGGGCGCACATGCGCCGTGATCATATCAAGCGCCTCTGCCGCAAGCTGCCCCGCGCGGCGCATGGCGGCGAAATCCTCAGGCTTGTGGATGGTGATACGGCTAGATTCGCCGCCCTGCTGCTCCATGGGGTCTCAAGGCTCGTGAATGTTGTCAGCCCAAAATGCGCTGTGGGGCGGCAGGATGCAAGGCTTCACTCGGGCTTGCCGGCTTTCTCGCCGGTGCCGATTTCTGTCGCGCCCAAGGCATCCGCCAGCCGCGCAGTCGCACTCCCCGGCCGTGCCGGCTTTTGCTGCGTGGGGGAGGGTGCCCAGCCGGTCAGCACCAAAAGCCGAAGCGGCAGGTCAACCTCAGCGCCGCCAAGCCGCGCCGCTGCCATGGGGAATAGTGCACGGGGCGGTGTTCGCCCATCCCGCGCCAGCACGGCATTCGCCTCACCGGCGGCGCGGAGGTCAGCAAAAATCCGAAAGGCGGATTTGTAGCGGATCGCCATTTCTTCGGCATCCGCAACCGGCAGCGCAAAGCCCGCGCGCTGCAAAAGCCCCGCCCCATCGCGCAACTCCGGGAAGGGGGAAATGCGGGGCGATATGCCGCCGCGCAGCTCTGTTTCTGCTTCGGCCAGCGCCGAACGCAGCGCGCCAAAGCTCGGCAAGCCGGGCAGGCTCGCCAGGAATAGCCCATCGGGGGCGAGTGCGCGGCGGATTTGGATCAGTGCCCCCGGCAGGTCATTCACCCAATGGAGCGAGAGCGAGGCGACAATCAGATCAAAAGCGCCTTCGGCAAAGGGCAGGAATTCCTCATCCGCCGCGACGGCCAGGCCCCCGCCGCGCGCCGCCATGGCCGGCGCCAGGTCCGCCGAGACCACAAAGGGTATCCCCCGCGCAGCAAGCTTCGGCGCCACAAAGCCGCGCCCGCCTAGATCAAGCGCGAGGGTGAAGCGCCGCGTGGTGTCATCCAGCCGATCCAGCAGCCTATCCGCCGCATCCTCCAGAATTGGCGCCACCTGGTCCACACTGGCCACCGCGCGGGCACGGCGGCGCGCGACAAGGGCTCGGTCAAAGACGCGCATCTGGTCGGTCATGGCGCCTTGGGATGCACCCTGTTTCCCAAGCGCGCAAGACGGGGTAGGGTTTTCTCTGAATTTGCCATTGGAGGAAAAAACCATGAACGCATCTGATGTGAAGGCCGCCCGCGCCGCTGCTGTCGCTTCCACCATTGACCGCATTCGCGCCATTGAACGGGCCCAAGGTGTCAGCCGTTCTTCGCTTGAAGCCATCAAGCAGGAGCTGATGGGCCTCGCCGCGCAGGAGCATCTGTTCCCTTCCAGCGAATTCCCCCCGCCGCCGAATGGCGAAAAGGGCAGCCGGCGCTATATGTTGCAGGAAGATGAGAATAATCTTTTCGCGCTTTATCTGAATGCGCTCAATCCCGGCAATGAAACCAAGCCGCATGACCACACCACCTGGGCCTGCGTGGTGGCCGTGGATGGGCAGGAACTCAACAAGGTTTATGAGCGTTTGGATGATGGGTCAGACCCCACGCGCTGCGAATTGCGCCTGCGTGAGGAAATCATGGTGGAACCGGGCCGCGGCATTGCGCTGCTGCCGGAAGATATTCATTCCATCCACACAACGGGCAGCGTGCCGACGCGGCATTTGCACATGTATGGCCTGGCGTTGGAAAAGCTGGATGACCGCAAGGCTTTCGATGCCGAAACCGGCGAGGTGAAGCCCTATAACAAGAATTTCATGGCGCCGACCGCCGCCCCCAAGGGCTGATCCCGCCATGGCGCGCGTGATTGACGCGGCCAGCCTGAAAGGCTGGATCCGCGATGGGCAGGAATTGGCCATTCTGGATGCGCGGGAGGATGGCGAATTCGGCCGTTCGCATCTTTTCTGGGCCAATCCTTGCGGGTTGTCGCGCATGGAACTCCGCGCCCGCGCCATCCTGCCGCGCTTGTCTACGCGTGTGGTTTGCGTGGATGGCGGGGAAGGGTTTTCGCCGCGCCTTGCCGCTTACCTGGAAAGCATCGGCTGCACGGATGTGTCTGTGTTGCAGGGCGGCACGCCGGCTTGGGTTGCGGCGGGCTACACGGCTTTCTCTGGCGTCAATGTGCCGTCCAAGGCTTTCGGTGAATGGGTGGAACATCATTATGAAACGCCCTCGGTCGATCCCGAGGAATTGAAGGCGATGATGGATGCCGGCACCGATATGGTGATCCTGGATAGTCGCCCGATGGAAGAATTCAACCGCATGTCCATCCCCGGTGCAGTGGATGTGCCGGGTGGTGAATTGGTCTATCGCATCGGTGAATTCGTGAACCGGCCTGAAACAACGGTGGTGGTGAATTGCGCGGGGCGCACGCGGTCCATCATGGGGGCGGAATCGCTCCGCAGTGTGGGCATTCCGAATAAGGTGGTGGCGCTGCGCAATGGCACCATGGGCTGGGAATTGGCTGGCTTCACCTGTGATCGCGGCAAGACCGCGAGCTTCCCACAAGGCACGCCAAAAGGTGCGGCGGAAGCCTTCGCCCGCGCCGATGCTTTCGCCAAGCGCCACGGCGTGATTTTCGGCACGCGCGCTGATTTGGCGCGCTGGCAGGGGGATGTGTCGCGCAGCACCTATGTGCTGGATGTACGCGACCCTGCGGAATATGCGGCGGGGCATATGGCCGGCAGCCGTTCCGCCCCCGGCGGGCAATTGGTGCAGGCGACGGATCAATGGGTGGCGGTGCGCCATGCGCGCATAGTGCTGGTGGATGATACGGGCACCCGCGCGCGCATGACCGCTGGCTGGCTCAAGCAATTGGGCGGCTGGGATGTCATGGTGCTGACCGATGGGCTGGATGGCGCGCTCGCCACCGGCCCCTGGCAGCCGGAAAGCCCGGAAGCGGCGGCGGTAAAACTGCCGAGCCTGACGCCGGAAGAACTCGCCGCCGAAAGCGTGAAGGGCGGCGTGCAGGTGATTGATCTGTCGCGGTCCATTGATTTCCGCGATGGGCATATTCCGGGCGCGCATTGGGCCATTCGCACACGACTGGACAGGCTGCGCGGTGCTTTGGGTGGCGCGCGGCTGATCGCCATTGCCGCGCCGGATGCGGCACTGGCCCGGCTGGCGGCACCGGAAGCGGCGGCGCTGACGGGCCTGCCGGTCTATATTCTGGAAGGCGGCAGCAAGGCTTGGCGTGTGGCGGGGCTGCCGATGGAAGCGGATCGGCGTAATCCAATTGATGCGGATTGCGCGGATTTCTATCTGCGCCCCTATGACCGGAATGACGGGGTGGAAGCGGCGATGCGCGAATACCTCTCCTGGGAAATAGATCTCGTCCATGAAGTGGCGAAGGATGGCGATGCCCCCTTCGGCCATTGGCATTGAGTGATGCCCCCCGGCGCCTTGCTGAACCGATTGAAAAGCGGATTTGGCAGGGCGCCAGAGAAACTTCTTGATATCCTTCTGCCGCCGCATTGCCTGACCTGCGACGCGCAAGTGGAACGGCAGGGCAGTTTTTGCGCCACCTGTTTCAGCGGCCTGAACCTGATCTCCGCCCCCTTTTGCGCGCGCTGCGGCGTACCCTTCGCGCATGAGGGGGAAGCTGAAAGGGGTGCCGATGGCGCGCTGCTTTGCGCACCTTGCCTAACCCGCGCACCGGGCTTCGCCGTGGCGCGGGCGGCGTTGCGCTATGATGAGGGCGCCAAGCGCCTGATCCTGCCCTTCAAGCATGCGGATCGGACAGAGATGGCGTTGCCGCTCGCGCGTTTCATGGCGCGGGCGGGCGCCGAGATGTTGGCGGCGGCGGATATCCTGGCCCCCGTGCCGGCGCATTGGCGGCGATTGATCGCGCGGCGCTATGACCAGGCGGCGCTGCTCGCGCAACGCCTGGGGCGGCTTTCGGGCCGGCGTGTGGTGCCGGATTTGCTGCGCCGGACGCGCGCGACGATGCCTTTGGGCGATAAGGGCGCGGCGGAGCGCGCGGCAATGGTTGCGGATGCCTTCAGCGTGGCCCGTCCCGCGCGGGTTTTGGGCAAGCGCGTTTTGCTGGTGGATGATGTCATGACCTCTGGCGCCACGGCGGAAGCCTGCGCGCGCGCCTTGCTGGCGGCAGGTGCGGCGCGGGTGGAGGTATTGGCGGCAGCGCGGGTGCCCGATCCGCGGCTGCGCGCCGCTTGACCAGGCCCGGTTTCAAGCCAATCTTCAGCGCATGGCCAAGATCGAAATCTACACCACCTATTTCTGCCCCTATTGCGAGCGTGCCAAGGCGCTGCTGGAGAAAAAGGGCGTTGCTTTCCAGGAATATGACGCGCCGCACGGGTCTGATGCAAGGCGCCGCGCCATCGAGAATTCCGGCGGGCGCACCACCGTGCCGCAAATCTTCATCAATGGAAAATCCATCGGCGGTTCGGATGATCTGGTCGCCTTGGACCGCGCCGGCAAGCTGGATGCGCTGCTGGCGGGCTGAAACGCTTCAGCCCTTCACCAGCCTTTCATAGACTTCCGGATCGGTGGCACCTTCCGTGCCAAACAGCAGCACGCGGCTATCGGCCCCAAGGCCAAGTGCCGCGCGCGCATAGGGTTCCTGCATCGCGAGCAGCAAAGCCGCCAAGCCCGCCACCGCGCTTTCGCCCGCGACAATCGGTGGTGTCTGGCGCGCGAGCAGCTTCATGCAGTCAACCGCGCTTTCATCCGATACCGACATGAAGGCAAAGGCGCCGCGTTCCAATTCCTGCCAGGCCAGCAATGAAGGCTCGCCACAGGCAAGACCGGCCATGAGGGTATCCAGATCGCCCGGCACGGTGACAGGCTGACCGGCCTCGGCGCTGGCCAGCAGGCAATCGGCCTTGTCGGGTTCGGCGACAATCAGCTTCACGCCCGCGCCAAAACGCGCGCGCATCTGCACCGAAACCGCCGCCGCCACGCCGCCAACGCCGCCCTGGATGAAGACATGCGTGGGCGCCAGGCCAATCTGATCCGCGGCTTCATCCGCCATCAGCCGGTAGCCCTGCATCACATCGCGCGGCACTTCCGTATAGCCGGGATATGACGTGTCGGAGACGACGAACCAGCCATGCGCCTCGGCCTGCTTCTGCGCTTCACGCACCGCGTCATCATAATTGCCGGGCACCACGCGAATCGCCGCGCCATATTTGGCAATGGCATCGCGCCGGCCTTGACTGACCGTTTCATGAACAAAAATCACGCAGGCCGCGCCAAAGCGCTGCGCCCCCCAGGCGACGGAACGGCCATGATTGCCATCTGTCGCGCAACAGACCGTGATCTTGCCGGTGGCGTCCTTGTGGCGGCCTTCGATCAGATCGGCGCTGGTGGCTTCCCGCGCCACATTGCGCTTGGCGAGTTCCGCTTGCAGCACGCGCATCACCGCATAGGCGCCACCCAGCGCCTTGAAGGAAGCCAGGCCAAAGCGCCCCGCTTCATCCTTGTAATCCAGCCGCGCGATGCCGGCGGCGGCGGCGATGTCGGGCAGGGGCAGCAAAGGCGTTGGCGCATAGCCGGGCCAGGTCATGATTTCCGCCTTGGCGCGAGCATAGCCGCCTTCAGGCAACACGGCGATGCCGGGCACCCCATGGTTGCGGTTCAGGAAATAACGGAAAGGGCGCTTTTCGATCATGCCCCCATATTGCGCCCTTCCGCGCCGCGCGCCAAACCTTGCACTGTAACGGGAGGGCAAAGCGATGCGGATCACCATTCTGGGCGGGGCTGGCTTTTTGGGGCGGAAATTGGCCGCAAGGCTTGCCAAGGATGGAGCGCTCGGCGGGCGGGCCATTACGGGCCTGACGCTATTCGACCTTGCCGCGCCTGCCACGCTTCCCGCGCCCTTCCCGGTGACCTGCCTTGGCGGCGATGTGGCGGACCCGGCTGCCGTTGCCGCCGCCATCCCGGCGGGCACCGAAGTGGTATTCCATCTGGCCGCGGTGGTGAGTGCGGCTGCGGAAGCCGATTTCGATTTGGGCATGAAGGTCAATCTGCATGGCACTTTGGCGGTGCTGGCGGCCTGCCGTGCGCTCGGCACGAAACCGCGCGTGATTTTCACATCTTCCGTCGCGTCCTTCGGTGGCGGGCAGGATGCGGTGGTGCCAGATGATGGGCGGCAAATCCCGACCAATTCCTATGGCGCGCAAAAGGCTATCGGCGAATTGCTGCTGCATGATGCCTCCCGCCGCGGCTTCCTGGATGCGGTGAATCTGCGCCTGCCAACCGTGATGGTGCGCCCTGGCCGGCCCAATAAGGCGGCTTCTTCCTTCGTTTCCGCCATTGTGCGTGAGCCCTTGCTTGGCCTTGAAACCAATTGCCCGGTGCCGGAAGATTTCGCCGTCTGGATATGTTCCCCGCGCGCAACCATTGAATGGTTCTTGCACGCAGCCGCGATGGATACCGCGCCGCTTGGGCTTGACCGCGGCATCAATCCGCCGGGCCGCAGCCTGACGGTTGCGAAAATCCTGGCCGGGCTGGAACAGGTGGCCGGCAAAGCCGCGCGCGACAAGGTGGGCTTCGTCTTCGACAAGGAAGTGTTTGACATTGTGAAGGGCTGGCCCGGCGCCTTCGCCGCAACCCGCGCGCGCCGCCTTGGCTTCAAGGAACAGGAACCGATGGAGGAGATCATCCAAGGCTTTATCGAGGATGATCTGGCCGCGACCAAGGCAGAACGGGGATTGTAGCTTTCTACATATTCCGCCAATTCGGCTTGCGCTTTTCCGCGAAGGCTTTCGGGCCTTCGATGTAATCCTGGCTGTCGCGATTGCGCGCCTGCGCCGGATACATGGTGCCGATCGCCTTCGCGAGGCTTTCCTCATCAAGCCCCGCATAAACCGCCTGCTTGGAGGCGCGGATGGCAAGCGGTGAGCATTCCAGGATCAGCGCTGCCCAGCGTTTCGCGGCCTCCAGGGCCTCACCTTGCGGCACAACCTCATTCACAAAACCAAGCCGAAGCCCTTCGGCGGCCGGCACCCGCCGCCCGGTCAGGATCATGCCAAGCGCCTGTTTCTGGCCAATCATGCGGGGTAGGCGATGCAGCCCGCCAGCGCCGGCCACCAGCCCAACGCGCGGTTCCGGCAGGGCAAAAAGCGCGTTCTCGGCAGCGATAATCAAATCGCAGGCAAGCGCGATTTCAAACCCACCGCCCATGGCAATGCCATTGACGGCGGCAATTACAGGCTTTTCCAGATCAAAGCGGTTGGTGAGGCCGGCAAAGCCGGAAGGCGGCATGGGGCGGCGCTTGCCGGCGGCCTGGATTTTCAGATCATTGCCGGCGGAAAAGGCGCGATCCCCGGCGCCGGTGACAATGCCAACCCAAAGATCGGGGCTGGCGGCGAATTCATCCCAAATCGCCTCCAACTCCTCATGCGCATCGGCATGCAGCGCGTTCATCACTTCGGGCCGGTTCAGCGTGACGATCCGCAAGCGGCCTTCATCATGGACCTTGCAGAATTGATATTTGGTCATGCGGTTTCCTCCGTTTCGGATGACAAGATCATCAAGGCATCAAGCACGCTGCATCCTTGCCCGGCGGGGTGCACCCGGACGGGATTGAGATCAATCTCCTGCAAGCGATCGCCTAGGGAGGCGCCAAATGCAGAAATGTGGCTGATCAGCCGAGCCAATGCGGGAATATCTGCGGCCGCACTGCCGCGCACCCCTTCAAGCAAGGCAAACGCGCGCAAACGCCGCAGCATCGCAATGGCCTCATCGGGCGACACTGGTGCGGGGGCAAAGGTGACATCGCGCAGCAATTCAACATGTATACCGCCAAAACCGACCATGATCATATGGCCGAAATCCCGATCCCGCTTCACGCCCAGAATCGTTTCAATGCCAGGCTTGGCCATGGGTTCAACCAGCACGCCGCTGAGCGTCGCATCCGGAGCAAAGCCACGCGCGGCCGCCAAGATGCGATGAAACGCGCCATGGGCTGCCGCACCATCCGCGATATCAAACGCAATGCCGGACGCTTCCGTCTTGTGTGGAATCTCGCGTGATTGAATCTTGAGAGCGACCGGTGCCCCGAAACTGGCCTGGGCAGCGGCCGCTTCTGCCGCGCTGCGCGCCAAAACATGTGGCGGCATGGAAAGCCCGGCGGTGCGCAGAATGTTCTTGGCTTCATATTCCGCAAGCATCCCATGCTGGCCTTCCAGCAGCGCCGCGACTTCGGGCGCAAGGGCCAATGCCTGTGGCGGTGCAAGCAGGGCAGGGCGCGTGGTTGCCAGAAAATCCTGGTACTGCGCCATGGCCGCCAGCGCGCGCACCGTACCCGTAGCGGTGGCAAAACAATGCAGCCCAAGCCCTTCCAGAATGGCACGGGAAGCATCCGATACCAGCGTATAGCTATGCAGCAGCACAGGCTTTGGTCCGCGCGCGAAATCGCGAATGGCCTCCCCCTCGCGCTTCAAACGAGCCTCATGCGCGAAGGAACCGGCCAGGATGAAGGCATCAAGATAGGGCGCGTCATAAAGAATGCTGAGCGCATCAGCGAAACTTGCAGCACCTTGGCCTCCACCGGCGCCTTGACCTGTCAGGTCAACAGGATTCACCGGCGATCCATAGGCGGGCATGATGGTGCGGAGCCGCGCTTGCCGTTCTGCGTCAATTTCCGGCACTTCCAGGCCAAAGCGCGCAGCGGCATCCGCCAACCAGACACCGGTGCCACCCGAAGGCGAAATCACCGCCACGCGCCGACCAGCGAGCAGGCTGTGTTTCACCAGGCCTGCGGCGATATCAAGCAATTCATCCTGATCATCCCCGCGCAGCACACCATGGCGCGCCAGGATCGCATTACAAGCGGCATCTTCGCCGCCCAGCGCACCTGTATGGGAAGCCGCTGCCCGGCGCCCGGCATCGGAACGCCCGGCCTTGCCCAGGATCACCGGCTTGCCGCGCCGCGCGGCTTCCTTTGCCATGGCCAGGAAGGCATCCGGTCGCGTGAAGCTTTCCAGATACAGCAGCAGCGCCGCCGTGCCTTCATCCTCGATCAGGTGATGTGCGAAAGCGGCAAGATCGAGGTCAACCTGATTGCCGACACTGACAATAGTGCCAAAGGAAAGCCCCTGCGCGGCACCACGATTGAAAAGCGCAAAGCCAAGCCCGCCACTTTGCGCGACAACACTGATATCGCGCCCAATAGGGCCTGCAATGCTTTTGACATGAACCGCCGGGCTGAAGGTGGGCGCGATTTTGGCGCGGATATTAAAAAAACCCTCCGCATTGGGTCCCGCCACGCGAATGCCTGTCCGTTCGATCACTGCGCGTAGATCGCGTTGCAAGGCCGCACCTTCCGCGCCCGCTTCGCCAAAGCCAGAGCTGAAGACAATGGCGCCGGGAATACCCGCGGCAGCGCATTCCGCGACAGCTTGGGCAACAATCGGCGCGGGCACGGCAATCAGGGCAAGGTCGATGGGGCCTGGAGCCTCGGCGATGGATTTGAAGGCGGGCAGCCCGTGCAGAACACCACCGCGCGGATTGATGGGCAAAAGCCGCCCCGCATAGCCGCAGGAAATCAGCGTTGCCATGATCTTGCCGCCGATCTTGCCACTACCCTCAGAAGCACCAATCACGGCGATATGCCGCGGTGTCAGAAAATTTTCCGGCAGCAATGTCATTCCCCCCGGTCTCTCCTGTAACGGCCTTGCCTTTGCACTGCGACATGGAAGCATAGACACTGCCAGAAGGCTTGCGCCATAGGGGTGTGTTGACGCGCCGCCGCAGAGCTTTCAGGCTATCGGGAAAAGAGGCGCCACTACGCCATGGGCTTGGCGCCCAAGCCGGAGGGATGCTCATTCATGCCAATAAATCGTCGTGCAGCCATGATGGGCTTAGGTGTCATTGCAACGGCGCCATCTGCCTTGGCCCAGCCAAGTATCGTCCCGGCCTGGCCAGCGCGGCCGCTTCGCCTGGTGGTGACCTTTGCCCCGGGTGGTTCAACAGACATCATCGCGCGCTTGGTCGCGACAGGTTTGCAGGAACGCCTGGGTCAGCCGGTGATTGTGGAAAATCGTGCAGGGGCCGGTGGCACCATCGCCACCACCCATGTCGCGCGGTCCGAACCCGATGGCTATACCATGGTGTTGGCTTCCAGCACCGTGATGGCGATCGGCCCTGCGCTTTATCGGAGCATCCAATATGATCCCATACGGGACTTTAGCCATGTTGTGCTGCTTTCGACCAATCATCTTGTGTTCGTCACCAATAATCGCGTGCCAGCGCAAAACCTGAATGATCTGGTACGGCTTGCCCGCACAACAAATGGTGGGCTGAACATGGCGTCATCCGGTTCCGGTTCGCTCAATCACATGCTTATTGTTCTGTTTGGCAATGTCAGCGGCGTGACCTTGAATCACATAGCCTATCGTGGCGCAGGCCCGGCCATGGCGGCGGTTCAAGGTGGTGAAGTCCACGGCATGTCCGATAGCCTGCCATCCGCCGCCGCCCATATTCGGCAAGGCTCCGTGCGCCCGATTGCCATTGCCGGAGAGACCCGCAGCCGCAGCTTTCCCGATATCCCGACTTTCCGCGAACAGGGTTTCGATCTGGTCAGCTATGGTTGGTTCGGCCTTTCCATGCCAAGTGCCACCCCAACGCCTATTCTTGATCGGCTGCATCGTGAAGTAAGCGAGGTGCTGAAAACCCCCCATGTGGTTGAACGCATGGCGGAGTTTGATGCCATCCCGGGCAATCTCTCGCGTGAGGCGTTTTCGGCCATGGTCAGGGCCGATTTCGAAAGATGGGGGCCATTGGTCCGCGCTTCTGGTGCTGTTGCGGAATGAGCGGATCTGGTGCGCAGCGCGCGCAATGGCCCGCTGCGCCTGCTCTCAACCCTCGGCCATCGCCTGATCACGCGTCAGCATCAAGTGCCGGAGCGCATCCGAAATCGGCGCCTTGGCGCCAGTGGCGTTATTCACAATCACGCAAACCGCGCGCCCGGAACATAGCAGCCCATCGCGCCACAACCCATATTCGTGAATGAAGGAACTGCGCCGGAAACTCACCGCACGCACGGTCAGCAGCACATCCTCATTGAAATGCCCGGGGCGGAGGTATTTCGCTTCGATCGAAGCCACCACAGGCCCTTCCGCATCCGGCCCAAAGCGCCCACCAGAAGCGAGCCACCAATCAATCCGCATATCCTCAAACATCGTGAAATAGGCAGCGTGGTTGATATGGGCGTAGATGTCGCATTGGATCCAACGAATGCGATGCCGCCGCGCCATGGCCCAATGGCCTTCCACCTGAAATTCCGCCCGTGTTGCTGCGTCCATCGCCGGAACACCCCTCCGCATGCTTGCAAGGCCTGTTCTAGCCGGATCGGGCGCTGTTGACATCACGCCGGCAGGCGCGTGCTGAATTTTCTTGCCGCCAAGGCATCAGGCGCTAACATCATGGGCAAGAAAACCATTGGGGGGCAACATGTTCACGCGGCGACAAGCATCGGTTCTGGCAGGCGGGCTGCTGGCTGCGCCTTGGGTCAAGTCCGCGCGGGCGGCCTGGCCGCAAGATCGCGCCATTGAAATGATTGTACCCTTCCCGCCCGGTGGCGGGGTGGATGCAGCGGCGCGTTTCACAACCCATCAGGTCACGCCACGCCTGCCCGGAGTGCGCTTTGTTATCAGCAATCGTCCCGGCGCTTCCGGCCAGCTTGGGATGGAGGCGATCTTCAACGCCGCGCCTGACGGCTATACGCTGGGCACCATTGGCAGCCTGAATGTCTCCACCCTGCCGCTGGAACGCCCGGTGCGCTGGAAGGCCGAGGAATTTACCTATATCGCCAATATCGTCGATGACGCCTGCGGCCTGTGGGTGCTGGCGAATTCGCCTTTGCGTACGCTGGGTGATCTGGTGACAAGGCTGCGTGAAAAGCCCGAAGCGCTTTCTGTTGGCAGCGCCGCCGGCGTTGGTTCTGATGATCACCTCGTGCTGCTGGGCCTGGAAGAGGCCGCGGACATCCGCGCCCTGCATGCCCCCTTCAATGGCACGGCGCAGGTGCAGCGGGATTTGCTCTCCGGCGCGGTGGATGTCGCTTCCTTCAACATGAGCGAGGGGATTGTTTTGATGCGTGAAGGGCGTATTCGCTGCCTTGCGCAGGCATCGCCCGAGCGTTGGTCGGCAGCCGCGCAAGTGCCGACCTTCCGCGAATTGGGCTTTGATGTGGTGATTGGTAGCGCGCGCGGCATTGTCGGCCCGCCCGGCCTGCCGCCAGAGGTGGTCCGCCTGCTGGATGCCGCCTTTCGTGAAACCCTTGCCGACCCGCGCTTCGCGCAGGAAGCCGAAAAGGTTTCCCTGCCCTTGCGCCCCCTGGTGGGGCCGGAATATCGCGCCATGGTGCTGGCGGAAGGGGAGGCGGTGCGCGCCCTTTTCGCGCGCAGGCCCTGGAAGCGCTGATCAATGAGTTGCAAGCGCCAGCCATGAGCGCTTAGGCTGCGGCCCATAATCTGGGAGGAAAATCATGATCAATCGCCGCAGTCTTTTGGCATCCGCAGGCTTGCTCGCCGCGCCCGCCATCGCCAAGGCGCAAACGCCATGGCCGGGTGACAAGCCCATGGAAGTGATTGTGCCCTTTCCGGCCGGCGGGGGCGTGGACATCATGACCCGCCTGGTGATGCCCCTGATTGCGGCGCAAATCCCTGGGCTGCGCCCCGTGATCATCAATCGCACCGGTGCTGCCGGGCAGATCGGGCTGGAAGCCACCTTCAATGCCGCGCCTGATGGCTACACCATCGGCGCCACCACCATCCCGGCGCATAATGCCATTCCGCTGGAACGCCAGGTGCGCTACCGTGCGATGGATTTCACCTTCCTCTGCAATATCGTTGAAGACGCCAATTGCTTTTATGTGCGTGCCGATAGCCCGCTGAAGTCGTTGCAGGATTTGGTGGCTGCGGCCAAGGCGCGGCCCGGGCAGATCACCTATGCCACCACGGGTATTGGCAGCGATGATCATTTATTCGTGCTGCATTTTGAGGAATTGGCGGGGCTTCAACCCATGATCCAGGTGCCCTTTGCCGGCGCCGCACCGCTCATTCCGCAATTGCTCGGCGGCAATATGGATGTGGCTGCGATCAATGTGAATGACGCGATCCAATTGGCACGTGAAGGCAAGGTGCGGATGCTGGGGCAGGCCGCTGCCGCCCGTCAGCCGGAAGCCGCCGATGTGCCGACCTTCCGCGAATTGGGTTTTGATATTGTCCATGGCGCCAGCCGTGGCATCGTGGGCCCACCCAATATGCCGCCCGCCATTGTGGCGCGGCTGGAAGCGGCTTTCCGCACGGCTTTGGCGGATGAGAATTTCAAGCGCGAAGCCGCACGCAATTTCATGCCGCTCAATACCATGGTGGGCGCGGAATATCGCGCCTTTGCGCAAGCCGTGGATGATCGGCTGAAGCGGCTTTGGCAGGTGCGCCCCTGGCGGGGGTGAGGCGGGTTAAAGCCCCGCCTTTTCCAGCCGCATGATGGCGCGCGCCATGGCCTGGGCGCGCGGGATCATGCTGTCAATTTCCAGATATTCCTCTGGGCTATGCGCCTTGCCACCCACGGGGCCGACCGCGCAAATCGTGGGTGCGCCAATGGCCGCGGTAAAGCCGCTATCGGCACAGCCGCCGGAAAACTCGCCGCCCACCTTCAAGCCGCTATCGGCTGCGGCACCCTGATAAAGCGCGAAAACACGCTCGCTTGCCGGTGTTGCATTCAGCGGCAGGAATTCGCCCTTGATGACAAGCTTCGCCTTGGTGCCGGGCACGAAGGATTTCGCGACAATGTCATGCAGCTTGCCCACAATCTCATCTCGATCCGCCAATTCCACGTAACGCAGATCAATCTGGAATTGGCAGGCGGGGGCGACGGTATTCACGCTCTGCCCACCGCTCACCAGGCCGACATTCAGCGTAATGCCGCGCTTGAGGTCGGTCAGCGCATGAATGGCGACTATCTTCTGCGCGGCCTCACCAATCGCACTGATGCCGGCTTCAAAATTACCACCGGAATGCGCAGCCTTGCCTTCAATATCCACCACGGAAAACACGCCTCCCTTGCGCCCCGTCACCACATTGCCGGAAGGCCGCCCTGGTTCGCTATTGAAGACCACCCGCGCGCCGCGCGCTTCATTTTCAATCACCGGGCGGCCTTCGGGGCTGCCGATTTCCTCATCGCCGGTGAATAAGCCAACCAGCGGCCCAGGCGCGCCGCCAAATTTATGAAAGGCGGCGAGCACAAACATATTCATCACAATGCCAGCCTTCATATCGGCCACACCGGGCCCATAGGCGATATTGCCCTGAATGGCGAAAGGCCGGCGTTCCGGCTCACCCTTCGGGAAAACCGTATCCCGATGCCCCATCAGCACGATATTCTTCTGCTGATTGCCGGAAGCAATTTCATGCGCGCCAGGGACAATGCCGCGCAGGCAATCGCCATGCTTTTCGCGCGGCACCACTTCTACCGCGATGCCATGGCCTTCCAGAAAGCGCTTTACCTGCGCGCCGGTGCGATCCACCCCCGCCTTGTCGTAAGACCCGCCATCGGTATTCACCATTTCCTTGAGCTCAGCGATCATGGCTTCCTGTTGCGTGGCAAGCCAGGCGGTGATTTGCGCTTCGGTGGTCATGCTATCCTCAGAACTGTCAAAACCAGATTGAAGCCTGCGCTAGCGACGCAGCGCAGGCAAGAGAGCTATTCAATCTTGCCCAGCGCCCGGATAACGCGCAGCAACCTCGCCGAATCCTCATCAAAAAAGCGTCGGAAGGCATCGCCGTCGCGGAAATCGAGTGTATTGCCGCTGCCGGCCATGATGCGCTGAAACTCTGCATCCTGTGCCACTTGCCGTGATGCGTCGCGAATGCGCTCAATGATCGCGGGCGGCGTGCCGGCAGGCGCAAAAAGACCGACCCAGATGTAGAATTCCACATCCGCAAAGCCTTTCTCAATCAGCGTCGGCACATCCTCAAACCCCTTGAGGCGCTGACGGCCCCAGGTGGCGATTGCGCGCAACCGCCCATCGCGCACATGCTGCGCAACAGGCCCGGGGCCGGAAGAAAGCGCCTGCACCTGCCGGCTCAGAATCGCGGTCAGCGCCGGGCCGCCACCCTGGAAGGGCACATGCAGCATTTGCAAGCCTGCGGCTTGGGACAGCATCGCCATCGGCACATGTAGCGCTGAGTAATTGCCCGCCGACGAATAGGCGATCTGGCCGGGCTTGGCTTTCACCTCGGCGATGAATTCCTCGATGGTGCGAATGGGGCTGGATGCGGGCACCACCAGCACGGTGGGATCGGCTGAGAATAACGCAATCGGCGTCAGCATATCGGGCGTATAGGCCGGCGTGCGGCCATTGATGCGGGCTGCTTCCGGCAGGAAGGTCATGGAAGAAAGGCCCATGAGTAGCGTATAGCCATCGGGCGCGCTGCGCGCGACGAACCCATTGCCGATTTCACCCGCCGCGCCGCCGCGATTGGTGATCGGCACCGGCACGCGCCAGAGCCTTTCCAATACGGCGGCAACCGGCCTGCCCACCACATCCGCCTGCCCGCCCGGCGGGAAGGCCACCACGATGGAAACGGCGCGGGACGGGAAATTCTCCTGCGCCAGCGCTGGCATGGCGAAGGGAAGCGTTGTGGCCCCGACCAAAAGAGAGCGTCTTTGCATATTGTATCCTCCCGTTTATTGTTGTTTCAGAAGACCGGATTTTCGAGCACACCAATCCCGCTGATTTCAATCCGGACCATGTCGCCCTTTTGCAGGAATTTCGGCGGGGTGAAGCCAATGCCAACACCAACTGGCGTGCCGGTTGCGATCACATCGCCGGGTTCAAGCGTGATGGCGGCGCTGATCGCTTCAATCAGAGTCGGCACATCAAAGATCAAATCCGCAACAAGCGCATCCTGGCGCTTTTCGTCATTCACATGCGTGATCAGGCGCAGCTTGGTGGGGTCCGGCGCTTCATCGGCGGTCAGGATGGCCGGGCCCATGGGGCAGAAGCTATCCAAGCCCTTGCCCAATACCCATTGGCTATGGCGCTTCTGCAAATGCCGCGCGGTCACGTCATTGATGATGGTATAGCCAAACACATGCGAAAGCGCGGCGGCTTTGGAAATACCGCGCCCACCCTGGCCGATCACAATCGCCAATTCGCCTTCGTAATCCAGCCCGCTGGTCGGGTCCAAATGGCTGAGAATAGGCTCGCCTGTCGCGATGATGGCAGTATGCGGCTTGGAAAACACAACAGGGAAGGGCGGCACCACATCCTTCGCCCCGCCATCAAAGCCCGATCCGGCGAATTCCTTGGCGTGTTCATGGTAGTTCTTGCCAACGCAGAACACATTCTTCGGTGGTCGCGGAATGGGGGCGAGGATTTTGGCACCCGCCACCACCGGCGCCTTGCTGAGCGCCTCCCGCGCTGCGGCCAGCGCCGCCGGCCCCGCCGCAATCAGCCCCAGCATATCGCGCGGCAGTGATGGCGCGGCAGCGGCGATATCGCGTAGCGCTCCTGCTTGATCAAGCGCGCCAATGCGCGTGCCCGAGCCATCCGAAAAAGTGACCAAACGCATCAGCCTGTCCTTGTCCTAGCCTGGGTTCAGTTAGCGCTTTCCGCAGGATTCGCCAGGGGCAGGCTGGCAGCGCGCTCCAAGGCCCGCGCCCCGCGCAGTGCCAGATCATCGCGGTAGAGCGCCGCCACAATCTGCACCGCGCGCGGCATGCCTTCCGCATCGAGTGCCACCGGCACGGAAATCGCCGGCTGGCGCGTCAGGTTGAAGGCGAAGGTCCAGGGCGCCCAATCGCGCCATAGTGCCTCCGCCGGGCGGATGGTCGGCTGATCCGCGGCAAAGGCCGCGGTTGGCGTGCAGGCGGTCAGCACCAGATCATAGCGCTGATGGAACCGCGCCATGGCATGCGCCGCTTCCAGGCGCATCGCCTCGGCGGCCAGGTAATCCACCGCGAGCATTTCGCCTTCTCGTGCCGCAACCTCGGCAATGCCGGCATCGAGCAATTCGCGCTTGTCTTCCGGCGTGGTCGCGATGATGCGGGCCAAGGCAACGCCCCAGACGCGGCCGAAAATGGCGCGAGTGTCGGGCAGGCCGGGATCGGCTTCCTCCACAATCGCGCCCTGGTCTTCCAAAAGCCGGGCGGCGCCGGCCAAAACGGCTTCGCCTTCCGTATCCAAGGGGGGCGCGAAGCCCATGCGCCGCACCAAGGCCACACGCAGCCCCGCGACACCTTCTTCAGTGCCAGCCAGCCAATCACGCGGATCATCCGGCAGCGCATAGGGATCACGCAGATCATGCCGCGCCATGGCGCCAAACATCAGCGCGGCATCGCGCACCGTGCGGGTCATCGGGCCGGCCACCGCGACATGGCCAAAGGCGCCCAGCGGCCATTGCGGAATGCGCCCGAAGGAAGGCTTCATGCCCACCAGCCCGCAATAGGCCGCCGGGATGCGAATGGACCCACCCGCATCGGTCCCGATATGGAGCGGCCCGAAGCACGCCGCCCCCGCCGCCCCGGCGCCGGAAGAAGAACCGCCCGGCGTGCGCTTGGGGTTCCAGGGATTGCGCGTAATGCCATGCAAAGGGCAGTCGCCCGGCGATTTCCAGCCGAATTCCGTTGTGGTGGTCTTGCCGATGATCACCGCGCCCGCCTGCTTCAGCCCGACCACGGCGGGGGCGTCCTCAGTCGCGGGCGTTGTATCCGTGGTGCGGCTGCCGCGCCTGGTCGGGAAGCCCACCATGTTCAGCAAATCCTTCACAGTGGCGGGCACGCCATCCAAGGCGCCCATGGGCCGGCCGGCCTGCCAACGCGCCTCAGCCTCACCAGCGGCCTGCAAGGCGCGCGGGTTCATGGCCGCGAAGGCATTGACCCAAGGATTGTAGCGCGCGACGCGTTCCATCACGGCCTTCAGCGCCTCCACCGGCGAAAGGCGCCGGCGTGCGTAAAGGCCAAGCAAGGTCTCGGCGGACATCAGGGCGGGATCGGTATCGCTCATGGGGGTTCCGGTATTTTGCCTAAGGGTGCAGCATGCCGTTTGATTGTAGGCAGGAGAACCCCTGATGAACGACAAAGCCGCCAAACCCTGGGAATGGCCCGAAGCCCAATGGCGCGAAATTGTGGGCCGCGCCCGCGCCGGGCGATCCTTGGCGCCGGCTTCCTGGCCCAATGGGGCGCGCTGTTGTGTCTCGCTCTCCTTCGATGCGGATCATGAGACCATTCCACTCCGCGATGCCGATGAAAGCCCGATGCGCATCAGCCAGGGGCAATATGGCGCGCGCCAAGGCGTGCCGCGCATCCGTGCGCTGCTGGACCGCCACGATATCAAGGCAAGCTTCTTCTACCCCGCCGTCTCAGCCCTTTTGCATCCGGATGAGGTGCGGGGTGTGGCGGATGAGGGCCATGAGATCGGCATCCATTCCTGGATTCATGAGGCCAATACGCAATTGCCGCCGGGTGTGGAACGTGACCTTACCTTCCGCGCTGCCGATACGCTGGAAAAACTCACAGGTCGGCGCCCGGTCGGCATCCGCACGGCATCCTGGGATTTTTCGGTGGACACACTTTCCATCATCCGCGAATTGGGTTTGCTGTATGATTCATCGCTGATGGCTGATGATGATGCCTATGAATTGCTTGATCAGGGAACGCCGACGGGCATTGTGGAATTGCCGCCGGAATGGATCCGCGATGATGCGGTTTATTTCAATATGCTGCGCTTTTCGGGACTTCGCCCCTATACGCCGCCTTCAAGCGTGGAGGAGATTTTCACCGCCGAATTCGAAGGCGCCTATCGTGAGGGCGGCTTGTTTCTGCTGACCATGCACCCGCATGTCATTGGCCATCGCAGCCGTATCGCGCTGCTTGATCGCTTGGTGCAGCACATGAAAAGCTTTGGCGACGTCTGGTTCGCGACGCATGAGGAGGTGGCGCGTTGGTGCAAGGCAAAGGGGGGAACATGATCCAGAGGCTTGTTTTACTCCTCCTATTGTTTCAGGCGTTTCCCTCTGCGGCGCAGCCGCTGCGCGCCGGCTGGTATGCCGGGGAGCCGCAGCAATTTCTGCAGCAGCGGGGCGGGACTGAGGTGCTGACCGGCCTTGACATCGAAATGGTGCGCGCCATTGCCGCGCGCGCGGGCCATGCGGTGGTCTTCGAACCAGTGCCTTTTCCTGCCTTGCTTGCCGCGGTCGAGGCTGGTTCCCGCGATCTGCTGCCAGGCACCGTGGCAAATGCGGACCGCGCTGCGCGCGGGCAGCTCTCGCGACCCTACAGGCAGGACATCAATGTGCTGGTGGTGCGCCGTGGTGAAGCAGCGCGCCTGACCGCGCGGGACGCGGCTGGTCTCCGCGCGGCGCTTTTGGCCGATCCGGGCTTCCGCCTTGGCGTGCGAGCGGGTTTTTCTTATGTCGATCCGGGTCTTGATGCCTTCATCGCCGATCCCACACAGGCGCAGCGGGTGCGCCAGGCCAGCAGTGACGCGGAGAATCTTCGCCGACTTCTGGCTGGTGAAGTGGATGGTTTCCTGGCGGAACGGCTGTCC
Source organism: Roseomonas sp. (assembly GCA_020249825.1). GTDB lineage: Bacteria > Pseudomonadota > Alphaproteobacteria > Acetobacterales > Acetobacteraceae > Neoroseomonas. The sequence continues at coordinate 58,250 of JADCEX010000073.1, forward strand.
ATCGCCCTACTGATTTCCCGCAGCAATGCCGGCCCAAGGGTCGAGGAGGCAGCGCTGCGCCTCAGGGTGCCGCTGCATCTGATGTTCAGCCGCGCCGTACCGGCTGAAAAACTAGCTGCCTTTGATGCCGCGATTGCGGAGCTTTCGGCGGATGGTACGCTTGCGCGGATCAACGCGCGCTTTCGCCTCCCCGCGCTGCTCTCATTGACGCTTGGCAGTGATTGGTTTCTGATCTTGGAAATTCTTGGAACGGTGACTGCTGCACTGGCCGGATATCTGGCCGCAAGACAGGACCGCTATAGCCTTTTCGGCGCACTTGTATTGGCTTCGCTCGCTGCCCTGGCGGGTGGTGTGCTCCGCGATCTTCTCATAGGGCGCCATCCCATCGGCATTATGCAAAACCCGATCTATCTCTTGCTGGTTTTCGGCACGGTCCTAGTCTGCTTTCTGCTGGGGCAGGCGCGCAGGGCAGCGCAAGCCATTACCTTGCCCGCAAGCGCTTCTTCTGCCGTTGTCTTTGCCCATAGCCTGGGCTGGATGCAAAGCCGCCGGCCCCATTTGATCCTGTTCGAAGTGGCGGATGCGCTCGCGCTATCGAGCTTCATGGTCGTTGGGGTCGCGATTGCAGTTGGCTTCGGCGTGCAACCATTGTGGCTTTGGGGGCCGATCCTTGGCACCCTGACCGGCGCCGGTGGGGGCATTCTGCGCGACATTGTGCGCGGCAGAGGCGAGATCCCGAATCTACGATCAAGCTTCTACTGCGAAATCGCGCTTGTCTGGGCCTTGGCGCTCAGCCTCTATCTTGGTGAACGCAGCGGCGCGATAGAAGCGGGGGAGATGCTGGTGGTCGTGGCAATAACGGTGATCGGCGGTGCGACCACGCGGCTCGCTGTGGTGGCCTTTGGGATTCGGCCACCGCAGCTTCCATGACGCAGGCCTCGTCGGCCGGCCAGGCTTGAGGCCCAAAAGGGCTGTAACCGCTTGACTGGAGCTTTCAGCGCCAAGGGGCGTCACTTGACAGAAAAGGCCCCGGATCAGGGTTTGAGTAGAGGTTACATCACGTCACAACAATATCGAATTGCTTGGCAACCGCGGTCCATTCCGTGATCTGCTCCTGCATCAGCTTCACGAAATCGCCATTCAGAGGCGAAGGCCGGCGCGGCAGAGTCTGCAATTCCTCAAACCGCGTCATCAATTCAGGCCGCGCCAGGATGGGGTTGACAAGGCCGGCAAGCCGTTCCGTGATGGGCTGAGGCAGGCCCTTCGGCGCGGAAAGCCCAAGCCATTGCGCTGACGTCAGCTTCGGGAAGCCAAGTTCAGCGAAGGTCGGCACATTGGGGAAGGCGGGCAGGCGCTGCGGTGAGGAAACGGCCAAAGCGCGCAACACGCCATCCTTCATCAGCTGTACATTGGTGGTGATGGGATCAATCAGGCTTTCAATCTGATTGGCCATCAGGTCCTGCATGGCGGGCGCGCTGCCACGATAGGGCACGTGATCCAGATTGGTGAGCTTGGCTTCGCCGGAAAGCATCGCGCCCAGCAGATGCGGCGCCGAACCAATGCCCGAAGACCCGAAGCGCACCGGCTGCTTCTTCGCCGCTTCGATGTAATCCCCAAGGGTCTTGAAGCGGGATTCAGCCTTCACCAGCAGCACATTCGGCGCTTCCACCAAAAGCCCGATATGGGTGAAGTCATTGATCGGGTTGAAGGGTAGCGTCGGCATGGTGGCCGCCGAGAAAACATGCACCGAAGCGTGGGACACCAGCAGCGTATAGCCATCAGCGGGCTGCTTCGCGACGAAATCCGTCCCGATCACGCCACCCGCGCCGGCGCGGTTTTCCACCACTACAGTTTGGCCGAGCGCCTGGGACAGGGCAGGGGCCATCAGGCGGCTCACGGTATCCACCAGGCCGCCTGGCGGGAATTGCGCGATCAAACGGATGGACCCGCGGGTCGGCCAAGCGCCGCTTTGCGCGGAAAGGATGCCAGGGCTTGCCAGCGCGCCAGCAATGGCGCCTCCGGTAAGGCCAAGAAGTTGACGACGGTTCATTGCAATGCCTCCTGATGCTCCACACCGGGCTTCATTGCCTATAAACTGGTCAATTCAGATCAGTTTCAGGGTAAATCCCGGCTTCTGCATCAGGAATTGGCAATTACCATGCCAAGGCATGTCTGATCGCATTTTCCGAGCCGCCGAGTGATTCCACTCGGCTTGAAAATGCTCAGTCGGCCTTGATCCCGGCCTCGCGCACAATCTGCGCCCAGCGCGCCATATCGGCGGCGACCAGCGCGGTGAAGCCAGGGCGGTCCAGCCGATTGGGCGCGGCGCCAAGTTCGGCCAGACGCTCGGTTAGGGCAGGGGTGGCAAGGCTTTCCACCAGCGCCGCATTCAGCCGATCCGCGACGGGGGCGGGAATGCCGGCAGGGCCGCTAATACCGAACCAATTCGCCGCCACCAGCGGCGCCAAACCAAGTTCCGCGACGGAAGGCACATCGGGCCAGCGCGGCAAGCGTTGTTCCGTGGTCATGGCAAGCAGGCGGAGCCGTTCATTGCGCCCAACATCGGGGATGGCGGCGATCAGCCCATCAATATTGCCGGCAATCACATCGGTGGCCGCCGGCGCTGCACCGCGATAGGGCACATGGGTGATGTCAATGCCCGCCAGCCGCTTCAGGATTTCAAGCTTGGCGTGAGAAGATGTGCCATTGCCATTGGACCCGAAGCGAATACTGCCGGGTTTGTCGCGCGCGGCGGCGATCAGCGCCGGCAGGCTCTGCCAGGGGCCGGTGGCGGAAACCGCAATCGCACTCGGCACCGCCGCCAGCAGCCCGATATGGGTGAAATCGCGCATCACGTCATAGGGCATGGTCGGCAGAATGGCCGGGGCAATGCCTTGGGAGGCGATGTTGGACAGCAGAATGGTCGTGCCATCGGCGGGGCTTTTCGCAACCGAATCACTGCCCACCACGCCGCCCGCGCCAGCGCGGTTTTCAACGACCACCGGCGCGCCGAGGCGGGTTTCCATCTCCCGCGCCACCAGCCGCGCCAGCAAATCCGCGGTGCCACCAGGCGGGAAGGGGACAATGAAGCGCACGGGCCGCGCGGTTTGCGCGCCTGCGGTCAGCGCAGGGGTGGCAAGGATCGCGCCCAGGATGGCACGGCGCTTGGTGGCGTTCATGTTGATCTCCCCGGAGAAGGCGTTGCTGCATAGACCGAAACCCCGCGCCATGTCTTCATGACGGGCGGAGGATGCCATGTCGCTTGCCTATGCCCGCAATGGCCTGCTTGGGGTGCTGACACCTCAGGCGAATACCACCGTGGAGCCGGAGTTTTCGATTCTGTTGCCGCCGGGTGCCGCCATGCTGACCGCGCGGCTGGTCAGCAATAAGCCCAAGCTGAATGATCGGTTGGTGGATTACGTCGCGGGGTTGGACGCGACTTGCGCACAATTCGCCAATGCGCCGCTAGGCGCCTTTGCCTTTGCCTGCACGGGGTCTTCCTATCTGGTGGGGCCAAAGGCCGAGGATGAAGCCGTGGCGCGGCTTTCCGCCCGCACGCCCTTCATCACTGCGGGCCGCGCGGTATGCGAAGCCTTCGCGGCACTTGGGGCAAAGCGCATCGGCTTGGTTTCGCCCTATCCGCCAGATCTCACTGAAGCCTCCGCCGCCTATTGGACAACGCGGGGGTTTGAGGTGGCGCGGGTTGTTGCGATGGCGACACCGGGCGCCGCCTTCCACCCGATCTATGCCCTGGCTGAGGGCGATGCCAGCGCGGCGCTTGCCGCCATGCAAGGCGCGGGGGCGGAGGCGATTATTCTGCTGGGCACCGGCATGCCCTCCCTCGGCGCCATTCTGGCGCAGCCGGAAGTGGAGGGCGCGCCAGTGATTTCCTGCAACCTGGCGCTGATCTGGCGTGCCATGGCGGCTTTGCGGGGGGAGGCGCCTGATGCGGCGTCTCTCCGGCGTTGGATCAGCGGCGCCGATTGGCGCCCGCGTTATGCTGAAAGGCTTGGCGTTTAATCAGGGCTGCCGCGCTTCCGTAACGCCAATCATCGAATCCCGCGTGACGAGTTTTTCCAACTTCGCCGCATCCCAACCCTCAGTCCCCGCAGGGCGGCGCGGCACGACCAGATACCGAAGCTCCGCATTGCTATCATGCACGCGAATGCTGGTGCCTTCGGGCAATTGCGTACCGAATTCGGCGAGCACACCGCGCGGGTCTCGTACTGCCCGCGCGCGATAGGCGCGGCTTTTGTACCAGGCGGGCGGGCGGCCCAAGACGCTGCGCGGGTAGCAGGAACAAAGGGTGCAGACGACAAGGTTATGCACATCGGGCGTGTTGAATAGCGCCGTCAGCACCGTCTCCCCACGTGACAGCCCCAGTTCTTCCACCGCTGCGCCGGCATCGGCGGCAAGCCGGTCGGCAAAAGCGGGATCGGTCCAGGCGCGGGCTACCACCCGCGCGCCAAGGTGTTCACCCCGGCTATCCATGGCTTCAATCTGGGCGCGGATTTCAGCCGCCGTCAGAATGCCGCGCGCGATCAGCAGGTTCCGCACCGCCCGCCCGCGCAATTGCAGGGGCGAGAGCACGGCAATGCCGGCATCATCATCTTCCTGATAGGGGTGGTGATCATGATCGTGGTCGTGATCATGGTCGTGATCATGATGATGGTGATGATGGCCGGGCGGGTCTTCCACCTTGTCCTCCCCGGCGGCGCGGAGCCTAGCTTCCTCGGCCACCAGATCGGCTTCCCGCAAAACGCCCTTTTCCTTGAGCAGGCTGGAAAAGCCGTGAATCCAGCGCTCATAATAGGGCAGCTTCCAATAGGTTTCCGCATCAAGCGCTTCTTGCACGCGACGGCTTTCATCGGTGGTGAAGATATGGCGCTTTTTGTCCGCCAGCAGCAGGCGGATGGCATCGGCTTCCTTTTCCCAATGCGCGGGTTCATGCGCCGTCTGGTCAATCGGCGCGGCGAAGCGCCCCGCGACATCATGGGTGGGTAGGTTTTCGGTTTTTTCGGTCATGCGGGGTGCTCCATCCGACGCATCTTGCCAGGGGCGGCAATTCAGGCAACATGCTGCGGGGAGCATCAAAGCAACGTCTGAGACTTTAGGAAAGGAAATGGATATTCTCGATGATATGATTTTCCCAAAACATGAGAGTTTACGTGGCCCTACACCAGTATTAGCGCTAAATTGAAGTGCTCGCGTCCGGCCAGTGCAACATAATTGTTTTTCACGATATTTGAAAATCGGTTTGCAGCGTGGTCGTGCAATTTGGCGTTGAATCGGAGAGGCAAGGATAGTGACGAAGCCACAAATCCAGGTTCGCCAAGCTATGGAAAGCGACGGCCAAGAAGGGGTCGGTATTATAAGGCGCTCCATACTGGAACTGTGTTTCGAAGACCACGGGAATGACGAACGCGCCATTCAAGAGTGGATGACCAACAAGACTGTCGAATCATGGCAGGCATGGCTTCATTCATGTCGGTCGAAGCTCTTGGTTGGGGAAATTGACGGCGTTCTCGCTGGCGTTGGGATGATCAGCCGTAAAGGGGAGATGTTCCTCCTTTACGTTGATCCGAAATATCGCTTTTCTGGTATTAGCAAATCCATTCTTTTCTCTCTGGAGGATACGGCCAAACATTGGGGATGTGCGTCTATTTTTTTTGAGAGCACCAGGACGGCGTATCGCTTCTATAGAAAACATGGCTACGAGCCGGATCAAAATCGCGGGCAGTTACATCTCTGGAAGGCGTTACGATAGGCGCTTTACCAGAGCGTCAGGAAAACCGGGAAGGAGGCTACACCTCATGACAATCATCACACGCCGCACCACCATCGCTGTCGCCGCCGGGCTGCTTGCCGCGCCAGCGCTGCATGCTCAGCCTGCTTGGCCGAATAAGGATTTGCGCCTGGTCTGCCCCTTCCCGCCGGGCGGCACCACGGATGTGGTCGCGCGGCTTGTGGCGGCAGCGATGCGTGACAGGCTCGGGCGCAATGTCGTGGTGGAAAACCAGCCCGGCGCCGGCAGCACACTCGCCGCCGGGCGCTTCGCCCGCGAAGCGGATGACCACGCGCTGTTCCTCAGCCAAATCGCCTCCCACGCCATTGGCCCCGCGCTTTATCGCAACCTGCCCTATGATCCTGAGACCGATTTCCGCGCCGTGACCTTGGTGGTGACCGTGCCCAATGTCTGGGTCGCCAATCCGCGCCGCGTGCCGGGGGGCGATCTGCGGGCCTTTTTGCGTGACGCCAAGGCCAAGCCCGGGGAACGCAATTTCGCTTCCGCCGGCAATGGCACCTCCACCCATCTGACCGGGGAGCTGATCAACCAGCTTGCCGGGGTGCGCGTGCAGCATGTGCCCTATCGCGGCGCCGGCCCGGCCATGACCGCGGTGATCGGGGGCGAGGTAGATAGCCTGATAGACAATCTACCCACCGCCCTGCCGCAAATCCAGAACGGTAATGTGGTGGCGCTGGCCGTGACGTCCCGCGAACGCCTGCCCGCCTTGCCCAATGTGCCGGCGGTTTCCGAATTGGGCGCCGAATTCAATCTTTTGGGGTTTGAGGCCGAGGCCTGGTTCGGCCTGCACGCGCATAAATCAGCTTCGGATGCTGTGGTGGCGCGGATGGCGGAAGTGGCGCAAGCGGCGCTGAATGACCCGGCGGTCCGCCAGCAATTGGCCGCGCGCGGCACCACGCCCCGCGGCGGCCCGCCCGCCGATTACGCCGCCCTGGTCGCGAGCGAGCGCAAGCGCTGGTTTGATGTGGTGCGCCAGGGCAATGTGCAGGCCGATTAGTGGGGTTTGACCAGAAGCCCGGCTCGCCCGATGCTGCGCCCCTGGAGGAAACACAGACATGAGCAAATACCCCTTTACCGCCGCCGATCTGGAAGCGCTGCGCGCCTGGGATACGCCCACCATCTGCAACGCGCTGGAAGTCGTCGCACCGCATCGGCGCAATTATGGCTTGACCGTGCGCCCCATGGTGGCGGTGGATCGCAAGCTGCCGCCCATTTGCGGCCTGGCACGCACCGGCACGCAGCGCGCGGCCTATCCCTCGGGCCGCAGCAAGGAAGCCGATAAGGCGATGCGCATCGGCTGGTATGAATATGTCGCCGATGCTTCGCTACCGACCATTGTCTGCCTGCAAGACCTGGATGACACCCCCGGCGTTGGCGCCTTTTGGGGTGAGGTGAATAGCGCCGTGCATAAGGGCCTCGGCGCCCTTGGCGTGGTGACCAATGGCTCGGTGCGCGACCTTGAGATGTTCGCGCCGGGCTTTCAGGGCATTGCCGGGGTGGTCAATCCGTCCCACGCCTTTGTGCATATCGTGGCGCTCAAGTGTGAGGTCACCATCCATGGCATGCAGGTGTCACATGATGATGTGATCCATGCCGACCATCACGGCGCGGTGGTGATCCCGCATGATGTGGTGACCAAAATCCCCGCCGCCATTGATCTTGGCGCGCGCAAGGAAGCGGTGATCCTTGAGATGGCCCGCGCCCCCGGCTTCAATATCGCCAAGCTGCGCGAAGCCTTGGCGAAATCCGAAGACATCCACTGACCAGCACGGGGGCGGGCGACCGCCCCCTGAACCGCATGACCGAACGCCCCATCCTGACGCCGGTGAAGCCCGAATGGGTGGATCATTACGGGCATATGAACCTTGCCTATTACCTGGTCGTGTTTGACATGGCCTGTGATGTGCAGTGGCTCGATCTCGGTTTCGGTCCCGAATACCGCGCTCGCGGCATGGGCACTTTCGCTGCTGAAAGCTGGCAGGCCTATATCCGTGAAGTGCGCGAAGGCGCGCCTTTGGCCTGTGAAAGCGCGGTCTTGGATTTCGACGATAAGCGCCTGCTCTGCCGACACATGATGTATCACGCGAAGGAAGGCTGGCAGGTCGCAGAAAATGAGGTTCTTTACCTCAGTATTGATCTGTCCAAGCGGCGCGTCGCGCCCTGGCCCCAAGATATCCTGGCGCGGCTTGCCGCGCATCGTTCCGGTGAAAGCGCCAAGCGGCTTTCACTCAAGCCCCCAAAACGCTGAATTTTAAGGAAAGGAAGCGCGCCATGGCACGCATCGGCTTTGTTGGTCTCGGCAATATGGGCGCGCATATGGTGCGCAACCTTCTGAAGGCCGGGCATGAGGTCACCGTCTTTGACCTGGTGCCTGCCACTATTGCCTCTGTTACGCCAAATGGCGCCAAAGCCGCGCCCAATGCGGCGGAAGCGGCGCGCGGGGCGGAATATGTCATCACCATGCTGCCCGCCGGCCAGCATGTGCGCGATGCCTGGCTTGGTGCGGGCGCCATGGCGGCAGCAACTGCGCCGGATGCGCTGCTGATTGATTGTTCCACCATTGATGTCGCGACCGCCCGCGATGTCGCCGAGAAATCAGGCCGCGCCTTTGTGGATGCGCCGGTCTCTGGCGGGACCATGGGCGCCGAGGCCGGCACGCTGACCTTCATGGTCGGCGGCACACCGGAACATTTCGCCCGGGCCGAGCCGATCCTGAAGCAAATGGGGCGCAATGTCATTCATTGCGGCGCGGCGGGCGCGGGGCAGGGGGTGAAGCTTTGCAACAACATGATGCTCGCAGCGACCATGATCGTCACCTCGGAAGCCTTTGTTCTTGCGGAAAAACTGGGGCTGTCGCATCAGGCGCTGTTTGATGTCTGCTCCACCTCCACCAGCAATTCCTGGGCGCTGTCCAGCTATTGCCCGGTGCCGGGGCCGGTGCCGGCCAGCCCGGCCAATCGGGATTACAAACCGGGTTTTGCCGCGGCGCTGATGGCGAAGGATTTGGGCCTGGCGCAGGAAGCGGTGGCGCAAACTGGCACGGCATCGCCCATCGGGGCGCAGGCGCTGGCGCTGTTTCGGCAATATCTGGAACGCGGCGGTGGGGATAAGGATTTCTCCGGGATCATCAATATGATCCGCGAAGGGGGCGTGAAGTGATCACGAATTTCGTCTCGCCCCGCCTTTTGATGATGGGCGGCGGGTCCATCGCCCAGGCGGCGGCGGTGCTTGGGCAATTCGGTCTTTCGCGCCCGCTGGTGGTGACCGATCCCTGGATGGTGTCCTCAGGCACTGTCGAAAAACTGCTCGGGCCGCTGAAGGCCGCTGGCATCAGCTATGGCGTTTTCAGCGATACCGTGCCGGACCCGACCGATACGGTGATCGCAACCGGTATCACCGCCATGCAAGGCGGCGATTATGATTGCCTGATCGGCTTTGGTGGCGGCAGCCCGATGGATACCGCCAAGGCCATGACCATCCTGGCCGCCGCACCCGCAGGCGCGAAGATGCGCGACTTCAAGGTGCCGGCCCAGGCGAATAAGGCCGCGCTTCCGGTGATTTGCATCCCCACCACGGCCGGCACGGGCAGTGAAGCCACGCGCTTCACCGTGATCACCGATACCGAAACCGATGAGAAGATGCTGATCGCGGGGCTCGGCGCGCTGCCCTTGGCCGCGATTGTGGATTACGAACTCACCTTCAGCGTGCCGCCACGCACCACCGCCGATACGGGCATTGATAGCCTGACCCATGCGCTGGAGGCCCTGGTCTCTCGCCGTGCCAATCCGGAATCGGATGAATATGCTTTGCGCGCCATGCGCTTGATCGGGCCCAATCTGCGCGCTGTCTATCACGACCCCAAGAATGCCGCGGCGCGGGAAGCCATGATGAAGGGCGCCACATTGGCGGGGCTTGCCTTCAGCAATAGCTCTGTCGCGCTGGTGCATGGCATGTCCCGCCCAATCGGCGCGCATTTCCATGTGCCGCATGGGCTTTCCAACGCCATGCTGCTGCCGGCCGTGACGGCCTATTCGCTGAATGCCGCTTTGCCCCGCTATGCCGAAGCAGCCCGCGCCATTGGTGTGGCGGGGCGGGATGAGGGCGATCAAAGCGCCGGGGCCAAGCTGCTTGAGGAACTTTCCGCACTCAACCGCGAATTGGCGGTGCCCACACCTGCGGCTTACGGGATTGATGCGGCGAAATGGAACGGGCTTTTGCCAACCATGGCCGCACAGGCTTTGGCTTCCGGCAGCCCGGCCAATAACCCCGCAGTGCCGGATGCGGAGGCGATCATGGCGCTTTACCGCCGCGCCTGGCAGGGCTGAGGCGCGTCTGCCCGCCGCGGTTCTGTTGCGGCGGTTCCGGCTGGCCGAGCAAATAGCCCTGGGCGAAATCCACGCCAAGGCCGCGGGTGGTGCGGCGGAGCAGGCTGTTTGAAACACCCTCGGCAATCACATAGCGGCCCTTGGCGTGGGAATCGCTCAAAATGCGGCGCAGGAAATGCCGCGCCCGCATCTGAGCGGGGAGCGCCTCGACCAGGCTTCGATCAAGCTTAAGGCCGGCAAAAGGCAGGCCGGCAAGCCGCCAGCGATGGTCGCCCAGCGTCACATCATCCAGCAGGACAGGGATGCTGAGGCGCTTCAGGCGCAGCATCACCCGGCGCAGGCGGGAAGGGTCGCGAATCGCCTCGGTTTCCGTCAGTTCAAGCAAAAGCGGCCTGCGCCCTGCGCCATGCCGGCGGAGTGTGTCGGCGAGCAAAGCCGGCGTTTCCGGCAGCAACAGCACACTGAGCGGCATATTCACCGCAAGCCCGCCCTTGGGGGAGGGCGTTTGCTGCCAATCATGCGCGACACGTTCCAGCACCGCATGGGTCAGATCAAGCGCCAGGCCAAGCTTCTCAGCCAGCGGCACAAAGGCGCCCGCTTGCAACAACGTTTCCTGCCGCGGCCAGCGCACCAGCCCTTCCAATGCGGCGGTATGACCATTGCGCAAGCGGATGATGGGCTGGTAGCGCAGCAGCAGTAGGCGCCCGGAAAGGGCAGCGCGCAATTCCTGTTCCTGATCCGGCAGGTTTGTCGCGCGCGGTTGAGAGGGCAGCTTGCGACCTTGCGCCTCGTTCCCAAGCCCGTTGATCTTGCGCTGCGCCACGCGCCCTAATCCCCTGCCGTCGGCAATCCTGCTGTCGGCAGCTTAACAGCATTCCGGCCCAAGGAAACCTGCCCGGCCCGGGCAGGTTCTATCTTGCCGCCGCGCCCTCAGCCTTGCCCGGCGGCGCGGCATCCGGCATGCGGAGCCGATTGCGTCCGGTGAACAACACAATCGGTGCTGCAATAAACACCGAAGACCCGGCAGAAATCACAATGCCGACCACCATCACCCAGGCAAAGCCTGAAAGCGTATC
>JADCEX010000074.1 GCA_020249825.1 Roseomonas sp.
CATCGCGGGCGAAATCCCGCGCGACAGATCGCAACGCGCGGGTTTCTTCAGGAAGATCGAAGGTGATGGCGTTCATGCGGAGATTTCCTTGGCGCTATCGGCCATGCGCGCGCGGGCGGCCTTCAGGTTGCGCGCCTTCACATGGCCAAAGCCCTTGATGCCGGCAGCGGCTTCCGCCCAATCGCAAATGGTGCTGTGCGTGGCGGGCGAAAGCTTTGGCAGCAGCGCTTCAAGCCCCGCACGATATTCACCGGGCAGCGCGCGTTCTTCGCGCCTTTCAGTGGTGCGCGCGAAAGGATCAAGCCAGGTGCCGCGCAGGAACTTGCCGTGGCGCAGCAAGCCCATCGCCTTCAGCATCCAGGGGCCAAATTCCTGTTTCACGGGCAAGCCCGTATCCGGGTTCAGCTTGGTCAGGATCGGCGGCGCCAGATGCATCTCAATGCGCTGCGTGCCGGTAAAGCCCTGCGTCAGCATGCTGCGCCATTCCGGCAGGCTATGCAGCCGCGCGACTTCATATTCATCCTTATAGGCCATGAGGCGATAAAGCTGCCGCGCCACGGCGCGTGAGAGCCTTTCCTCACCGGGCAGCGCTGTTGTTTCTGCCGCGCGGATGCGTACCACAAAATCCTGATAGCGCCGAGCATAACGCGAAGACTGATAGGCTTTCAGGTCTTCCGTGAAGCGCGCAATCATCTCATCGAGCGTTTCCGGCCCGCGCGGCGCTTCGGGGGTTTCCGTCGCAGCGATGCGGCCCAGCGCAAAAGCATTCTTGTTGCGTTCCACCGCTGCGCCATTAAATTCGATAGCGCGCAGGATTGCCTCGGCCGAAAGCGGCACCAGCCCGCGCTGCCAGGCAAAGCCCAGCATGAAGGGGTTGAGGTAAATCGCATCGCCCAAATCACGCTCAACCCGCGATAGTGCTGGAATAGTCAGCGCATCATGGCAGGCGGCGCGCAGGCTTTGCAGCATGGCGCTGTTATCGTAGCGGGTTTCAGTATCCTTCACGAATTGCGCGGTGGGCGAGAGATCCGCATTCACAATCGCCGTGCTGCGCGCGGGGCCAAGCAAAGGCCGCGCGGTTCGGCCATGTGCCACCACCATATCGGCGGCGAGCAGCAAATCCGCTTCCCCCGCCGCAATGCGCGCGCCAGATAATTCATCCGCCGCCGCGCCCACCGGGCCGATACGGAGCTGCGCGTAAACGCCACCGCCCTTTTGGGCGAGACCCAAAAAATCCAGTGTGCGCACGGGCCTTCCTTCCAGATGCGCGGCCTGCGCCAGAATGGCCGCCATGGAAGACACCCCCTGCCCACCCACACCCGCGATCAGCAGATTCCATGCCTCACCATGAATCGCGGGCAGGCTTGGTTCCAGCGGCAAAGGCGGCAGCGTGATCGCCGCAGGGCGCGCGGGTTCCGCGCCAATCAGGCTGACGAAAGATGGGCAGAAACCCTCGACACAGGAAAAATCCTGATTGCAAGCAGATTGATCAATGCGGCGCTTCCGCCCAAAGGGCGTTTCAATCGGCTCCACCGCCAGGCAATTCGACGCGCGGGAGCAATCGCCGCAATCCTCACAAATGCGTGGATTGATCGCGATGCGGCGGTTGGCGCGCGGCGCCAAATCGCGCTTGCGCTTGCGGCGGCGTTCGGTCGCGCATTCCTGATCATAGATGATGGCAGTGACGCCCTTCACCGCGCGCAATTCCTTCTGCACGGCATCCAGCCGCGAACGGTGATGAAAGCCAACCGTGGCCGGAATCAGCGGATGGCCGCGATGCCGGTCCGGATCATCGGAGACAATTTCGATCCGCCCCACGCCTTCGCCATGCAATTGCGCGGCGATGTGGGGAACATCAATCTCGCCTTCCGGGGTTTGCCCGCCGGTCATGGCGACAGCGCTATTCACCAGAATCTTGAAGGTGATATTGGCCTTGGCGGCGACCGCGAATCGCACGGAAAGACTGCCGGAATGCGCATAGGTGCCATCGCCCATATTGGCGAAGATATGTTCCTGGCTGGTGAAATGTTCCTGTCCGATCCAGGCGGAACCCTCGCCACCCATTTGGCAGAAGAAATCCGTATCCCGGTTCATGAAGCGCGCCAGATAATGGCAGCCAATGCCGGCCAAGGCGCGGCTGCCCTCCGGCACGCGGGTTGAGGTATTGTGCGGGCAGCCCGGGCAGAAATAAGGATCGCGCCCATGCACTGGTGCATGGTCTCCTTCCGCCAAGGCTTGCAGCGCCGCCATGCGCGCCAGCATGGCATTGGTGCGGAAGGCTTGCGGCAGGCGCGCGAAAAGCGCGCGCAGGATCGCGGCGGAATCGAGTTCACTCAAATCGGACAGCAAGGGTCGCCCGGCCTCATCGCGCTTGCCGGTAATGCGCGGGCGGCGATCCATGTGAAACAGTGCATCGCGCAACTGCCATTCCAGGAAAGAACGGCGATCTTCGATCACCAGAATTTCCTCAAGCCCTTCGGCGAAGGCGCGGGCAGCATCGGCATCCAAAGGCCAGGCCAGGCCCACTTTCCAAATGCGCAGGCCCTGGGCGCGGGCGAAATCTTCTGAAATACCAGCCTCGGCCAGAGCTTGGCGCAAAACAGTAAATGCCTTGCCGCGTACGGCGATGCCAAAGCGCGCATCGGGGCTATCCAGCACCATGCGGTCAATGCCATTGGTCCGCGCGAAGGCATTGGCGCGCGGCAATTTCACATGGCGCAGGCGTTCTTCCTGCAACATCGGCGTATCGGTGGCGCGGATATGCACCCCATCGGGTGGCGTCGTCAGGCCCTGCGGTTCGCGCGTGGCATAAAGCGCTAGGTCCAGTTGCACCGTCATCGTCGCATCCATGGTGTCGGCGACGCATTTCATGCCAACCCAGGTGCCGGCGTAACGGCTGAGCGCAATGCCCTTCAGCCCATATTCCAAAACCTCCGCCACATCGGCGGGATCGAGCATGGGGATTTCCAGATCCATGAAGGCATATTCGCAGGCCGAGGTGATGGTGGAGGATTTGGAGGAAGGATCATCCCCCGCCAGCGCCAACACACCCCCAAGCGGCGCACTGCCGGCGGAATTGGCATGGCGCAGCACATCGCCGGAACGATCAACGCCTGGCCCCTTGCCATACCAAATGCCGAAAACACCATCCAAACGCGCGCCTGGTGTCAGATGCACCTGCTGCGAACCCCAAACGGCGGTCGCGGCCAGATCCTCATTCAACCCTGGCTGAAACACCACATCATGGGCGCGGAGGCGTTCAGCCTGACGCGCCAATTCCCGGTCAAAGGCGCCGAGGGGCGATCCGCGATAGCCTGAAATGAAGCCCCCGGTGCGAAAGCCAAGCGCCGCATCCATTTCCTGGCGCAGCATGGGCAGGCGCACCAGCGCATGCGTCCCCGTGAGTAGGACGGGGCCGGACCGGGCTTCCCAACGTTCTTCGAGTGTCGCTTCTGGACGGATGATGCTTCCCATGGGGCCATTGTGCCGATTGGCGGGGCGAATGCCAACCACCAAATCAGGGCTTGAAGGCACGATCTTAAAATGTGCCACGCCTTTTGCCCTGCCTATTGGGCGGCCCGCGGTGCTGATCAATCCAGCCGCGCGTTATCCGGCAGCATGCAACGCCGCATCAGCCGCTGATGTATCCTTCGAGTTGCCGAATGTGAAAGCTCTGATCCGAGATGATTTCCTTGACAAGATTACCAATCGAAAGGATGCCCACCACGTGATCCTTCTCGACCACTGGCAAATGCCGGATGCGCCGTTCCGTCATCAGGGCCATGCAGGCATCAACGCCCTCAGCCGGCGTCACCTGGATAACTTTGGGCGTCATGATTTCGGCAACGCGCGTTTCGTGGGAAGATTTGCCAAGCAGTATGACCTTGCGCGCATAATCGCGCTCAGAGAATTTTCCAACCAGCCGCGCGCCATCAAGCACAACCAAGGCGCCGATATCATGCTCGGCCATGAGTTCGAGGGCCGCATATACAGTGGCATCTGGCGCAACCGAGATGACCCCTGCCATTTTTTGTTCCAACAGCTTACGTGCAGTCTTCATCGTCGCCTCTCCCTCAAGAGATCGATGGGCCATCTGCCAGCGCATTTTCAAACCATCTGGCATTACCCGACGCCTTGGGAAATGCGACCAAACGAAGGTTCAGATCGGTTCCCGTAAACCAGCGTGAACGAAAACTGGTCTGGCGCCTGAGAGCGGGCTTTTCATAACGCCCATGTTATTTCTTCTTTTGTAATTCTATCAAGCCAGGGAAATCAAGCATTTTTTGTGTGTCGGCATCACGCGCTGCGCTTTATGGTAGCGCCATAGCCATAAGATGGTTGTGATAATGCCGCCCACGAAAGCTGTAGATCGCAGTGGCTTTGGTCGCGTAACCCTGCGCTGCATAAAAGGCCAAGGCATTTGCGTTACCTTCCCATACCGTGAACCAGAGTGCCGATAGCCCCGTGTCAATCGCGATGGCTTCAACTTTGCGCAGTAATGCGCGACCAATGCCACGCCGCTGCGCACGCGGTTGAACATAAAGGCGGACAAGTTCAGCGCCGAGCAAATGCGCGCCTGGGGCTTCTCTGGCGCCAGTAAGCATTTCGGCAAAGCCGATCAGGCCCGCGCCCTGTTCCGCAAGCAGAAATTTTCGATGCGGTTCAGCAAGGCGCAAGCGGAAGGCCGCCACGCCGTATTCGGCGAAAGCCTCAGCGGCAAGATCAGGAAGCGTGCCGGCGGTTGCGTATGTATCGAGGAAGACGTGAATGGCGAGGGCGGCAATGATTTCGGCATCCGCCGCATCGGCGAAGCGCAGCGCTATCGCGCCCTTCGGCAAAGCCACAGCGGCTGGGCAGGGGGTGAGCGGCATGATGCGTCTCCCCTCCGGGGATTCACGAATCATTGGCATGGCAGGGCCAATGCCCATCACCAAATAGGCCCTTAGTGCTGGGCCTCGGCCTTGTCGAAATACGCCTTGATGTTGTGGAAAATGCACATCAGGCCAAAGCCAATCAGCCCGAAGCCGAAAATGCTCATGCCGATATCCTGCGCGGCAGCGGCGGCGAAAAGGCCAAGCAAGGCCAGCAGGCCATAAAGGGCAAGGAAGAAAACGCGGGCACCGGTCATGGCGGTGGGTCCTTTCCAGGTTGATCGTCAAACAGGATCCGGGCGGCGGCGCCTTCCAGATCATCATATTGGCGCGAGCGCAGCGCCCAAAGAAAACCAAGCAGGCCAAGCCCACCCAGCAAAAGCGAGACCGGCACCAGCAGGATCAGGGCTTCCATATCAGGCCCTCCCCGCGCGCAAGGCATTGCCGATGACGATCAGCGATGATGACGCCATCACCAGCGCTGCGATCAGCGGATTGACCAGACCGGCAATCGCGGCCGGCACGGCAATGACATTATAGGCCAGCGCAAAGCCGATATTCTGCCGCGCCAGGATTTGCGCCCGCCGGGCGAGGCGAATGGCCTCCGGCAATACGGCCAAGCCTTCGCGTTGCAGCACGATATCGGCGGTGGTTTGCGCAAGGTCTGTGGCGCCGGCGGGGCTTGCCGCGACATGCGCGGCGGCAAGGGCTGCGGCATCATTGATGCCATCACCCACCATCAGCGGCTTCCGGCCTGCGGCCTTCAGGCTTTCGATGTAAGCGGCCTTGGCGCGTGGATCAGCCTCGGCCCGCCAGGTTTCAATGCCGGAAGCGGTGGCGGCGGAGGCAACCGCGCCCGGGCCATCACCGGAGAGCAATTCCACCGGCAGGCCAAGCGCCTTGAGATCAGCGACCGCTTGCGGCGCATCGGCGCGCAGGCGATCGGCGAAGCGGAAAATCACGGGCGCGGCATCGGCGCGGGCGCGATAGACCAGCACCATGCCATCGCTGAGGCCCACCACACCGCAAAAGGCAGGCGAGCCCAAACGCGCCCTACCCGCTTCCAAGCCCTGCCCAGGTATTTCGCGCGTATCTGCGAGTAGTGGCGCTTCCGGACAGGCGCGCACCAATGCCTTCGCCAAGGGATGGCGTGATGCGCGCGCCATGCCCGCCGCTGCGCGCAGCGCCTCAGCACCCTGCCCTTCCGGGATCAGCACCGGGCGCCCTTCGGTCAGCGTGCCGGTCTTGTCCAGCACGGCGCAATCAGCTTCCGCCAGGCGTTCCAGCGCGGTCGCGGAACCTACCAGCACACCGCGTTTGAACAGCGCACCATTCGCCACCACCTGCACAGCGGGCA
>JADCEX010000075.1 GCA_020249825.1 Roseomonas sp.
GATCACGCCCGGTGATGGTGGGCTGAAATACTTCACGCTCCGCGCCAGCGCGGACAGCACCGGCGCGCATTTCCTGCCCGCCGCACGCGAACGCATGGTGAAGGGCCCGAAGCGCTATGTGCTGGCCGATCCCATTCTGCCAAGCAGCGCCGAAGCGCTTGCCGCGCGGCGTGAAGCGGTGTGTGAAACCGTACTCCGGGAATCGGATGGGCTTGGCATTTTCATGCTGCGCATTCCGCCCAATGGCCGAATTGCAGCGCCCGATCCGGCGACAGGCGCGGGGCAATCCATGATTGTCGCCGCCGGCAACATTCTGCATGAAGGCAAGACCTTGGACCGCTTGGCCGCGCTTTTCGTGACCGCCGATGAAGCCGCTTTGGAAATCGTGGCGGGCGCTGAGGGTGGTGAGGTTCTGGTGCTGCAATACCCGCAGCCCAAGAATTAGCGCCGCAGAAAATCCCGCAGGTAATTCAGCACTTCGTCCGATGCTTCCTCAACCAGATAATGCCCGGAAGAAACCGCACCGCCAGTAACGGGGCCGGCTGCGTAGCTGCGCCAAATCGCCAGCGCGTCATACCATTTGGGGATGCTGCCCTTGGCACCCCAAAGCGCCAGCAGCGGGCAGGTGATTTTCTGCCCTGCGTCGCGCGACGCACGGTCATGGTCAAGATCAATCGTGGTGGCGGCGCGGTAATCCTCACAGATTGCAGCGACCGTGCCGGGCAGATGCAAGGCGGCCAGATAATCCGCGCGCGCTTCGGGATGAAAGAAGGATTTGTCCTTGGGTTCGCGCGATGTGTGCAGGTCAAACCAATCTTCGATATCGCGCAGGATCATGCGTTCCGGCCGATCATGCGGCTGCGCCAGCCAGAACCAGTGATAATAGCCAAGGCCAAAGGCCATATCGGCGCGTTCGAAATGTTCAAGCGTGGGGATGATATCCAGCACACAAAGCCGTTCCACCGCATCCGGCGTATCCAGCGCCAGCCGATGCGCCACACGCGCACCGCGATCATGCGCCACAATCTGAAAGCGCGGAAAGCCAAGCCCTGCCATCAGCGCCACCATATCGGCGGCCATTTCGCGTTTGGCATAGGGCGCGTGATCGGCGCTGACCGGGGGTTTGGATGAAAACCCATAGCCGCGCAGATCAGGCGCAATCACGGTAAAGTCACGCGCCAGAACAGGCGCCACGCGATGCCACATGGCGTGCGTTTGTGGGTTGCCATGCAGCAGCAAAAGCGGCGGGCCGGAACCCGCACGGCGGAACCTGATGCTCTGCCCATTGGTTTCACGTGTTTCCAGCGCGAAGCCTTCGAAAAACACCATCTCAGCCGCCGCGGCGGGCAGCGCCTGGCCGGCCGGCATCAAAGCCAAGGAAGCCCGCTTCAAGCCGCGCTGCACCGCCATCATTGGCGAAAAGCCTTGGCTTGACTGAAACACTCGGCGCGCGCGCGCCCTGAGCCGCGGCCTGGCGTGAAAGGCGCAGCGCTTCCTGCTGCGCGGCACGTTCGGCACGTTCCTGCTCGGCGCGGGCTGCGGCAGCGCTGCGTGCACTCGTTGGGCCGGAACTGCCGGCCATGCCGCGTGCGGAAAGCAGATAGAACAGGATATCATTGCGTCCCTGATCCACCGCCCAATCCACCGGCGTCAGGCCAAGCGCATTGCGCCCATTCAAATCAGCCCCGCGATTGACCGCATCGCGTGCCGCCGCCAGATCACCACGCGTGATCGCGTCAAACAGAGCCGGTGTCGGCGAAAGATTGGCACTCTCATCCGCGGGAATGGGCTCTGGCGCGCGGCGCGCGGCAAGCCCTGGCAGGGCGGGCGGCCGTGCTGGCCGGGCGCCAGGCTGTGGTGGCGGTGCGGCGAATTGCGCAGCAGCGGGTGCGATCTCAGTGACCAGCAGGGCGATCACGGCCAAAGGGAGCAGGCGCGGGAGTCTTCTCATGGCCGTAGTCTAGCCCCGCAAGGCTTCCACCGCCAGCTTTACCCCCAAGGGCCGCGCCGTGCCGGTGGCGGCTTGGCAATGGGCGGGACGGAGCCTGCACCCCAGGCACCACGCCCCGGCAGCGCCCCCATGCTGGCAGCCAGTTGTTCCAGCGCCGCCACGCGGTTATCCGTGCGCGGATGGGTCGAGAAAAGATTATCCATCCGCGCGCCCGATAGCGGGTTGATGATGAACATATGCGCGGTTGCGGGATTGGCCTCGGCCCGCTGATTCACGCGCTGATGGGCGTAATATTCCAGCTTCCGCAGCGCACCGGCCAGGGCCATGGGCTGGCCGCAAATCTCCGCGCCCGCGCGATCGGCCTCATATTCGCGCGAACGGCTGATCGCCATTTGCACAATGGCGGCGGCCATGGGCGCCAGGATCACCATCAGCAATAGCCCAATCGGGCCGAAGGGGTTCTGCCGATCCCGCCCACGGCCAAACAGCATGCCAAATTGCGCAAGCGCCGAAATCGCGCCCGCAATGCTGGCCGTGACCGTCATCACCAGCGTGTCGCGGTTCTTGATATGCGCCAATTCATGCGCAATCACGCCCGCCACTTCCTCCTCAGACAGCATGTCCAAAAGGCCGGTATTCACGGCAACTGCGGCGTTTTGCGGGTTGCGCCCGGTGGCGAAGGCGTTGGGCTGTTCTTCGTGAATGACATAAAGCGCCGGCATGGGCAGACCGGCATTGGCGGCAAGCTTGGCGGTCATGTCATAAAGCCGCGGCGCTTCCTGCGGGCTCATGGGCTGGGCATTATGCATCCGCAGCACCATCTTATCGCTGTTCCACCAGGAAAAGAGGTTCATGCCCCCGGCGAAAAGCAGTGCCATGATCATGCCCTGCTCCCCCCCGATCATCAGGCCGATCACGCCAAACAGCGCGGTCAGCGCGGCCAGCAGGATGACAGTGCGGGTATAGCCGGCCATGAAGCGCCCTTTCTTTTCCCTCGATCAACCACGTTAAAGATGCCAGGCCCTTTTGTCATGACCGAGAAACCCGCGCCCGAAACCCCGGCAACCCCAGCGCCGCCACCCGCCAAGGCACCGCCCGCCAAGCCCAAGGAAATCGGTGGCCCAAAGGGCCCGGAACCGACCCGCTTTGGCGATTGGGAACAAAAGGGCCGCGCCAGCGATTTCTGAGCGACGGTTTTGTAACGTTTGATGTCAGTCCAATGAACCTGCGCAAAACCGCTTGAAAGCGCGCCCTGATTAGCCCATTTCCCGCCGGTGCAGCCGGGCGGGCGCGAATCCGCCGGCGCCATTAGATCGTATCCCGTCCACCTTCGGTCACGGGACATGATGTAAACCTTTGTTTGGTCGCATTTTCCGAGCCGCCAAGTGAAATCACTCGGCTTGAAAATGCTCTGATGTCGGGAGAAGGATTTCACAATGACGGATGAGGAAAAGCGGATCATCACCGCTTTTGTTGAGCGGATGAGCGGCAATGCGGCGGTCGCCGGCGCGCCCTCAGGCCCCTGGGGCGCAAGCTCGGCACAGAAGCCGAACCTGCCGCCGATGGACCCGGAGGCTGATCGCCTGATCGCGGAGCTTTTCACGCGCTATCCGGAAGCGCGCTATCGCATCACGCAAGCGGCTTTTGCGCAGGAAGCGGCGTTGATCGAAGCCAATAACCGCATGCAGCAATTGGAATGGGAAGCAGAAGCCGCGCGCCGTGAAGGCCAGGCCCAGAAGGGTGGCATGCTTGGCGGCTTGTTCGGCGGCAATCGCCCGGCCCCCATGCCGCCGCGCCCGCAGCCCTATTACCCGCCCGGCCATAATCCGCAGGCGCTGCAACAGCGCCCGGGTGGCGGCTTCCTTGGCACCGCGCTTGCCACTGCGGCTGGTGTCGCGGGCGGCATCATGCTCGGCAATATGCTGATGAGCGCGCTTGGCAGCGGCGGCGCGGCTGAGGCAGCCTCTGCCGGCGGCTTTGCGCAGGAAGCGGTGCCTTCAGCCTCCCCCTGGGGTGGCGATGCGCAGCCTGATGCGACTGCCGATTACGGCAATGATGCCAGCGCCGATTGGGGCGAAGAGGAAATCTGAAAATCAGGAAGGCCCGCGAGACAATCGCGGGCCTTACCCTTTCGCCTCAGCGCGAATCTCCGACAGCGCCGAGATGGTCGCACGGATATCATTTTCGCTGTGTTCGCTTGACAGGAAAAACCGCAACCGTGCCGCCTTTTCCGCAACTGCCGGATAGATGATCGGCTGCACATTGATCCCGCGCGCCAACAGCTTTTGCGAATAGCGTGCCGCCGCAATCGAAGACCCCAGGATCACCGGTATAATCGCATGCGGCGTGGCCGATCCCGTATCGAAGCCGGCGTCGCGCGCAAGCTCAAGAAAAAGCGATGCATTGGCCTGCAACCGCGTCACGCGTTCCGGTTCTGCACGCAGAATCTTGAGGCTCTCGGTCGCCGCGGCGGCCAAGGCGGGTGCCAGGCCCACGGAATAGACAAAGCCCGGCGCGGAATGGCGCAGCCATTCAATCAGGCTGGCATTGCCCGCAATATAGCC
>JADCEX010000076.1 GCA_020249825.1 Roseomonas sp.
GTGCTTTTGGCTCAAGGCAGTACGATCGGCCTTGATGCGATTGAATTGATGACGCCGACATCGGCGGCGGCAGCAGCCCCCATCACGGCCGCCATGCCCGAAGCGGCGCCCATGGCGGCGCCGCCGGTTGTTGCTGCGCCTGTAGCGCCATCACTTAGCGCGGCGCGGCCGGTCACCACCCTGGTCGGACGGCGGATGGAGGAGGTGGAGCAGGAATTGATCCTGGAGACACTCTCCCATTGCCTGGGCAATCGTACACGTGCGGCGGAGATGCTGGGCATTTCCATCCGCACCTTGCGCAACAAGCTCCATGAGTACCGCGCCGCCGGTGTTTCGGTGCCGCCCATCCCCGGGCAGATGCCAGCCAACGCCACGGCTGACTGAAGCGCGTGTCGGAAACACTCGTCCCATCATGGTTGCGCCGGGCTCAGCCCGGTAATGACGTCGCGTTGGCGCTTGGCGTGGCGCTATTGCTTGTTGTTCTTGTTGTCCCGCTACCCACGCTGCTGCTTGATCTTGGGCTAGCGGTTTCCATCACCCTGTCCATCCTGGTGCTGATGACATCGCTTTTTCTGAAGCGCCCGCTTGATTTCACATCCTTCCCAACATTGCTGCTGCTGACCACGCTTTTGCGGCTTTCGCTGAATGTGGCGACCACGCGCATCATCCTGACCCATGGTCATGAGGGCCCGGAATCGGCCGGCCATGTGATTTCCGCCTTCGGCGGCTTCCTGATGGGCGGCGATGTGGTGGTGGGCCTAATCGTCTTCTTCATCCTGCTGATTGTGAATTTCGTCGTCATCACGAAGGGCAGCGGACGCATTGCCGAAGTCGCGGCGCGCTTCAGCTTGGATGCCATGCCCGGTAAGCAGATGGCGATTGACGCCGATCTTTCGGCTGGGCTGATTGACGAAAATCAGGCGCGGTCCCGGCGCAAGGAATTGGAAGCGGAAACTGGCTTTTATGGCGCCATGGATGGTGCCGCGAAATTCGTCCGTGGCGATGCCATTGCTGGGCTGATCATCACGGCCATCAACCTGATTGGTGGGATCGCCATTGGCATATTGCGCCATGGCATGAGCTTCGGCGATGCCGTGACGAATTTCTCCATGCTGACGGTGGGCGATGGGCTGGTCACGCAAATCCCCGCGCTGCTGGTTTCGGTCGCTGCCGGTATCGTTGTCACCAAGGGCAGTACGGAAGGCACAACGGATCAGGCGCTTATCGAACAATTGGCCTCAAGCCCCAAGCCGCTCGCTATCGCTGCCGGGGCGTCGGGCGTCATGGCGCTGATGCCGGGCATGCCCTTCCTGCCCTTCGTGGCCCTGGCGGGGGCTGCGGGCTATGGCGCCTGGCGGCTCACGCAAAAGGAACAGCAGCGCGTCATTGCCGCGAGCAGACCCCCCCTACCAACGCCAGAGGCTGATCTGCCCATTGCCGAATCCCTCAAAATGGATTTGCTCAGGCTGGAGCTGGGCTATGGGCTGCTGTCACTCGCTGCCGGCGATGCGCCACGCCTGACCGAACAGATCAAGGGCTTGCGCCGCACCATTGCGCAGGAAATGGGCTTCGTCCTGCCTTCCGTGCGCATCCAGGATAATCTTGCCCTGCCATCCGATACCTACAGCATCAAGGTGAAGGAGATTGAGGCAGGGCGGGGACAGTTGCGCCACCCCTTGCTGCTCGCGATTGATCCATCTGGTGGCATTCCGGATATGCCCGGCGAACGCTGCACGGAACCAACCTTCGGCCTGCCCGCGCTTTGGATAGATGAAGCGCGGCGTGAGGAGGCGCTGGCGCGGGGCTGCACGGTTGTGGATTGCGCCGGGGTGGTCGCGACGCACATCACCGAAATCGTCCGCGAATACATGGCAGAGCTGCTTTCCTTCGCCGAGACCCAGAAATTGCTGGATGAAATGCCCGCGGAACAGAAGAAGCTCGTTTCTGATCTGGTGCCGCAGCCCATCGGCGTTGGTGGCATTCAGCGCATTCTGCAAAGCCTGCTCGCGGAACGGGTTTCCATTCGTGACCTGCCGACCATCCTGGAAGGCGTTCAGGAGGCGAATGCCGCCGGCGCCCGCACCGTGGCGTCCATCCTGGCAATTGTGCGCCAGCGTCTGGCGCGCCAGCTTTCGGATGCCGCGCGTGGTCCCGAAGGCTATGTGCCCATGATCACGCTTTCAGCCGATTGGGAAGTGGCCTTTACCGAAGCGCTGATCGGCCCGCCGGATGATCGGCAGCTTGCCATGGCACCTTCCAAGCTGTCGGACTTCATGCAAAAGCTGCGTGATGTTTTCGACAAGGCAAATGCCATGGGTGAGCAACCTGTACTGGTCTGTTCCGGCGCCATTCGCGCGCATGTGCGCGCCATTGTCGAACGCTTCCGCCCCTCAACCCCGGTGCTGGCGCATACTGAAATCCATCCGCGCGCCCGCATCCGAACCGTAGGGTCGCTCTAGGTGCTGCATTTCCCGCAACACCTAGCCATCGCGCGAAGGGGCGGCTAGTGGTGCGATACATGCTAGCCGTTCCCAATCCAAAACTGTCCCCTCGCACCACTAGCACTATATTTGGTGGGCCGATTCACGCTGCTGTCGGGAATCGACAGCAGCGATCGGACCACTAGGCCATGCGGCTCAAGCTGTTTCACGCCAGCACCATGGCGGAAGCCATGGCCCAGATTCGCGCAGAGCTTGGCGATGATGCGATCATCCTGGAACAACGCCGCACGCGCCACGGCGTGGAGGTTACCGCAGCACTGGAGCCGGATGAACCGCTGCTCATCCAACCGCTCAATAACGGCGCATCCTTTGCCCCGGCGGGACCGCTTGATTTTCACAATATCCCCGCAAGCCTTGCCCATGCCCTGCATAGGGGCCCCTTGCCGCAAAGCTTGGCGGAAAACCTGATCTTCGCTGCGCTTCCCAGGGGTCTGGAACGTCCGCTGCTGCTTGCCGGTCCGCCAGGGGCCGGAAAAACCCTAACGACGGCCAAACTCACGGCGCGCCTTGTGCTGAGCGGGATGGCGCCCCTTGTCATCACCGCAGACGGCCAGCGCGCTGGCGCGGTGGAGCAGCTGGCGGCCTTCACCCGCGTTTTGGGCGTTACGCTGGCAGTGGCACCCACGCCGGCCATGCTCGCCAAGGCGCTGACGCATCGCAGCCCCGGCCAACCCGTCCTGATCGATACATCAGGTTGTGATCCCTTTAATGATGATCAGGCGCGGCACTTGCGCCATTTGGTCAGTCATTCCCTAGCGGATATAATTCTGGTTTTGCCGGCAGGGCTCGATCCGGCTGAGTCTGCCGATGTGGCCCGCGGTTTTGCGGCTTTGGGAGCGCAGCATTTGTTGCCAACAAGATTGGATGCTGCGCGGCGGTTGGGAGGAGTATTGATGGCGGCCAAGGCAGGCCCATTGGCATTAACGGAAGCAGGCATCGGATCGGAAGTCGCGGATGGGCTTGAAACCCTGACGCCGGAGGGGCTGGCATCGCGCCTTCTCTCCGCGGTAGAAGATCGAGCCTCAGGGTCTGGGAAGGAATCCCCTTGATGACGCAAGTTGGTCGCGCGTCCCAGAATGGGCGTATGATCGTGGTTGCCTCCGGGAAGGGAGGGGTTGGGAAGACGTGGTTTTCAATCAGTCTTGCCCAGGCCTTGGCGCGCCATGGGCGGCGCGTATTGCTTGCTGATGCTGATCTGGGCTTGGCGAATATCGATGTTCAGCTTGGCATAAGGCCGGAACGCGACCTGGCAGCCGTGCTATCGGGTAAGATGACAGTGCCTGAAGCCGCCATCCCGATTATCGATGCCGGTTTTGAAGTGCTGGCCGGGCGTTCCGGGTCGGGCGCGCTTGCCTCGCTCAGCCCGGCAGCGCTCGATGCTTTTCTTCAGGCCCTGGAAAGTGCAAGGCTGCAGTGGCAGGATGTTGTGGTTGACCTGGGCGCGGGGCTTGATGCGCCGCAGCGGCGGATCTCGGCGGCAGCGGATCTGCTGCTGGTGGTGGCAACCGAAGAACCAACCAGCATGACCGATGCCTATGCGGTATTGAAGCTGCACGGCATGGACAACCCCAAAAGCATGTCACGGATTATTGTGAACATGGCCGATGACCGCGCGAGCGGGCATCGTACCTATGAAGCCCTGCGCCGGGCGGCGGCCACCTTCCTGAAACGAGAAATCCCCCTGGCGGGCATCATACGTCGCGATGGCAGGGTTCGCGAAGCGATACGCCACCAAAAGCCGCTTCTCACGCGCGACCCATCCTCCATGGCGGCTACGGATATTGAGGCCATTGCGCAAGGCCTGGTGTGATTGACGAAGCGGAAAATCAGCGCCGCGTGAGTGCGGCTGCCACCTGGGAAAGCATGCCGGAAATGCGAAAGGGTTTTTGCAGGAACATGAAATTCTCGGACACCACCTCGCCGCTCAAAGTACCCTCGGCATAGCCGGACATCAGGACAACAGGCAGATCGGGCTGCATTTCCCGCAGACGCCGCGCGAGGGTGAGGCCATCAATGCTGCCCGGCATGGCGACATCTGAAATCACCAAATCAGGCTTGAGGCCAGCGGCGATGGCACCAAGTGCTGCTTCGCCATCTTCCACCGCCGTTACCTCATAACCCGCGGTCGTGAGCGCGCGGGTCAGCAGGCGGTGCAGCGGTGCCTCATCTTCCACCAGCAGCAGGCGCCGACCAGCACCAATGGCATGAATGCCCGGCGTATGCGCAACCGGCGCATCAGGTTCAGCCGCGACGCGCGGAAACCAGAGACGAAAGCTGCTGCCCTCACCAGGGCGGGAACGCACGGAGACATGCCCACCCGATTGCCGCAAAATGCCCAGCACGGTCGAAAGCCCAAGCCCCGTGCCACCGCCATCGCGCTTGGTGGTATAGAAGGGTTCAAAGATTCGAGAGATTTGCTCGGGCTCCATTCCCGCGCCTTCATCCTGCACCTCCAGCACCGCCCAGGGGCCAGGAGTAATGGTGCCGCCCTGCGCCGGTTCGGGCGCTTGCAGGTCGCGGCTTTTGACGGCGATATGGAGCTTGCCACCCTGCGGCATGGCATCGCGTGCATTCACGGCCAGATTCATGAGCGCCTGATCAATATGGCTGGGGTCCACCCGCGCGCAGGGGCCGGGCCTTTCCAGATCAAGCGTGATCGGAATGCGCCGGCCCAAAAGCCGCGCCAATAGCGGCGCCATGCCATCCACCGCACGATCAAGTGCCACCACGCGGGGCTGCACCGCCTGTCGGCTGGCGAATGCCAGAAGCTGACGCACCAGCCGCGCGCCGCGCCCGGCGCTATCCAGGATTTGGCGTAAATCCTCGGCGGTCGCAGTGTCCTGCCCCCGCGCCAGCGCCGTTTCCGCCGCCGCGCCCACGGCAGCCAGCAGATTGTTGAAATCATGCGCGACACCGCCGGCAAGCCGCCCTACCGCTTCCAGCCGCGCCGCTTCTTCCAACTGTGCCTGCCGCCGCCGCCGCGCCGTGATGTCGAGCACACGTAGCAAGGCGCCGGGCTCCCCGCGCAAGGGCCGGCAATGCACCTCCACCGCTGCGTCAGGGGCCTGTTCCGGCGCCGCGAGTTTCGCTTCAATGGCGGGGGGCGCGGGCGGGCCGGCCAGCGCAACAGAAATGATCTGGCGCACCGCCTCCTGGCTCGCTTCCGCAAATAGTAGCGCCGGATCGCGCCCCGGCCCCGGCGCCGGACCATTGGCGCAAAGCCGCTCAAGCACTGCACTCGCGGCCCGGATGCGCCCTTCCGAATCCAGCACGGCAAGCCCGGCATCTTCCTCGGATTCGAACAGCCGACGGAAGGAATCCGCCGCTGCCTCAGCCCTCCCGCTCACGCGGCTGCCCCGGCGCGGCCGCGCAAGCGCCAGACATAGGCGATGATTTCCGCGACAGCCTGATAATGTTCGGCCGGGATTTCGGTTTCCAATTCCAGCTTGAACAGCGCCCGCGCCAAAGGTGGGTTGGATACCAGCGGCACATTGGATTCCTCGGCCAGGGCGCGGATGCGTGCCGCGACCGCTTCCGTGCCTTTCGCCACCACCTTTGGCGCTGCCTGGGAGTTTTCGTCATAGGCAAGCGCCACGGCGTAATGGGTGGGGTTGGTGATCACAACGGCAGCCTTGGGCACGGCTGCCATCATGCGCCGGCGCGCGCGCGCCATGCGAATACTTTTGATGCGACCCTTGATCATTGGGTCGCCTTCGCTTTCCTTCACTTCCTCACGCACTTCCTGCCGCGTCATGCGCAGCTTGTGCAAATGGCGGAAGCGCACCACCAAATAATCCAGCACCGCAATGGCCGCGAAGGCAATCATGGCGGCGATAAACAGATTCATGGCTGCGCGTACCATCAGGTGCAGCAGATCGCCGGGCCCGAGGGACAAAACGGTCCGCAAATCGCTGAAATTACCAATCGCCCACCACAGGGCTGCACAGACAACCCCAAGCTTGATTAGCGTGCGCAGGAATTCGATCCCGCCTTCAACGCCAAGCAGGCGCTTGATGCCCGAGGCGGGGTTGATGCGTGAGAATTGTGGCTTGAGCCCCTTGGCCGAAACCAGCCCGCGGCTTTGCAGCATGGTGCCCGCAATGGCGCCGATCATGGCCAAGGCCAGAACCGGCAGCACGGCGAGCAGGCCAAGACGTATCATTTCGGTCCCAACCAAACCGACCTGCAATTGATGCGCATTTTCCAGGATACCACGCATGCCGCGCATCAATTCAGCCCCAAGCGGTGGCAGGCCCAAAGTCATGCCGATGAGCGCAAAACCAAGCGCCACGAAGCCGACCACTTCGCGGGAAAGCGCGATCTGCCCTTCCTCCCGCGCTTTCTCTATCCGCCTTGGTGTGGCTTCTTCTGTCTTATCCTGGCCGCCTTCCTCATTGCCGCCGCTGCTGCCCGACATGGTTCAACGCACCCCGGGCAGGGCGAGGAAAGTCTCCCGCGCGATACTGGCATAAAGACCAAGCATGGCCGGCAATAACAGAGCCAGCAGCAAAAGGCCAAGCACGATCTGCCCGGGCACCACCAGGAAGTAGATCTGCACCTGCGGCGCAATGCGCGCGAGCAGACCAAAGGCGACATTCAGCACAACAGACAGCAGCAGGAAGGGTGCCATGAGCTGCACCGCCAGGAAAAAGCTCTGCCCCACGGCCAATGCCATGGTCTCCGCCCCCTGCCCGGCGAGGAAACCTTCGCCCACCGGCAGCACCGCATAGCTTTCCGCCAGCGCGCGCAGCGGCAGGGCGTAAAGCCCGCTGCCGAGCAGCAGCACCACGGACAGCAGGGCAAAAAACCGGCCCGTGATGGCATTCTGCCCGCCCACTGCCGGATCGGGCACCAGTAATTGCGATAGGCCAAGCAGCAGTGCGAAAAGCTGCCCCGCCATGATCATTGCAAGTGTAACCAGCCGCGCCAGCGCGCCGTACCAGATGCCGATCACGATTTCGATGAGGATAAGGCGCAGCATTTCGCCAACCGCATCAGGCGCGCCTGGCAAGGCGGGCGACAGCACCGGGTAGAGCACCATCACCAGCGCCAGGCCAAGTCCCAGACGATAATTGCTGGGTACTTCCTGCTCACCCAAGCCGGGCATCAGCATCACCACGGCACCAATACGCGCCAATAGCAGCACCGCATGGAACACCATGTCAGGCAGCGCGGCGAGCCATTCCGCTTCGGTCATGGCGAGTGGTCCGATCGCTGCCGTCGGTTACCGACGGTAGCGTGAATCGGCCCATCAAATTCAGGGCTAGTGGTGCGCGGGCGCAGGCTTGGATCGCGAAAGGTTGGCATGAAGCGCACCACTAGTCGTCCGATCGCTGCCGGCGGTTCCCGACAGCAGCGTGAATCGGCCCATCAAATTCAGGGCTAGTGGTGCGCGGGCGCAGACTTGGATCGCGAAAGGTTGGCATGAAGCGCACCACTAGTGGTCCGCTCGCTGCTGTCGGTTTCCGACGGCAGCGTGAATCGGTTCACCAAATGTAGAACTACTGGTGCGCGGGGGCATGGTTTGGTCGGTGAAGGTCAGCATGAACCGCACCACTAAGGCCTCGACCCCACCTGGATGATCATCTCAAACAGGGTTTGCGCATAGCCGCGCAATACGCCGGTGAAAAAAGGCGTCAGCAGGATCAGGGCGACCGCGAGCGCCGCCATTTTCGGCAGAAAGGAAAGGCTTGCCTCATTCACCTGGGTCAGCGCCTGGAAAATGGCGACCACCAGCCCGACCACCAGCATCAGCACCAACAACGGTCCACCGATCTGTAGACTGATCCAGAGCGCTTCCCGGCTTGCCTCAGCGATGCCGCCCATCGCCCTGCCTTTCCCAGCACATGCGTGACGCCAATCCGGCGTCAGATCGGCATGCGCATCACTTCCTGATAGGCCGCCACGACGCGATCACGCACCGCGACTGCCGTTTGCAAGGTGAGTTCGGCGCGTCCCACGGCGACCACCAGATCCGTCACACTACCCTCACCCATCAGGCCGCGCGCGGAAGCGGTTTCGGCTTCTCGGCTGGTAGAGACGGCATTCTGCACCGCACGCGACAGGGCTTCACCAAAGCTCGCGGTCTCGCCACCGCCAGCGGCGGCAGGGGTGGCGGAAGGTGCCGCCATATTGGCACGATAGGCAGCGGCAGCACCGCCAGGGGTCAGGGGCAGGGGCATCAGCGCAACGCCTCAATGGTACGGGTCAACATGCCGCGGCTTACTTCCAGCACTGACAAATTGGCGCTGTAGCTGCGTTGGGCTTCGCGCATATCCATGACTTCAATGGTGGAATTCACATTCGGCGTCTTCACATAACCCTGGGCATTGGCAGCCGGATGGGTCGGATCATGGCGGGTTGGGAAATCCCCCTTGGCGGTGCCAACGCGGGCGACCCGGACGGTATTCGCGCCCAAGGCACGGTCAAAGCGATTGGCGAAGGTCACGGTCTTGCGGCGGAACGGATCGCCGCCGGGGACTTCCGAGGTTGTGTCACGATTAGCCAGGTTTTCCGCAACCACGCGCAGCCGAGCGCTCTGCGTATCCATCCCAGCCGCTGCGATTCGTATTGCGCGATCAAGTTCCATGGCTCAGCGCCCTTCTTACCCTTGATTCCGCCCAAGGGCGGTCATGAACATGCTCATGTAGCGCCGACGCACCGAAAGGGCCGTGGCATGGGCCGAATCGGTATCGGCAACCCGCAGCGCTTCCCGCTCAAGCGAAACGGCATTCCCGTTTGGGTCGCGCGTGGCCGAAAGACGTTCCTTCAAGGTCCGCCCATCCTGCTGGCGCGTTCCCTGCAAATGATTGGCATTGGTCGCCACCAATTGCCTTTCCTTGAGCTTGCCGGACAGCACCTTGGCGAAAGGCTGCATATCGGAAGGCCGGTAATTCGGCGTATCCGCATTGGCGATATTCTGCGCCAGCACGCGCTGGCGAGCCTCCGCCCAGCGCAACCGCTGTTCGGCAAGGGCAATCGGTCCGGTCTTGGTCGGGTCCATAACTCTATCCTTGCACGTTGCGGGCCAAAATGCGTTAAAACGGCGCCAGTTACAACATTTTCTAATGGTTTTTTTGCACCGAACCTGTTGGATAGCCCTGTGAACACGCATTTTGAGGATAACACAACCGCGGAAGCCAGTCAGCATGGCCTGGCGGTACTTGCCGCCATAAAGGCCATGGGGGAAAGCTTGGCCCAGGCAGAGGCAAGTCTTGCCGAGGGTTATGCGCTTGATCTTACCGGGCTTGATGCCGAAATCGGCCGTCTCTGCGCTGCGGCAGGGGCCGCGCCCGCGGCCATGGCCCCGGCGCTGCGGCGCAATCTGGAAGCCTTGCTCGTGCAGGTGGAAAGGTTGCAAGCGGCCCTGCCACGGCCAA
>JADCEX010000077.1 GCA_020249825.1 Roseomonas sp.
AAGCGCCACCTTCGCCTTGAAGGCTGGGCTGTGGTTCCGGCGTGGTCGTCTCGTCATGGTATCTCCTGTTCACGGCATCATGCCGCAGTCAGGCAGAAAATACACTTATCCCAGCTGTTCAGATTGCCCGAGCCAGCTCTTCTCGCGCAGATCAGCCTCGGCGCAAGTAGGTGCAGCTTTTGGCCCCGCGTTCCATTTCCTGCGATCACCGATGAATAATGCCGCTCGACGTGGTGCGAGACTTATGCGCCGCAGGAAAACAGGAACTCTCTTCAGACTCTTGCCAAGATTTTCAAATGGTGGCTAGCCTGATCATCAAGGCGTGATCATCACGCAAGATTTTGCCCAATTCGAATGAATGGGGATGCATCCAAGCCCCAGCAGGGCAGTGAAACGGCGCAAAGCCACCAAATGGCCCTGAGAGAATTCTTTCAGTGCCGCGTTATTCTGGAGGAGACCAAGCCACATGAATGCCATCAAGCAAACCATCAAATCAGGCAAAACCGCCATCGGCACGACAGCGGGACCTAATATTGATGTCTCGGTGCTGGCTGATGCCGGCTTTGATTTCATCCTGTTCGACACGCAGCACTCGCCTTATGAGATCAAGCAGCTTGCGCCTTCCATCCAGGCAATGCGCGGCAAGAAGGCCGCCCCCTTGGTGCGCGTTGCCGCCAATCAGGCGGATCAGATCTGCTTCGCCTTGGATGCCGGTGCGCGTGGCATCATCGCCCCCATGATCAATACGCGCGCCGAGGCTGAGGCCATGGTGCGATCCTGCCGCTACTACCCAGAGGGCAATCGCAGCAATGCCGGCGTACGCGGTGAATGGGGCGAATTCCCGAAATACCGCGATTATATGGATACGGTGAACAAGGAATTGGTCATTGTGCCGATGATCGAAACACAGCAGGCGCTGGAAAATCTGGATGCCATCGCATCCGTCCCCGGTGTGGATGTGCTGCTGATCGGGCCTTCCGATCTTTCCATTGAATTGGATGTGCCGCTGGATTACGCCTGCGATACCTATCAGCGCGCGCTTGATAAGATTGCCGCAGCCGCCGCCAAGCACGGCATTGCGGCCGGCATGTATTTCATCCCGCCCGGCATGGAGCCGAATTTCTTCGTTGATAAGGGCTTCAAATTCTTCACCATGCCCTGGGGGCCTTGGGCCACCACCGGCATTCAGAACGCGATCGCCGGGATCAGGCGCTGAGCATGTTTTTACCTAACGCCTGATCCGTTTTGCAGGTCAGGCGTTACGCAATCTTCAAATCACTCGCCAAATGGAACAGGCAATCGCCGCGCTTGGTGCGCGCGGGGATGCGCTGGCATATGACAATGCCCGCGGCCTTGAAGGTGATTTCCACCGGCGGCAACCACGGTGTTTCGGTGAAATGAATGCGCGCGGCGGGCGTGCCGGTGGCAACCATATCGCCCAATTGGACCAGCGGTTCAAACACGCCATTCTCTGGCGCATAGACGTAATAATCCTGCCCGCGCACATCCAAGAACCGGGTGGGGGAGGGCGGTTCGACCCAGTCCGTTTGCGGCAGAATGCCAAGATGCACCAGCACATTGCGCACACCGCGCTCGGCAATCGCGAGGCCGGCGGGATTGACCGTACCTGAGCCGCCCAATTCGCTGCCAAGCGCAATCTTCCCGCGCCGTTCCGCCCCGCTGCCGAGCGTTTGATTGCCACCCTGGCCTTGCGCGCCGCCCTGGATATAGGTGAAGGGCGCCCCAAAGGCGCGGAGCGCCGCCAATTGCTTCTGAAACAGCGCGGCATCATTGGATTGCGTCGCCAGCGCGCAGGGCACGTAATTCAGCGATGACCCGCCCGAGTGTAAATCCATCACAAAATCCGCAAGCGGGATCAATTCGCTATCAATGTAATGGGCGATTTGCCGCGTGACCGTGCCATCCGGATCGCCTGGAAAAATCCGGTTCAGGTTCAGATCATCAATCGGTGAAACGCGCCGCCCCACAAGCGCTGCCGGGTAATTCGCCATGGTCAGGATGATGACGCGCCCCTTGATGCGCGCGGGGTCAAGCGACTTTGCCAGATTGGTCAGCGCCACCTGGCCTTCATATTCATCGCCATGATTGCCTGAGGTGAAAAGCGCGGTGGGCCCTTCGCCATTCTTCACCACCACAATGGGAATGGGCAGGAAGCCATAGGCGCTGTCATGGGTTGAATGGAACAGGCGGATGAAGCCTGTCTGCTTGCCTTCCCTGTTGAAATCAACTTCGGAAACAAGGCGCGATTTGCGCGGCGCATCAGCCATGGTGTTTTCCCTATTCAGGCTTGGGTCATCAAATGGCAGGCCACCTGATGGCCGGCCTGCGTCTCGGTAAGCGGTGGCGCCACTTCCTTGCATATCGGCATCACATGCGGGCAACGCGTATGGAAGCGGCAGCCGGAAGGCGGGTTGAGGGCGCTTGGAATATCGCCTGCGATATTCTCTCGTTTGCCGCGTGACCGGCGTGATGGATGCGGCGCCGGCACGGCGGCGATCAGTGCCCGCGTGTAAGGGTGCTGCGGGTCATTATAGATCACGCGCTTTTCGGCCACTTCCACAATCTTGCCGAGATACATGACCGCAACCCGGTCTGAGATATGGCGCACCACCGAAAGATCATGCGCGATGAACAAATAGGTCAGCCCCATATCGCGCTGCAAATCCTGCAGCAGATTGACGATCTGCGCCTGGACCGAAACATCAAGCGCCGAGACCGCCTCATCACACACCACAAAGCGCGGTTGCAGGACTAGCGCGCGGGCAATGCCAATGCGCTGGCGCTGACCGCCGGAGAATTCATGCGGAAAGCGATCCAGCGCACGGCGCGGCAGGCCGACGCGATCGAGCATTGCAGTGACCTGTTGGCGTCGCTCCACGCTGGATTTGGTGCCATGGATCACGAGCGGTTCGGCGATGATATCCTCGACCGCCATGCGCGGATTGAGCGCGCCATAGGGGTCCTGGAAAATGATCTGCATGGACCGGCGAAATTCACGCATCGCTGCACGCCCAAGGCCGGTGATTTCCTGGCCCTGAAAGCGGATATTGCCCGCGGTTGGGTCCAGCAGCCTGATCAATAGTCGCCCGAGCGTGGATTTGCCGCAGCCGGATTCACCCACCAGCCCCAGGGTTTCGCCAGGCATAATGCTGAGTGCGACATCATCCACCGCGCGCAGCCTGCTTGGCCGTCCGCCGCGAAAAATCCCGCCGCCGCCAACATCAAAATGCTTGGCGAGGTTTTCCGCGCTGATCAGGGGTTCGGTCATGGCGCGG
Organism: Roseomonas sp.; assembly: GCA_020249825.1. GTDB lineage: Bacteria > Pseudomonadota > Alphaproteobacteria > Acetobacterales > Acetobacteraceae > Neoroseomonas. The sequence continues at coordinate 3,297 of JADCEX010000077.1, forward strand.
CCAATTCCTTGGCGCGGAGACACGCGGCCCAGTGATCCGCTTCCTCAAGGATCAGCCGCGGCAGGCTCTCACTGCAACTTGGCTGCGCATAACGGCAGCGCACACTATAGCGGCAGCCAGGCGGGCGGCGCGCAGGATCGGGCAGGGTGCCGGGAATGGCGATCAATCGCGCGCGGTCTTCCGTGATGGAAGGCACGCATTCCAGCAAGCCGCGCGTATAGGGATGCACGGGGTGGTCGAAAATGCGCGTCACCGGCGCTTCTTCAATCACGCGCCCGGCATACATGACGAGCACGCGGTCTGCTGTTTCCGCAATCACGCCCATATTATGCGTGATGATCATGATCGCCATGCGGAATTCATCCCGCAAATCCATCAGCAGGTCGAGGATTTGCGCCTGAATGGTCACATCAAGCGCCGTGGTCGGTTCATCCGCAATCAGGAGCTTTGGGTTACAGGCAAGCGCAATCGCGATCATCACGCGCTGGCGCTGCCCGCCGGACATTTGGTGCGGGTAATCATCCAGCCGCCGCGCCGCTGATGGAATGCCCACCTTGTCCAGCATATCAATCGCGCGTTTGCGGAGTGCGGCAGCGGGCAGGTTTTCATGCGCCCGGATGGTTTCCATGATCTGATCGCCGATGGAAAACACTGGGTTCAGCGATGTCATGGGTTCCTGGAAAATCATCGCAATGCCGGGGCCGCGAATGCGCTGCATCTCCCGCGACGATAGCTTGGTCAGTTCCTTGCCCTGGAACATCACCTTGCCGGCGGCGATGCGCGCTGGCGGTGTTGGCAGCAGCCCCATGATGGTGAGCGCTGTCACACTTTTGCCGCTGCCGCTTTCACCGACAATACCCAGGATTTCGCCTTCCTTGAGGGAAAAGGACACATCCTCAATCGCGGTAATTTCGCCGCGCCCGGTCATGAAGGCCGTGGTCAGCCCCTGCACATCAAGCAAAGTCACTGTTGAATCCTGAGCCGGGGGTCAAGCACATCGCGCAAGCCATCGCCGAGGAAATTCAGCCCCATCACTGTGATCATCAGCGCGATGCCGGGGATGGTGATGATCCAGGGCGCTTCGCGCATGAAGTCCCGCCCCTCGGCCATGATATTGCCCCAGGTGGGGGTGGGCGGCACGGCACCAACGCCAAGGAAGGAAAGGGTGGCTTCAGACAGCACGGCAAAAGCGAACAGGAAGGAAAGCTGCACAATCACCGGCGCCATGGCATTGGGCAGGATATGACGCGTCAGGATACGCCAATGCCCCGCACCGGCAGCGACTGCCGCTTGGACGAATTCCATTTCCCTGAGCACAATCACAGAAGACCGCACAATACGCGCGGTGCGCGGGATATAGACAATCCCCAACGCCAGAATGACATTGAAGGTGGAAGGCCCAAGCACTGAAGTCACCGCAATGGCCAACAGAATGGCCGGGAAAGCCATCAGGGCGTCATTGATGCGCATCAGCAGGTTATCAATGCGGCGGAAGTAACCCGCAGCGGCGCCAATCAGAATCCCAAACACCGCATTCAGCGCCACCACGGAAGCGCCAATCAGCATGGAAAGCTGCGCGCCCCAGACCACGCGGGACCAAAGGCTGCGCCCAAAGCTATCCGTGCCGAAAACCCAGCCCTCACCAGGTGGCTTGAACTTGTTGCGCATTGAAAGCCGGTTGGGATCAACATCGGTAATCCACGGCGCCAAAACCGCAATGCTGGCAATGATCAGGAACAGGAAAAGCCCGGTCATGAACAACCGATGCCGCAGCAGGCGCTTCATGGTCGCGCGCGCCGGATGTTCGCGCTTCAGCGCAATGCCTTCGGCATCCAGCGCGGCGGCCTCACTCATAGCGCACCCGGGGATCAATCAGGGCATAAAGGATATCGACCAGGATATTCACCACCACCAGGAATGTCGTCACCAGCAAAAGCCCGCCCTGCACCATGGGGTAATCGCGGCTCAGCACCGCTTGCGTCAGCAATTGTCCCATGCCGGGCAGCGAAAACAGCGCCTCTGTCACCACTGCGCCTGACAGCAGAAGGGAGATGATGATACCCACCACCGTCACAATTGGGATCAGCGCATTGGCCAGGGCGTGCTTCAGGATCACCTGGCGTTCCGGCAGCCCCTTGGCGCGGGCGGTGCGTACATAATCCTGCCGCAACACTTCCAGCATGCCGGAACGCGTGATGCGCGCCAGCAAACCCGCCTGCAACAACGCGAGCGATATCGCCGGCATGGTGGTGCTGCGCAGCCAGCCGATTGGATCCTGCGTGAAGGGCACATAACCGCCACTCGGCAACCAGCCGAGCTGCACGGCAAAGAAAATGATCATCAGCAGGCCAAGAAAGAAATTCGGGATGGAAATGCCGAGCATGGCGATCATCATCGCCACCTGATCCACCCAGGTATTCTGGCGCAAGGCCGCGATAATGCCACTCGCCACGCCAAGCAGCAGCGTCAGCACCAGGGCGTAGAGCGAAAGCCCGATGGTGACCGGCAAGCGTTCCAGGGTGGCAGCCAGCACGCCCTTGCCGAGCAGCAGCGATTTGCCGAAATCGCCCTGCAATAGCCCTTGGTAGTAATGCAGCAATTGCATCAGTAGGGGCTCATCCAACCCAAGATCGCGGCGCAATTGGTCAATCTGCGCCGGCGTGGCGGAAGGCCCGGCGATGGAGGCCGCCGGATCACCAGGGATCAGCCGCATCAGCCCGAAGCTGATAAGGCTGACAATGAACAATACCGGAATGGCGCTGAGCAGCCGGCGGAGCGCGACCAATATCAAGGTAAATCGCGCTCCCTAGTCGTAAATTTCAACGCTCAATCCACACATTGGAAAAGCGCGGAATGCGGAAGGGCGCGAAGCCCTTCACATTGGCGCGCGATGCCTGAACCTTGGTGAGTGACCCGAAGGGGTAGGCATAGGCGCGTTCCAGCACCAGGCGTTGCATGCGGGCAAAGGCTTCCTGGCGTGCTGCCGGGTCGCGCAGGATGTTCATGTCATTCCAGGCGGCCAGCACTTCCGGATCATCCTTGTCATCCCGCGGGCGATAGGCCGCATTGGGGGAAACCAGGAATTGCATGGTGGCAAGCGCGCCAAGCGCGGGCTGCGTGCCCCAGCCGGAATGGAAGAAATGCCATTCCGTTGAATTCAGCCGCTGAGACATTTGCACCGATGTCGGCCAATCCACCACGCGGAGTGACGCATTGATGCCAATCGCCTTCAATTGCTGTTCCATCACCAGCGCCGCGTTATACATCGGCGTCAGGTCCCGATTGGTCAGGATGATGATCGGTTCGTTGCGATAGCCTGATTCGCGGAGCAAGGCGCGGGCGCGCTGCTGATTGTTGATGTTGTAGGTTTCCTTGCCGGCATCCGTGAAGCTGGGTTGGTTAGGGTATTGGAAACCGACATTCAGCCGGAAGTTATTGTCGGAAGCCGCATCCATGATGTCTTCCATACCAAGCGCCGCCTGTACGGCGCGCCGGAAGGTCAGGTTATCGGTGGGCGCCAGCGATGTATTGGGCAGCGCAATCTGGATCCACCAATTCTGCAAGGGCAGGATGGTGATGGCGCTATTGCGGCGCAGCGCTTCGACCGAACGTGTCGGCACATCTTCCACCACATGCAGCGCGCCGGTTTCCAAGCCCGCCACGCGGGCGCTGGCTTCGGTCACGATGCGGAAGGTCACGGTATCCAGGCAGGCAACGCGATAGCCACCAAAGCCCATGCGCTGTTCGTAAGCTGTATTGGGCTTATAGGCATCAAAGCGGCCGAGCCTTGCATGGCTGCCGGGCACGAATTCCAACAGGCGGAAAGGCCCGGTGCCCACAGGGCGAAGCTGTTGGCGTTCATCATCCTTGTGTTCTGACGGGATGATGACGATGGGGACCGAGAAGGAAGACAGCGCCTCAACAAAAGTGGGCTGCACCTGCTTCATGCGGATGATGAAGGTGAGGGGGTCCGGCGTTTCCCAGCCCGCGACATTATCCAGCGTGCTGCGTTGCAGGCCAATCCGGTTGTAACGGTCAAAGGAAGCCGCGACATCGGCGGAAGTCAGCGCCTTGCCATTATGGAAGGTGATGCCCTGGCGGAGCTTGAAGGTATAGCTCATGCCATCCGGGGCTTCCTGCATGGATTCGGCCAATTCCGGGATGGGCCGGTTATTGTCATCGCGCGTGATCAGCGTCTCGTAGATATTCATCGCGATATTGCGCGTTGAAATCGTGCTGGAGGTCATCTGATCCAGCGAATTGACATTGGCTTCCTGGCCAAACACCAGATCGCCGCCGCGCGTGGGGCAGGTGAAAGGGGCGGCCAGCAGCGGCGCCGCCGACAAGGCCATGGCAGCAGCAACAAGGCCCGTGCTCAAACTCAGGCGTTTCATCCATGCTCTCCCGTTATTTGTGGTGCCTTAGCTTCATGCGCGCGCCCGGCGGCGTCAACCATTATCCGGCAGCCCGGCGAAGCGGCGCAGCACATTTTCCGTGAGTCGGCTGATTGGCCCCTCAAACCCCTGGCGCCAAAGGCTGCCGCAATAGGTGATGGAGCCAACGGCGAAGACGCCACCGCCGCCTGGCGTGTCGAAATAGATGATCTCGCCGCGCTTCAAAGCCTGCGCCTTTTCGCCATTCACGGTATTGACGTGGGAGAGTAATTCTTCCGGAACCGCGACAAAGGAAGCGGGCGGGTCTTCGGAAACAGCCAGAATCGCCGTGCCATCTGGCGTGCCAAGGGCAGGGTCTGCACGGTCCAATTCAAAACCGGCTGCCCCGCCGCCGGAAAGCCCGTAATCACCAATGGTCTCGCCTTCCACGCCTTCGAACATCCAGGCATGGTGCGCCTCTCGCGCGGGTGACAGCAGCCGGTAATAGGTGCCTTCAAACAGCCCCTGGCCGGAAAAGCCCACACCCGCCAATTGCTGCGGTGGGCGCCGGTTGCGCCGCCACAACCCGCCATAGGCGCCATCGGTCTGGTGATAATATTCGCCTGGCTCGGCGGCCCAGGCGCGAATGCCGCCCTCTGCCCGGCGCAATTCGAAGATGCCTGGCATATCGGCGGGTTGCGCGATGCGCCAATAAAAGCCATTGCCGCCCAGATACATCATGCGCCCGCTGCTGCGCGTATAAGCATAGAGCGCATCGAGCGTTTGCGGCGTGTGATATTCCGGGTGCGATCCTGTCATCACCACCTTGTAATTCGCCAGCAGCGCCGCGCCTTCGGCATGCAAATCATGATCGGTGATCACATCAAATGCCAAGCCACGCGCTTCCAGCCAGGCCAGGATATGCGTATCGGCGGGGTAATGCCTCAGCCCCGACCCCTTCGCGTCATTGAAGGTCAGAAACCCAGGCCGCATCGTCAGAATGGGGCGCAGCCGGGATGAAAAGGCGATGCCGCTATTGTCTGGGTGGCGATTATAAGTGGAACGCCCATAGATCGGGAAATCATCCGGATTATGCGGATAAGCGCCCCAGGCAGCGACGCGGGCGCGATAGGCCGCATCCGCATTGCCGCGCGCATGATTGGCATAGGCCTGATAGGTGAAGGTGGATGCCAGAAAGGCGATGGGCGCGGTGGCCGTGCCGCGCGGGGGCAGCACATAGAAGGGGATTTGATCCTCGCCTGCTGCGCAGGTGATATGCAAGGCATAGGCGCCGGCGCGTAAATCCGCCGGCACTTTGAAGCTGAAATCATCCGCCCAGCCGCAATCGCTCAAATCATCGGCGTGGAAATGGATGGCGCCGTAATCGGCGGGCGCGTGGCGCCAGCACATCTCGGCCCCCGACCAGCGCGCACCAACAACAGCGCGGGTCGGCACATTCACCAAATCGCCATGGCAGGCTTGCGGGCCGATATCCTCCACGCGCTGCGTGGCAATGCCGCGCGCGAAATCCCAGGCTGCGATCAAGCCGGGTGAGGCCGCGGAAAGCGGCTGATCCGGGCGCGGCCATTCGGCGCGAAACCCGGCCAGGATGGCGGGTTCTTCGATCTTGCCGGTCAGATGCGCTGCGGGGGCGCTGGCATTTCGCGCCGCGATCATCACCACGCCTTCGCCGGCGGGTAGCGCCATGCCCGCTGCCGAGATTTCGCGCGTGCTGGCCGGGCTGCCATCTTCAATGCATTGCGCGCCGAGCAGAATGCGCCCCGTGCCGGGATCAGCACTCAGCCAAAGCCGATGCCAGCGCCGCAAGGGTAAGGCCGCGCCAAGGCCAAGCTGCCTTTCGCCGCCTTCCCAGACGATACGCGCCATCGGGCCATGCGGGCCGACTGAAAGCGTGACGCGTCCGCTCGCTGCTTCTTCGCTGATCACCACAGCCTCGCCGCCGGGCTGCGCCTGGAACCAGACCAGCGCGGTCCAGGTCACAGGCCCTGCCGCACGCTTGGGGGCTTTGGGGATTAGCGCATAAGACCCAAGCCGGATCGGCTGATGACGGCCCTGAAATTCGGCATCGAACCGTGCGGAAAGCTCCTCAAACCGCAGCCCTGGCCCGGCTGGGTTGGGGTCGCCGGAAATCACGCGCCGCAGCCTTGCGCGGTAGCGCCCGCCGCCTGGCACGCTGATCTTCACGGCCAGGCTTTCGCCCGGGCGCGCGGAAAACCGGTCCAGATAGCCGGTGATGGGCAATTCGGCGGGCTTGGCTTCGGCCATGGGGAGGATCCTCTCTTTTGCCTGGAATGCTCCGCGCCCGGCCTGCCGGCGTCAACACCCGGCCTGATGGTCAGGCGCGCCTGATCTGTGCAAGGCTTGGCCAAATGAATGGTCCAGGGAGGTCCAGATGGCCGCGATCATCGAAAAACTGAGCGATAGCCGGGCAGAGGCGCGCGAATGGGAACTCCGCTGCGACATGGCCGCCGTGTTCCGCATTGGCGCCAGGCTCGGCTGGAATGAGCATATCGGCAACCATAACAGCTTGATGTTGCCTGATGAGGCAGAGCCGCGCTTCCTGATCAATCCGCGCGGCTATTTGTTCCAGGAATTGAAGGCATCCGATCTGATCATCTGCGATCTTGAAGGGCGCGTGCTGCGCGGCAGCGGAGAACTCCGCAAGGTCGCTTTCCATATCCATACGCGCATCCATCTGGCCAATCCGGCGGCGGCTTGTGTGATTCATGTCCATCCTCGACATCTGACGGCGCTTTCCATGGTGCAGGGCGCGGAATTCGCGCTGTCGCATCACAATAACCTGCTGCTGAATGACCGCACAGTTTATGATGATGAAGGCGATCAGCCCGTGCATAGCAATGAAGAAGGGGACCGGATTGCACGGCTGATGGGCGATAAGACCATCATGCTGATGCGTGGCCATGGTGTGACGGTGGTAGGCCCCACGGTGCATGACGCGTTTGATGAATGTTACATGGCGGAACGCACCTGCATGTATCAATTGACCGCCATGCAGACGGGTCTGCCCTTGCACAAACTGCCCGATAATCTGCGCCGCAACCATACGGGGCCATGGGGTGAAAAGCTGGATGCCAGGCTGCATCTCAATGCTTGGCGCCGCGTGCTGGACCGGGAAGAACCTGATTACGCGCGCTGAGGACATTCGGAAAACTACAACCATAAAAACCGGGAGGAAAACATGATCCAACGTCGCAGCCTTCTTGCCTCGCCATTGGCGCTTGGTCTGGCAAGCCCCGCCATTGCGCAAGCCCCCTGGCCCAATCGGCCGATGCGGGTGATTGTCGGTTTTCCGCCCGGCGGTTCGCTCGACGTATTGTCGCGGCTGATGGCCGAAGAACTCAGCCGCCGCACAGGCCAGCCGGTGGTGGTGGAAAACCGAGCCGGCGCGGCCGGCAATATCGGCGCCGATGCGGTGGCCAAGGCGGCGCCGGATGGCACCACTATCGGGACGATCGGGTTCACCGTTCCGCTGACCGCGCCGGTTCTGTTCAACCGGCTGCCCTTCGATGCGGAGAGGGATTTCGCCTGGGTTTCCGAGGTTTGGGAGCTTCCAAATGTCGCCGTGGTGCCGGCAGCGCATGTGCCGGCGCGCAACATTGCCGAATTCGTCGCCTGGGCGCGGCAGCAGCCGCGCGGGATCAGCTATGGCTCGCCCGGGGTTGGCACGTCGCCGCATCTTTCAGCCGCCCTGTTCCTGCACCGCCTGGGTATCACCGGGGAACATGTGCCCTTCCGCGGCGCGGCGCAGACCATTCCGGCCATTCTGTCAGGCGATGTCCATTTCGCCATAGATAACCTCGCAAGTTATGTCCCTGTTATCCAGGAAGGGCGGATGCGCGCCCTGGCCGTAACCTCGGCTGAACGCTGGCCGACCATGCCCGATGTGCCGACACTTCAGGAAGCCGCCGGCGCCGCAGGTTTTGCCGCCGTGTCCTGGACTATGTGGGCTTTCCCTGCCGGCACACCGGAAAGGATGGTCCGCCGCTTGGCCGAGGAGATCGCCGCCATCAACACAACGCCTGCAATCGCCGAAAGGGCGCTGCTGATGGGCGGGCGGCTGCTGCACGGCGGGCCGGAGGCAGCGCGGGCGCGGATTGAGCGTGAGCGTGGGCTTTGGGCAGATATGGTGCGTATTTCAGGCGCGCGGATGGAATAGCG
>JADCEX010000078.1 GCA_020249825.1 Roseomonas sp.
CGGGTCAAATCTGCGTGGCAAACCCGGGTCAGCTCTCGGCGGCATTCAACACGTCGGGTCATATTGGAGGCTCCGGGATAGCGCTTGGATTCATGACGTCGTTATAAAGCGTTTGCTACAGAACACAAAAAATGTTGGCCTGCCGTGCCTGTGGCGGTCTCTGCCCGTGGCAGGGTGATGGATGCCAAGTCATTCATCTGGTGGTTGGCCGTCACGCCAATACTGCGCCGCGCGGCATGGCAATGCCGCGCTGCACCGCCGGGCGGGCCGCGATACGGTCATGCCAGCGCGCAATGTTTGGCGTGTCATCGAGCCTGCGTGCCGCCCATCCTGGCCGCGTTATCCAGGGAAAGGCGGCAATATCCGCGATGCTGTATTCAGCACCGGCAAGGTAGGGTGCCTCGATCAAATGATCTTCCAGCAGGGACCAAACACGCGCGACCTGCGCCAAGGCGTAATCCCTTGCGGCCTTAGGCTTTTCGGGCGCGAGATCGGTCCAATGATGTGCCTGGCCCATGGCAGGGCCAAGGCCAGTCAAGGCAACCATTAGCCATGTGAGCGTTGTAGCGCGCTTTGGAAACTCGGCAGGCAGAAAGCGGCCATGCGTTTCGGCCAGGTGCAGCAGGATCGCGCCGCTCTCGAACAAGACCAGCGGGTCGGTCGCAGTGCGCTGCTCAATCAGGATCGGTACTTTGCCAAAGGGATTGAGAGCGAGAATATGCGGCGCGAACTGTTCTCTTGCGCGGATATTGACGCCGGTCACGCTGTAATGAAGGCCAAGTTCCTCAAGTAGGATTGTCACGCGATGCGTATTGGGCGTCGCCCAGCCATAAAGATGATAGCCTGGACTCGACGCTGTCATCAGCTATCCCTTTGCCAACAAAACGAAAGCTCACCAAACGGGAAGTTGCGCATCACAGCAGTTTCTCGGTGCATGTCATGAACGACCTGACTTAACAACACGGCCCTAGCCGGACTTGTTCCCGATAATGTTTTAGAGTATTCGATACAAATCACAGGATGTCAAGAACAACCAATGCCGCGACCTCGTATTTTCAATGAAGATGCCGCGCTGGCGGCAGCAACCGCTGAATTCTGGCATCGCGGCTATGCGGGAACCTCTGTGCGTGATCTCGGGGCCTCGATGGGGCTTGGGCCCGCCAGTTTTTATAACGCCTTCGGTGACAAGCGCTCCCTTTTTCTGCGCTGCATGGATCGTTATCTTGATGATGGGGTACGCGCCCGCATCAAACGCCTGGAACAAGAAAGGTCACCGCGCGACGCCATTGAGGAGTTCATCATCGAAATACTCGCCTTGTCACGACGTGACCGGCGCGGCTGCCTCATGGTCAATGCCGTGCTGGAGTTTGGTACCCTGGATGACGAAATCGGGGTGATCCTGCGTGAGCGCCTTGGTGAGTTGGAAAGCTTCTTTCGGCGATGCCTGCGCGCCGCGCAGCGTGAAGGCGCGATCGCGCCGCAGATGAATGTGGCCGATGTCGCAAGACTGATGCTTGCCGCCATCATGGGGCTGCGCGTGCTTGCACGTACGAGACCAGAGCCTGCGCTGCTGGACGGCGCTGCGCGCGAGGCACTCGCGCTACTTGGTCCAAGGCCGGCCCGGGCATGACGCACCGGCTCGCATTCCCTGTTACTCAATTGGAAGGAGATTGAACCCCATGTCCATGACCGTGAAGCTCGCTGCGGGTAGTCCATTCCCTGCCGTCGCCATGCCCCGCCTGGGCGGTGGGGAGGTCGCGCCCGCTTCCGGCAATGATTGGCGGCTTTTTATTGTCTATCGCGGCAGGCATTGCCCTCTCTGCAAAATCTACCTCAAGACATTGAATGATCTCATGGATGAATTCTCTGCCATCGGTGTTTCGGTGATGGTGGCTTCCGGCGATCCAGAGGAAAAGGCGGCCGCTGATCTGGCAGAGCATGGCTGGCGTTTCCCGGTTGGTTACGCGATGACCATGGCGCAGATGCGCATGCTTGGCCTTTATTTGTCCGAACCACGCTCAGCTCAGGAAACAGACCGGCCCTTTCCTGAGCCTGGCCTTTTCCTGATCAATCCTGGGGGGCAGCTGCAGATCATTGATATCTCCAACGCGCCCTTCGCGCGTCCCGACTTGGCCGGTATCGCCCGCGGGGCGAAGCGCATCCAGGAGATGAACTATCCGATCCGCGGCACCCTGGTGTGATCGCGCCATGCTGACCGGCATCCGCGCCTGCGTCTTCGATGCCTATGGCACGCTGTTCGATTTTGCATCAGCGGCAGCCGGATGCAGCGATATGTTGGGCGACAAGGCTGGCCCATTGACCGCCTTGTGGCGGGACAAGCAGCTTCAATACTCCTGGCTGCGTGGGCTGCAGGGCCGCTACGTGTCGTTCTGGCAGGTGACAGGTGACGCCCTGGACTTCGCGCTGGAGACACTCGGCCTGCCAGCGGAAGGGCCGCTACGCGAGCGTCTGATGGACCTCTACCGCACACTCGGCACGTTCCCCGAAGTGCCCGGCGTGCTCCGCGCGCTGCGCGAGGCGGGCTTTGCCACCGCCATCCTGTCGAACGGCTCACCTGACATGCTGGCGAGCGCGGTGGAGGGCGCCGGCCTGGTCGGGGCCTTCGACGCGGTGATCTCGGTGGATGAGGTCGGCAGCTTCCAGCCGGACCGACGCGTCTATCAACGTGCGGTCGACCGGCTTGGTGTGTCGGCGGAGGCGATTGCCTTCCAATCCTCCAATGCGTGGGATGCGCATGCTGCGTCAGCCTTCGGCATGCGGGTGGTGTGGTGCAATCGTTATGGCCAGCGGCGCGAAAGGCTGCCCGGGGCACCGGACCACGAAATCCGTAGCCTTGCCGAGCTGCCTGCATTGCTTGCGGTAAAGGTATAGCGTTGCGATTGGGGATGCGGGGGCGTTGTCCGCCGCAGTAGCCATCAACGTGCGAATTGGTGGCCCGCTGGCTTCCTCCTCGCGAGCCGAACCTGGCGCCGCACTTTGGGGCGGATCATGGGCGGTTGGGGGATTGCGGCGAACCCATCCGGCCGGCCGCCCTAGGGCTGGCAGGTGAGACCGAGCGTGCCCAGCATGGCGGCGCCGCTGAACATGCGCCTATCACCTGCTTGCAGGCGTTCATTTCACCCAACCCTTCGCTTCACCAACTGCACATGCAGCGCAGCCGCCGGGAAGTCCACAGTGGACAGGCTAACATTTCGCGCTGTGACGCGCACCTTGTCATTCGACCAGACATGGCAATCCAGCACAAAGGCAATGCTGCTGGCATCAAGCGACGCATCGGCGAAATCCCCCGCCGCGCTCCGGGCACCATCACATCCGCATTTGTCGTCGCCCCTGAGGGCGGAATCGGGCGTGCCGATCAGGCGGGCGAGCTGGGTCGTGGCAATGGTGCTGGGGCCGGGCATGGGCGTCCCTCCACGGCGAAGTGCCGGAGCATGGACACGATCCTTGGGCCGGGGCCTCACGGGGCGATCGCGGACGGCAGCTTTTGATCAGGATGGCGCCGCCGCCAGCACCAGGTCAATGCCCGTCTTCTCACAGAGTTTTGGCCTGCGACGATTGCCATTGCGGAAAATGCGTCGGTCCGACATCGCGCGCGCTTGACATGGCGACGCCCCCAATCCACTAATTGTATAACAATCGTTCTGGGGAAGCGGTCCAATCTCGCACACTCTGCAGCGCGTCGCCTTTACCCGGCCCGACAGTCTGCCGGAGCGTCTGGCCGCCCATCTGCGCGAGGAGATCGTGCAGTGCCGGCTTGACCCCGGCGCGCGTCTCGTCGAAGCCGAGCTCGCGCTGTCCTGTGGCGTCAGCCGCGTGCCCTTGCGGGAGGCCTTTCGCATCCTCGCCACCGAAGGCCTCGTGGATCTCTCGCTCCATCGCGGCGCGACCGTGCGCCCGCTTTCGGAGACCGAGCTGCAGGAACTCTTCGGCGTGCGCATGGCGATTGAATCCTTCGCCGCCGCAACGCTCGCCCGGCGCGGCGACAGGGGCGCCCTGGCGCGGTTGCGCAAGCTCGTGCGCGACATGCGGGCGAGCATCTCGGCTGGCGATACCGGCGCCTACCACCAGCTCGCCGCGTCCTTCCATGAGTGCTTCGTCGAAGCTGCGGGCAATGCGTTGCTCGCCGCCACCTACGGCCAAATCCGCCAGCGCCTGCGCCGCTACCAGGCCGCCATGAGCCGCGTTCCGCATCTGCCGCGCACATCCATAGCCGAGCACGCCGCGATCCTGGATGCGATCGCGGCGAGCGATGCGGCCAAGGCCTCCGCGCTCTCGGTCGAACACCTCGAAAGCCTCGTCCGCCAGTTCTCGGGCGGGACGGAAGCGGCGATCGAGACGACGCGCGGCGGCGGCAACAAGACACGAAGCATCAAGGGACGGAAAATACGATGAAAGGCTTTGGCCTGTCCTACATCGCGCTCGCCTCGAAGAACGTCGCGGCAGCGTCGCGCGTGTTCGGCGATCTGCTGGGCCTGCCGCGCAGCGACCGCCGCTTCGGCGACAGCACGGCGCCGGTCTTCGCCATCGGCGAGACCGCGGTCGCCGTCTTCTCGCCCGACGATCCCTTCCTGGGCGAGGACGTGCGCACCGGCGTGCATCACGTCGCCCTCGCCGCCGCCGATCCCCAAGGCGTGGCGCAGGCGCTGACCGCAGCGGGCTTCCGCGCTGGCCCCGCGCCGGGCGGCGGCATCGCTCTCGATCCGGCGCAAGCCGTGGGCGTCAGACTGCGCCTGGCCCCGGCGCTCGGCCTTAGCGTCGGGCGCTCGGCGCACCTCGAGCGCATCGACCACATCGGCATCGCGAGCGCGGACAACCAGGCGGCCATCGGGGTCTTCTGCAGGCAACTCGGCTGCCCGCTCGAAAGCCAGCAGACGGACATGGAGACGCAGATCGCCGTCGAGAGCTTCACCTCCGACAAACACGGCGTCGTCTATCACACGCGCCCGCCCGCGATCCTCGGCGGGCTGCGCGTCGCCTTCATCACCGCCGGCGACTGCGAGCTGGAGTTCCTGCAGAATTTCGACCCGAACCAGGATGGCCAGGTGCAGCACGGCAGCGCCGGCAATACGCGCCAGGACCAGGGCGCGATCGCGCGCTATGTCGCCTCCCGCGGTCCCGGCCTGCACCACATCGCCTTCAAGACACCCGACATCGACGCGACGCTCGCGAAGCTTGGCGAGGCCGGGGTGGCGCTGATCGACCGCAAGGGCCGGCCCGGTTCGCGCCGCGCACGCATCGGCTTCGTGCATCCGGACGCGATGGGCGGCGTGCTGATCCATTTCGTCGAACGCGCGTAACAACGCAAGGAAGCCACTCACCATGACCAGCCAGACGCTGCGCATCCTGGGCCGGCCAAATTCCTTCAATGTCCGCAAGGTGCTCTGGCTCTGCGACGAGCTCGGCATTCCCTTCGTGAGGGAGGATTGGGGCCGCGGCTACAAGCCGACCGCCACGCCAGAATTCCTGAAGCTCAATCCCGTCGCGCAGATTCCCGTCGTGCTCGACGGCGACCTGGTGCTCCGGGAATCCCACGCCATCCTGCGGTATCTCGCGACGAAGCATGGTGCGGAGACCCTCTATCCCTCGGCGCCCGAGAAGCGCGTGCGGGTCGAGCAATGGATGGACTGGGTCGCCTATGACCTGACGCACGCCATGCGCGGCGCCTTCCTGGGCGGCCAGCTGCAGGAGCCGCCCTGGAACAACGAATGGTTCGTCGAGCAGGGCCGCAAGGACTTCACCCATTGCATGCGCCTGCTGGACGCGGAACTCGCGCAGGGCTGGCCCTATGTCTGCGGCGCGGATTTCACGCTTGCCGACATTCCGATGGGGCTCGTGGTGAACCGCTGGTTCGCGGTGAAGGGCTTCGACAAGCCCGACCTGCCCGCCGTCAGCGCCTATTTCGAGCTTCTCTCCCAACGCCCGGCCTACCTGAAGCATGGGCGCAACGGACTACCCTGACCAAGAACCAACGAAAGAGGGGAAACGAACAATGACAAGAACATTGCTGCGCTGCGCCGCCGCCATCCTTGGGTTCTGGGCGATGGGCGCCCAGGCCCAGACAGCCTATCCGGACCGGCCGATCCGCCTGGTCATTCCCTACGCGCCCGGTGGCGGCACGGATGCCACCATCCGCGTGCTGGCGGGGCCGATGGGCGAGATGCTCGGCCAGAGCATCGTCATCGAGAACCGCACCGGCGGCGCCGGCACGATCGGCGCCGCCATCGTCGCGCAGGCGCGCCCGGATGGCTACACGCTGCTCGCCGATCCCTCGGCGCATGTCGTGAACCACGTGCTCGTGCGCAACATCTCCTTCAACTACGAACGCGACTTCGCGCCGATCGCGCGGCTCTCGGTCATGCCGCTCGTGCTCATCGTCGCGCCGACCGAGCCGGCGCAGGACCTGCAGGCCTTCATCGCCCGCGCGCGCGCCGAGCGGCTCGCCTGGGCGAGCGCCGGGATCGGCACCGCCTCCCACCTCTCGGGCTTCCTCTTCGTGCAGCGCGCGGGGATCGAAGGGCCCCACGCGCCTTATCGCGGCGGCAGTCAGGGCGCGCAGGCCGTCGTCGCCGGCGACACCGCCTTCAACTTTGCCACCGCGCCCTCCGCGGTCGGCCTGGTGCAGGGCGGACGGCTGCGCGCGCTCGCCGTCTCCAGCGCGCAGCGCATGCCCACGCTCCCCAACGTGCCTACGGTCGCGGAAGCCGCGCTGCCGGGCTTCGAGCTGGTGGAGTGGATCGGGCTGTGGGCGCCGAACGGCACGCCGGACGCGATCCTGGATCGCCTCGCCTCGGTGTCCAGGCAGGCACTGGAACGGCCGGATGTACGCGAGCGTCTTGCCGCCCTCGGCATGCAGCCCGCCTATCTGCCGCGGCCCGATTTCGCCCGCTTCGTGCCTGCCCAGCGCACGCTGATGACGCGCATAGCGACCGACGCGGGAATCCAGCCGGAATGAGTACGGCCACGGCGCTGGATGGCCTTCTCGTCCTCGACCTGACGACGTTCCTGTCCGGTCCCTACTGCACGATGATGCTCGGCGACATGGGCGCCGAGGTCATCAAGGTGGAGCGCCCGGACGGCGACGAGGCGCGACGCATGCCGCCCTTCGTCGAAGGCCGCAGCCAGCCCTTCGCCCTGTGGAACCGCAACAAGCGCAGCATCGCGCTGGACCTGAAGGCTGCGAACGACGCCGCGCTGCTGTGGAAGCTGGTGGCGAAGGCCGATGTGCTCGTCGAGAGTTTCCGCCCCGGCGCGCTGGAGCGCGCCGGCTTCGGGTGGGACGCGCTGCACAGGGCCAATCCGCGGCTCGTCGTCGCGTCCATCTCCGGCTTCGGCCAGAGCGGACCCTGGGCGCAGCATGGCGGCTTCGACATGATGGCGCAGGGCATGTCCGGGCTGATGGCCGGCAACGGTCCGCCGGATGGCGAACCCTACCGCCTGCCGATCGCCATCACCGACCTCGCCGCGGGCATGTTCACCACCAGCGCGATCCTCGCAGCGCTGATGGCGCGCACGAAGACAGGGGTGGGACAGCGCATCGACCAGTCGCTGTTCGAGGCGGGCCTCTCGCTCGGCGTCTACGAGGCCGCGCATGTCTTCACCTTCGGCACGGAGCCCGAGCGGATGGGCCAGCTGCATCGCGGCAACTCGCCCTACCGCGTCTTCAGGACGCGCGACGGGTGGATCACCATCGGCGCCAACAAGGACGCCTTCTGGCGCAGGCTCTGCGAGATGCTGGGCCGGCCCGACCTGCCGGAGGATGCGCGCTTCAGGACCAATGCCGACCGAGTCGCGAACAACGCCTCGCTCGTGCCGCTGCTGCAGGCGGCGCTCGAACGGCAGGACAGCGCGCATTGGCTGGCGGAGCTCGGCAAGGCGGGCATCCCGGCCGAGCCCGGGCTGACCTTCGACGCCGCCATCGCGCATCCGCAAGCCGCCGCGCGCAACGTGGTGCAGCGGATCGAGGATCCGGAACGCGGGACGATCACGACGCTCGCCTCTCCGCTGCGGCTGGAGGGCACGCCTGCCGTGTTCACGCGCCGCGCGCCGGAGCTGGACGAGCATGGCGCCGAGATCAGGAGTTGGCTCGGCGCCTGATGTCGCGGAGCCGGGCGGTGTCGCATCCGCGCCGGCCCCTCCATCGGCAAAAGGCCTTCCCCCGAAACCGCCAGTCGCGGCGCCCGTTCGTATCGGGGACAGGGACAAGGAGCAGCCGCATACTGAAGAAGCACCCGAACACGGTTCGTTGGAGCGGGCCAGGCGCGAGCCACGAGGATGCGACGAAGCCCATCCCCAAACCCGATCCGGCGCATCCCGATGGCGCTGTCAGCACCAATCCGCGCGTCAGCACGCGGTCGGGCGGCGGCGGGGAGCGGGACGAGAAGCACAGCCACGTGGATCCCATGCGCTCGTCGAAGTCCCACGCGACGGATGGCGCTGTCCGTGGTCAAATGATTTGAGACCGATTGGCGCGCCGCCAAGACCTTAACCCAATCGCGTTCTGCATAAGCCGAAGTCTGTCCAGACATCCCGATCAATCGGGAGATACATCTGCACCGCCAACCAACGAATTGGCCGATCCGTGTCGCCACAAAGTGCTGAGAGGGGCGCGAGGTATTGCGCCATCTTCCCGAACCGCCATGCCGTTCGCCAAAAAGCTGAAAGGAGCCTAGCCAAGTAAATCCCGGGCCCATACCGAAGACGCTACCAAAGGTAGCGGCGCCGAAGGGCGGCTTTTCTTTTTCAGCCATGATTGTCTATCATCGTTTGCATGATTGATTTCCTCCTTTCCGGTGGGCGGCTGTATCGTTCGGATGGGCTGGTCTTTGACTGCGCTGCGCATCGCTGGATCGCCGGCGGCAGCGTCGGCTCTGGCGGCGTATCCGTTGCGGCCACGGCAGCGGCCACTTGGCTTTTGCGTGAAGGTGGTGGGCGGCGGCTACCCGCAGCCATCATCGGCCCGCGTGAGGCAACGGATTCCGTGCTGACCATGGCTGAAGAGGTTGCGGTTGCGCTTGCGGAAATTGGCTTTCCGCTGATCTGCGGCGGACGTGGCGGTGCAATGGAAGCAGCGTCACGCGGCTGCGCCAAGGCGGGCGGTCTTATGCTCGGCATCCTCCCCTCGGATGATTGGCGCGAAGCCAATGCGCATGTCACGATCCCCATCGCCACCGGCATTGGTGAGGCGCGCAATTCTATCATTGCCAACGCTGGGTTTGCGATCATTGCCGTTGGCGGCGCTGCCGAGCCGGTGAGCTACGGCACCATCAGCGAAATGGCCTTTGGCCTTAGGCTCGGCCGTCTGGTGGTGGGCATGCCCGAAGCGCCCGAGCTGCCTGGCATGCTGCGCTGCAAAACAGCCGCAGGAGCTGCGGAAAGGGTGGCTTTGCGTTACCTTGGCCTTGCTTGAAGTGAAGGCTTGAACCGCCCCGGCCGCTCGGCAAAGATGGTGACACTTTCTGGTCGGCTGGCCTCGCGGCGATAATGTCAAGAAAGTTTCTTATTGAACCCATTCCGGCTACGGGCCACGCGGCATAGAAAAACCAATCTTGGGAGAGACAAGCTTTGGCCTTTTTCATCACAGCGCTTTACCTCGGCTATCTACTGGCGCCGATGCTGCTGCTGATGATCGGCTCCGTTGGCGCGACCTGGAGCAATACGCTCTTGCCAACGGATGGGCTGACTGCGCGCTGGTACCTGCAAGTCTGGCATGACCGATCCTTCCGGCTTGCCTTCGTGACCTCCTTGCAGGTAGCGGGCGCAACGGTTTTGCTCTGCGCCATTCTCGGTGCACCGCTGGCCTATGCCGTGGCAAGTGCCGGGCAGCGTGGTGTGCGATTGGCCGCGCGCATCATCTATCTTTTGCCGGTGGCGGCACCACCAATTGTGCTGGCCTTTGGGCTAATGCTAGTTTTTTCTTCTGATACGCTGCCCTTTCTTGGTGCAACCTGGGTACTGATTGGCGGCCATGTTGTGCTTTGCCTGCCTTATCTTTTGCAAACCCTCGTCGCGGATATGCGCCATCTTGATTTGCCGGCACAGGAAGTTGCTGCAGAAGCGCTGGGTGCGGGGTTTTGGCGACGCTTTTTTGATATTGTGCTGCCGGCGCTTCGCCATTCGCTGCTTTCAGGCAGCGTCATGGTTGCGGCGCTTTCGATTGGCGAGTTTCAGCTTTCCAACCTGATCGCTGGCTTTCTCAACCGGACCTATCCGGTAGTTTTGCTGCAGGCTTTCTACGGCGCGACAGGGTTCGCCTGCGCGGCGACGGTGGTTCTGCTAGTGCTTGCAATGATTGCAGCCATCACCGGGGCCTTGGCAGCGCGCGGCGCCTCCGGAGCGAAGGGTTTGGCAGGATGAGTGTCGTCGTTGAAGCGCTGACCTATGCTTGGCCAGGTACGACGCATGGTGTTGCCGGCATCAATCTTGCGATTGCGCCTGGCGAATTGGTGGCAGTCATTGGCCCTTCCGGCTGTGGCAAATCAACGCTGCTGAAACTTATCGGTGGTTTCCTCACTCCCCAGCAGGGGCGCGTGCTGCTCGCGGGGCGTGATGCCACTGGCCTGCCACCAAAGGCGCGAGAACTCGGTATCGTCTTTCAGGCCTATGCTCTTTTTCCACACATGACGGCCTTGCAGAATATCGCCTGGCCCTTGTCCATTCGCGGCATTGCACGCGCCGAGCGCAATAGGCGGGCTGCAGAAATGCTGGCGCGTGTGGGGCTTTTGGCGCAGGCCGATCGTCTGCCTGCCAAGCTGAGCGGTGGGCAGCAGCAACGCGTTGCGCTTGCCCGCGCGCTTGTCTTCGGCCCAAAGGCACTCTTGCTGGATGAGCCACTTTCCGCCCTGGATGCGACTCTGCGCGTTGAAATGCGTGACGAGATTCGCCGCTTGCAGCAGGAAAGCGGCATTGCCACGTTGCACATCACGCATGATCAGGAAGAAGCGCTTTCCATTGCTGATCGCGTGGCCGTGATGCGTGAAGGTCGGCTGCTGCAATGCGCGGCCCCGCGCGAGCTTTACGCCCGCCCGGCCAGCCGTGCGGTGGCCGCCTTTGTCGGTCACGCGAACCTATGGGAAGCGAAGGTGTTGGATGCCACAACGCTCAGCACCCCAATCGGCACTCTGCGTACGCAGGCGCATGGCTTCACTGCTGGCGATGTGGTTGCGGCGCTGGTCCGGCCAGAGCGTGTGCAGATCGGCGCCTCATCCGATGGCACCAATGGTTTCACCGGGCGCATCTTGCGTGACCGGTTCCTTGGCTCCTTCCGCCGCTTGGACCTTGCCGTGAATGGCGGGACCGTGGTGCTGGAGACGGCGAGCGACATGATGCCGCAGGCCGTTTTTATTTCCCCCGAAGCCGTGCAGGTGCTGCCGGCCGATTGAGACCGAAAGGAAAGAACGCCATGAGACTCAATAGACGTTCACTGATCGCCGGCGCCACGGCCATGGTCGCCTCGCGCGCTGTGGCGCAGCAGCCAAGCCAGGCGGTTGGGGATACGCCCGAACTTTATCCCGGCGAACGCGATCTTTATGAACGCGCCAGCCGAGAAGGTATGGTGGTGTCCAATAACACCGGCCCCACCTGGGCCAATTGGAATGCGCTTTTTGGTGCCTTTGGTCGGCGCTATCCGAATGTGAATCTGGTCTATAATGATGTCGGATCTGGTGTTGCCGTGAATGCGCTTGATCGCACCCGCAACCGGCCGCAGATTGATACCATCTATTACTTCGGTGCCAATGGTGTGGATGCGCAGCGCCGCGGTTTGCTTGCCCCCTTCCGGCCGGTGAATTTCGATCGGCTTCCAGGGGTTGCGAAGCACCCGGAAGGCGAGTGGTTCACCATCCACCAACTAGAAATCGTGATTATCGTAAACAAGAAGCTGGCTAGGGGCATCCCGCGCAGCTTTGCCGATCTGCTGGCGCCAGATTATCGCGGTGCCGTCGTCTATCTTGATCCGCGCACTACGGGGGTTGGGCAGGTGCTGACTTGGGCCGCGAATTTTGCTCATGGCGGGACTTACGAAAATCTCCAGCCCGGCTTTGACTATATCCAAAGGCTCCATCGCAGCGGCAATGTGCTGCGGGTCATGGGTACCACACCTTACGCCCAATTCGTGCGTGGTGAGATCCCGATCTGGGTAAACTTTGTCAATGACGGGCTGCGCGCTAAGTTCGTTGACGGCATGGGCGATGATGTAGAGGTAATCAGCCCCGCAGAAGGCACTATTGCCGCGCCCTATACCATCAGCCTGGTACGCAATGCGCCGCGCCCCGATGCTGGTCGGTTATGGCTGAACTTCATCATGAGCAATGCGGGCCAACAGCTTTTTGCTGAAGGCTTCGTGACACCCAGCGTTCCTGGCGTCCCCATCCCTGAGGCTGTGCAGGCGCGGCTTGTGCGCCATGCGAAAAGCGAATTGCTCGACCTCGGGCGATCGGCGGCCCAGTTGCAGGCCTTGCAACAGGGCTGGGCCAGGGCGGCACTCGGTTCGTGAAGCCTGGCGCGCCGCCCCTGCTGCTGGCTGGCTTGGCCCTGCCGGGGGCGGCGTGCCTTTTGCTGTTTTTCCTGCTGCCACTCGGCGTGATTGCCGCCGAGGCTTTTGTGGGCGGCGGGTCCGGTTTTGTGCGGTTGCTGCAGAAAGGCGAATTCTGGACAGGCTTGCGAAATACCTTCTTGCTCGGCGTCACAGCGGGGCTGGTTTCCCTCGTGGTTGGTTTTGCGGTGGCGCTGCATCTTTCCCGCCTATCCGAGACACGGCGCATGAGCCTGCTGCTGATGATTTC